>NZ_QTPQ01000011.1:0-175556 GCF_003853425.1 Burkholderia sp. Bp9140
TAGGCTTAAACATAGGCGGAAGACTACCTCAAAGTTTAAGCGTTACCTCGTGTCCGGTTTTCGCCGGGGCCGGCCCACCGACCAACGATCGTAGCTCGGCAAGCTTCGCATCGAACATAGGATGGGCCACAATTGAATCTTTGAAGTAGGCCAACCTCACGGGAGCAGCGGCGGCCTCTAATTCGCGCGGATACAAAACATCAGTGCGGGCCTTCGATCGTGTACCGGTACCCACGAACACCTCCTGTTTCCAGTTTCTCGAACGTCGACTCCATCGACACGTTGGGCGTTTTCACGCCAGTCGAACTGGCGGCCGGCAATGCAGACGCAGCCTCCGGCACCGTTTCGACCGACGCTCGATGCCCCGACGATTCAATCATTTCGCCGGCCAGGCGCGTTGTCTCGACCATTGACTTCAGGTGGGATACTTGGGTCCTACGGCACAAGACAAGTCGCTCTTCGGCCCGGGCCTGGCTCACGAAATCGGTTGCTTGTTCATCCAACTGCCAGCGGGTCGAATACATGGGAATCCACTCCCCGTCGACATGGGCATACGCGATTTCCGGTCTCAGCAAATGCATTTTGACCTCGACCCTTCGTTGGTGATAGCGCGTCAACTCCAGTCGAGGATTGCGATACCAGTCATAGTTCAATTTCAAACCGCGCTGTGCGTCAAGAACGCGTGTGGTGCCCCGAACGGTCGGAAATGCATGGGGTATGCAGTCTTCATAGCGCTTCAGACGATTGAGCCGCTCCCCGGTAATTTGTATGCCGCTCTCGTAGATCGATCGTGGCGATGCCAGCAACGTCCCATGACGCCGGGTATCGTATATTTCGAAAAAGAATTTCTCTAGGCCCTCATATAAGTCCGGCAACGTCAAGTTGGCCAATCGCGCAGGGTCTGTTTCTTGCGTCAATTCACGAACACATCGACGCATCTTCGTATTACCAGGAAGATTGTGAAGCAGCATCGACTGTGTAATACCAAAATGCCTCTCGATCACCGTGCCGTGTCGGCAAGCAGACGCGGGGCGACTCTTGGCTTCGACCCTCAGAAAGTCCAGCAAGCCGATGAAGTCCTTGGAGCCAAACTCCGCTCCGCCATCAAAGATCAAGGTCGACGGCACGCGTCCGAAGCGACGGATCATATCGAGGATGGCCGCCATGCAACTCAAATATCGCGGACTCAACAGGGAAAGATAGAAACCCAGAATTCGGCGGCTGTATGAACATATCAGCAACGTCAGATACGGGCGCCCCAACGGTTCGCCGGTCTCCATCGAGATTACGTCTATCTCCAGAGGTGTGTGATCAATGTGGACAAATTGCATCGGGTAGTCCCCATGAAGGGGCGTCTCTCGATTCATCGTCCAATACAGCGGTGTCACCTGATACGCGGCCTTCCTTCCGCGCCGTTTCCGCGCCACACGTGCGCCGTCTTCTCGTTTGATACGCTTCAGGAAGGTTTGCTTCGACACCGTTTCACCGATCTGCGCCAGTCGATCACAGAGCTCGGCGTACACAAACCATTTGGACTTCCCAGTTAGCGTCTCGTACTTTTCCTCGATCGTCTTGGCAATCAGCGCGTTGACCTCCGGCTTCACTTTCACGCAGCGATTTCCCCGTGCTGGCCAGCGCGGCAGGAACGCTGCCAACACGTCCGTTCCGTTTGCCAACGCTTTACGCTTCTTTTGAGCGTACTCGCGGTACGTCCGGTCAGTGTATTGCCGGACCGCTTCACTGCGCACCCCCGCCTCCCAAGCGGCCAACAGGTCTCGCATCTTCTGCGCATGCAATACTGCGCCGGTGGTTGCATATCGCCACGGCGAATCCAAGGCCAGTTGGGGGGGACCGTCAACGTCATCGATCAGTACAAGGGTTCCCGACGCATAGGCCCGTTCAACGAACGACTGCCGCAGTATAAGTGGCTCTCGGAGTTCGTCCGACTGAAGCAACACGTCGAGATCCCCGGACGCTGCTACGGTGTAAACCGTTCCGGCAAGGGAGATTTTCGTTCCAATGGACAACAATTCCCTACGCCAAGGTGGCAAACGCTCCGATGTAACTCGCGTGCTCGAACATCGATACACCTCAAGCGTGATCGTGTCCCGGAACACCATAAATCGATTGCAGTCCTTGACAAATGCACTCGACCAGTCAGATATCATTCTTCGGTTTGCCAGAGCCGAATAGAATTCATCCTTCGTTCGATGCGGAATCGCATCGAACAATTCTTCGAGAGTCGCGTATCCGTTCCAGCGAAAGAACTCGGCAATGTCCCGGTCGAAGCCCGGGTTGGGGCACATGCTGTCGAGCAAATAAGTCCGAAAGAAATCCTGGTTACGGCTTACTCTCTCGGACAATTCGTGGTCCGTTCGGATACGGTACGTCAGGCCCAAGCTGAGCGCTGCCTTCTCGAACGGAGGCGAGCGCGGTTGATCATCCCCGGCAACAATGCGACTGCCACCTTGCGTGACGAGCTTTTCTACACGACAGCACGGCAACCAGTCATCTAAATAAAGTCCCTCGGCTGTCATCACCAGGAACGACGGGGTATGGTTATAGCGTACTGTTCGCCCGTTCCTCCCCACGTACTGGACACATAGCGGAACCGCGGCGTCGAGATAGCCGAATATCTCGTCGTCAAACATGTAGTTGAGCGCGGCCCGGCGTTCAATGGCGTTGGCCACATTTACATGCATCCCCATTTTTGGACAGGGCAATCGACTTGGCGCGGCGTGAGGCGTTGGCACGATCCAGCGCGCGGGCTGCCGAAAAGCGTCGAGAATTTGCTCACGTGTCGCGGGTGGGGTATCCAACCGATCGAACAGCGAGTACAACATGGCAGGATCAAAGCGCAACATGATCACTCGCTTTTTACCGTCGCCACACACGCTACTTCAGCCCACTCCTCGCTGTTTTGCGCTACCTCGACCATCATGTCGAACCTCCTGTCGTGCGCGACGACTGGCCGATGCGCTTCCATTATGTTTCGGTGACACATTCGCCCGCGTTGCGGGGCTAAACCCTAGTCAGCGCATGCATCCACAATAGTTGACGCAATCAGCAGACACGCAGATCCGACACGCTAATTTGTAACAATTTGCGCAATTTGTAAGCGCCAGTGAACCAATTCCTTTCCATAAGGCCGGTTTTATGAGTTCCACCACACTGATCTTCAAGGACACGCTGCTCGGCCTCGTCGCCGGCGTGCAGCTGTCGTCGAACGACATGCTGCGGATCGGCGACTGGATCACGATGCCGTCGGCCGGCGCGGACGGCACCGTCATCGACATCACGCTGAACACGGTCAAGGTCGCGAACTTCGATCACACGATCATCACGGTGCCGACGTGGAAGCTGATCACCGAGAGCTACCAGAACTGGCGCGGGATGACCGAAGCCGGCGGGCGCCGCATCAAGCGCGCGCTGTTCGTCGACGCGACGAGCGTGCGCTTTCTCGGCAACGACGAGATCGAACGGCTCGAACGCCTGACGCTGCTGAAGGACTACCTGGAAGACAAGGTCGACGCGATCGCGCAATGGAACGGCACGCTCGGCGCGGCCGGCGAATGCCCGGCGAACCGCCGCCAGTTGACGAATCTCGGCACGTTCCGCGCGTACGTCGCGAACTACCTGAAGGGCCATCCGCGCATCCGCCGCGACATGACGTGCATGGCGCGCCAGCTGCCGCTGACCGCCGAAGGCATTCCGCTCGAACTGTACTGCTTCACCGACACGACGTCCTGGGTCGACTACGAGACGATCCAGGCCGACCTGTTCGATCACCTGATCGCGGTGCTGCCTGAATTCGGGCTGCGCGTGTACCAGCACCCGTCGGGCTTCGACATGCGGCGGATGGCCGGCACGGCGCAAGCCGAGCTGCAGGCGCCGCACGCGCGGTAATGCTACCCGCGGCGGCCTGCGACGGGCCGCCGCCCGCAGCCGCGTATCGCGGCGCGCGCGGCGCCGCTCACCGCCCCGCGCACTCGGACGCGAGCCGCCCCAGCACCTTCAACGCGTCCTCGATCTGCCGCGACCACGGATAGCTGTAGTTGAGCCGGATGAAATGCCGGTAATCGGCGCTCGCCGAGAACATGTGGCCGGGCCCGACCGTGATCCCTTGCGCGAGCGCGAGCGCATACAGCTTCATCGCATCGACCCGCGACGGCAGCTCGACCCACAGCACGTACCCGCCCTGCGGCTGCGACAGCCGCGTGCCTTCCGGGAAGAAACGCCGCACCATCGCGCTCATCAGGCTCGCCTGCTGCGCGTACTGCTTGCGCATCCGCCGCAGGTGAAAATCGTAGCCGTCGTGCTTCAGGTATTCGGCGATCGCGAGCTGCTCGATCGCGGGCGTCGCGAGCGTGTTCAGGAATTTCAGCTTCTCGACCTGGTCGCGGTAGCGGCCCGGCATCGCCCAGCCGATCCGGTAGCGCGGCGACAGGCTCTTCGTGAACGACGCGCAATGCAGCACGAGCCCGTCGCGGTCGTACGACTTCAGCGCGCTCGGCGTCGCGTCGCCGAAATGCAGTTCGTGATAGACGTCGTTCTCGATCGCGGGCACGCCGTGCTTCGCGAGCAGCTCGACGAGCGCGCGCTTGCGCGCATCGGGCATCTGGAAGCCGAGCGGATTCTGGAAATTCGGCATCACCATGCACGCGGCGATACGCTCGCGCCCGAGGATCCGTTCGAGCGCGTCGAGATCGATGCCGTCGCCCGGATGCGTCGCCACCTCCAGCGCACGCATGCCCATCCGCTCGATCGCGTGCAGCATCGCGTAGAACGTCGGCGACTCGACGGCGATCGTGTCGCCCGGCCGCGCGACGGCCTGCAGGCACAGGTTGATCGCCTCGGTCGCGCCGATCGTCATCACGATCTCGCCCGGCTCGACCGCGATCCCGCGCTCCGCATAGCGGCGCGCGATCTGGCGGATCAACTCCTGGTTGCCGGGCGGCAGATCGTCGATCACGCCCCAGCGCGTGCGGCGGCGGCCGATCGCCTGCGCGTAGCGCGCGAGGCGCTGCACCGGGAACTGCGACGCATCGGGATACGGCGAGCCGAGCGGCACCGCGTCGTCGCGCGCGATCGAGCGCAGCGTCGACAGCACGAGCCGGCTCACGTCCACGGCCGACGGCTCGGCGGCCGGCGCCGACACGTGCAGCTCGGCCTCGGCCGGCGCCGACGCGCGCGCCCGCACGAAGTAGCCCGATTGCGGCCGGCTCTCGATCAGGCCGCGGCTCTCCAGCACGAGATACGCGCGCAGCACGGTCGTGACGCTGAGCTGCTGCTGCCGGCTCGCCTGCCGCACCGACGGAATCCGCTCGCCGGGCCGGTACACGCCACGCTCGATCTGCGCCTGCAGATCGTCGGCCAGTTGTTCGTAACGCTTCACGCGCCTCCCTTTCAACTTCCCTTCAACAACACAGTTGCGATCCGCACTGCCTGGATGGCCGCAACTGTACTCTTTTTTGAAGTGACCAGGTGTACATACAGCCGGGCGAGCGCGCCGCGTACTCTGCACGCATCGACCCCGACACCCGCTGCACCATGAAAAAGAAATCCGCCACCGCGCGCATCGAACCGTATCACCACCCGGCCGCCGGCTGGGGCGCGCTGAAAGCCGTCGCGATCAACCTGATCAAGGAAAAGGTCACCGGCGGCAACTACCGCACGCTGCTGCGCCAGAACCAGCCGGACGGCTTCGACTGCCCGGGCTGCGCGTGGCCCGACCGCCAGCACGCATCGACGTTCGAATTCTGCGAGAACGGCGTGAAGGCCGTGGCCGCCGAAGCGACGAGCAAGCGCGTGACGCCCGAATTCTTCGCCGCGCATACGGTCACCGAGCTGCTCGAACAGTCGGATTTCGCGCTCGAACAGCACGGCCGCCTGACCGATCCGATGGTGTACGACGCGCGGACCGACCGCTACGTGCCGATCGCCTGGGACGACGCGTTCGAACTGATCGCGCGCCACCTGCGTGCACTGCCGGACCCGAACCAGGCCGCGTTCTACACGTCCGGCCGCGCGAGCAACGAGGCGGCGTTCCTCTACCAGCTGCTGGTGCGGCGGTACGGCACGAACAACTTCCCCGACTGCTCGAACATGTGCCACGAGGCGACGAGCCGCGGGCTGCCTGTGTCGGTCGGCGTCGGCAAGGGCACCGTCACGCTCGACGATTTCGAGCATGCGGACATGCTGCTGATCTTCGGCCAGAACCCGGCCACCAACCATCCGCGAATGATGGGCGAGCTGCGCGAATGCGCGAAGCGTGGCGCGACGATCGTGTCGATCAACCCGCTGAAGGAACGCGGGCTCGAGCGCTTCGCCGATCCGCAAAGCCCGCTCGAGATGCTGACGATGTCGGGCACGAAGATCGCATCGACGTTCGTCCAGCCGACGATCGGCGGCGATTTCGCGCTGATCAAGGGGATGGCGAAGCGCGTGCTCGAACTCGACGATGCCGCGCGCGCCGCCGGTGCGCCGCGCGTGCTCGACACCGCGTTCATCGGCGAGCACACGACCGGCTTCGACGCATTCGCCGACGACCTGCGCAACGAGAGCTGGTCGGCGCTGACGGCCGAAAGCGGCGTGCCGTACGAGCAGATCGACGGCCTCGCGCAGCGCTATGCGCGCAGCGAGCATGTGATCGCGACGTGGGGGATGGGCATCACGCAGCACAAGCATTCGGTCGCGACCGTGCAGATGCTGACGAACCTGATGCTGATGCGCGGCAACATCGGCCGGCCCGGCGCGGGCCTGTGCCCGGTGCGCGGCCACTCGAACGTGCAGGGCAACCGCACCGTGGGCATCGAGGAAAAGCCGTCGCAGGCGTTCCTCGACCGGCTCGGCCACGTGTTCGGCTTCGAGCCGCCGCGCCACCACGGCTACGACGTCGTCGAGACGATCGAAGGGATGCGCGAAGGCCACGTGAAGGTGCTGATCGGTCTCGGCGGCAACTTCGCGATGGCGACGCCCGACACGCCGCGCACGTGGGAAGGCATGCGCCGCTGCGATCTTTCCGTGCACATCACGACGAAGCTGAACCGCAGCCACCTGATCCACGGCCGCGATGCGCTGATCCTGCCGACGCTCGGCCGCACCGAGATCGACCTGCAGGACAACGTGCCGCAAGGCGTGACGGTCGAGGACTCGATGAGCATGGTCCACGTGTCGTACGGGATGAACCAGCCGGCTTCCTCGAACCTGATGTCGGAGCCGGCGATCGTCGCGCACATGGGCCACGCGCTGTTCGGCAGCGGCGAGATCGACTGGCTCGCGTACAAGGACGACTACGCGACGATCCGCGATGCGATCGAAGCGACCGTCGACGGCTTCCACGACTACAACGCGCGCATCGCGCGGCCCGGCGGCTTCCACCTGCGTGTCGCGTCGCGCGACCGCGAATGGCTGACGCCGACGGGCAAGGCAAACTTCATCGCGCACGCGCTGCCGACCGACACGCCGATCCAGCGCGCCCGCGCGCTGCACGGCGAGCGCCTGATGACGCTGATGACGACGCGCTCGCACGACCAGTACAACACGACCGTCTACGGGCTCGACGACCGCTATCGCGGCGTGTTCGGCCAGCGCCGCGTGGTGTTCGTCAACCGCGACGACCTCGCGATGCTCGGCCTGCAGGCCGGCGACCGGGTCGACCTGGAAACCGTGTGGCACGACGGCATCGCGCGGCGCGCGGACGGCTTCCTGCTCGTCGAATACGACATCCCGCGCGGCTGCATCGGCGCGTACTACCCGGAAACGAACCCGCTGGTGCCGCTCGACAGCGTCGGCGACGTGTGCAACACACCGACGTCGAAGTCGGTGCCGGTCCTGCTGCATCGCGCGGCCGCGCCGGCGGCGTCTGTCGCCTGACGGAGCGCGGCGATGATCGTTCGGCCGCGCGAGCACTGGCTGCGGATGCTGCTCGTCTGGAACGGGTCGGTGCTGCCGACCATCCTGCCGCAACTCGTGCTGACGCTCGCGATCAGCCTCGTCGCGGTGTGGGGCGGCGGCCGCGTGCTCGGCGAGAAGGTGCCGCTGAACCCGACGCCGTTCACGCTGATCGGCCTCACGCTCGCGATCTTCGCGGGGTTTCGCAACAACGCGAGCTACGAACGCTACCGCGAGGGCCGGCAGCTGTGGGGCGGCGTGCTGACCGCCACGCGCACGCTGGTGTCGCAGACGCTCTGCTACGGCGCGATCGACGACGACCACGCTGCGCGGCGGGCGTTCGTGCGCAAGGTCGTCGCGTTCGTCCATGCGCTGAAGCACCAACTGCGCGGCACCGATCCGGCGGCGGACCTGCGCGCGCTGCTCGACGGCGCTACCCATGCGCGCATCGTCGCCGCCCGGTTTGCACCGATCGCGATCGTCCATGAACTGCGCGAAGCATTCGCCGCACGCGCCGACGCGGGCCGCCTCGCCGATACGCGACTGTGGATGCTCGACGCGCGCCTCGACAAACTCGTGTCGATGGTGAGCGGCTGCGAACGCATCGCATCGACGCCGATCCCGTTCTCGTACGACGTGCTGCTGCACCGGACCATCTACGCGTACTGCGTGCTGCTGCCGTTCGGCCTCGTCGACTCGATCGGCGCGGCGACGCCGTTCGTCACCGTGTTCGTCGCCTATACGCTGATCGCGCTCGACGCAATTGCCCATGCGATCGCCGAGCCGTTCGGCGACGGGCCGAACCACCTCGCACTCGATGCGATGACGCGGACGATCGAGCGCACGCTGCTCGAACTGAACCGCGAGCCGCTGCCGGATGACGTGAAGCCCGGCCCGGCGTATCGGCTCACCTGAGTCCGACTCCAACGCGTCGGTCGATTCGCAGGCGGCCGTGATGGGACTGAACGACATTTTCTCGTGTCGGCGATCATCTTCATTGCGATCATTCCGCCGATCCTGGTCACCAAGCCGTCGCGCTCGTGCGCCAGCGGGCGCCTGTTGTTGTATCGAATCGTTTCAGCAGGCCGTACGCGTCAAGTGCCGCGGGTATACTCCGACGTCATCCGCCACCCGCATCGACCGCCAAAATCGGCACGGTTCCGGCGGTTTCGTCGCGAAGCTCCGCGTTTCGCGTACCCCGCGCCCCAGCCTCGACACGAGACACACGACGATTCCGATCATGAAACGATTCCTGCTGCTCCTTCCCGCCGCCCTGCTCGCCGCCTGCGGTTCCGCACCCTCGACCGACTCGGCCGCGTCCGGCTCGGCGCCGATGATCTACGTGTCGTCGGCGCGCCCGGCCCACGCGATCGCCAACTGCCTCGACAGCCGCCTGTCCGGCACCGAGCAGTCGCAGCACAATGGCGTGACCGACATCACCGTCGGGTCGCGCTCGTACTTCGTCACGCTCACGCCGTCGGGCCACGGTTCGGTCGTCAAGGTCGTGCGCGGCTCGGGCAGCGAGCCGGCCGAGGAAGCGATGCGCTTCGCGATCGCGCGCTGCGTGATCTGAGCGCCGCCGCCGCCGGGCGCCCCCGCCCTGCCCGCAAGCCGCACCGCGGGCGCCGTCATGCGCGCCCTTCGAATATTTTCATCCGGGCCGCGGTCGATGAGAGAATCGCACCACGATTCCTTTCTCATGGAGCCCGCATGAAGCATCTGCTGTCCCGGTTGTTCGTCAGCGCCACGCTCGTCGCCCTCGTTCCGGCGCTGCCGGCGCAGGCCGCGACGCCGCCCGGCATTTTCGTCGTCGCCACCCAGCTCGGCGAATTCACGACCCTCGATCCGAGCGAAATCTACGAGCTCGTGCCGTCCGAGTACGTCGCAAACACCTACGAACGGCTCGTGCGGGTCGACCTGAAGGACCCGACGCGCTTCGACGGGCAGATCGCGCAATCGTGGTCGGTCGGCGCCGACGGCATCACCTACACGTTCAAGCTGCGCCCGGGCCTCGCCTTCCATTCCGGCAACCCGGTCACCGCCGACGACGTCGCGTGGTCGCTGCAGCGCACCACCCTGCTCGACAAGGGCCCGGCCGGCGTGCTCGCCGATCTCGGCCTCACGAAGGCGAACGTGATGCAGAAGGTGCGCGCGGTCGACCCGCAGACCTTCGTGCTCGAAACCGACCGCAAGTACGCACCGAGCTTCGTGCTCAACGTGCTGAGCGCATGCCCGGCGTCGGTCCTGGACAAGAAGCTGCTGATGTCGCACCAGCAGGGCAACGATTTCGGCAGCGGCTGGCTGAAAACCAACGACGCGGGCTCGGGCCCGTACCAGCTCGTCAAGTGGACGCCGAACGAAAGCATCGTGCTGCAGCGTTTCGACAAGTACCGCACGCCGTACCCGATGAAACGCGTCGTGCTGCGCCACGTGCCCGAGGCATCCGCGCAGCGGCTGCTGCTGGAAAACGGCGACGCCGACGCCGCGCGCAACCTGAGTCCCGACAGCCTCGCCGCGCTGACCAAGGCCGGCAAGATCAAGGTCGCGTCGTGGCCCGTGTCCGCGCTGCTGTACCTGAGCCTGAACACCAGGAACCCGAACCTCGCGAAACCCGACGTGCAGCAGGCGATGAAGTGGCTCGTCGACTACGACGGCATCCAGCACAACATCGTCAGCACCACCTACAAGGTGCACGAGACCTTCCTGCCCGAAGGCTTCCTCGGCACGCTGAATTCGAACCCGTACAAGCAGAACGTCGCGAAGGCGAAGGCGCTGCTCGCGAAGGCCGGCCTGCCGAACGGCTTCGACGTGACGATGGACATGCCGAACGACTATCCGTACATCGAGATCGCGCAGGCGCTGCAGGCGAACTTCGCGCAGGGCGGCATCCGCGTGAAGCTGATCCCGGGCGATGCGAAGCAGGCGATCGGCAAATACCGCGCGCGCCAGCACGACATCTTCATCGGCGAATGGTCGCCCGACTACATGGACCCGAACAGCAACGCGCGCGGGTTCGCATGGAATCCTGACAATTCCGACCAGTCGAAGACGAAGATGCTCGCGTGGCGCAACAGCTGGGACATTCCGCAGCTGACGAAGGACACCGAGGCCGCGCTCGTCGAGCCGTCGCCCGCGAAGCGCGCGCAGCGCTACGAGTCGCTGCAGAAGTCCGTGCTCGCGAATTCGCCGTTCATCATCATGTTCGAGAAGGTCGTGCAGGTCGCGACGCGCCCCGGCACGACCGGGCCGGAGATCGGGCCGATCAACGATCTCGTTTCCTACCGGACGTTGAAAAAGTAGGTTTGCGACACCGCCCGCGCGGCCGATCCGGGCTGCCGCGCGGGCGTCGTCGTCCCGCATGCCCTCCGGCCGCCGTTCAGCTGAGCGCCGCCCACACCAGATACGCGTTCAGCCCGACGATCAAGACCGTCGCCGCGCCCGCGACGATCCGCAGCGGCATGCGCATCGCGTAGTGCCCCATCACGTCCCCGCGCGCCGACAGCATCAGCAGCGCGATCATCGGCATCGGCAGCACGAAACTCAGCACGACCTGGCTCGCGATCATCGCGCGTGTGACGTCGCAGCCGAGCGCGACCACCGCGAACGCGGGCGCGATCGTCACCGCGCGCCGCACCCAGACCGGCAGGCGGCGCCGGATGAAGCCCTGCATCACGAGTTGCCCGGCCATCGTGCCGACCACCGAACTCGACACGCCCGAGGTCAGCAGCGCGACGAGAAACAGCACGCCGGCCGCCGGCCCGAGCACCGGGATCAGCGTGTGATACGCGTCGCCGATGTCGGTCATGCCGGGCGCGCTCGCATGGAACGCCGACGACGCCATCATCACCATCGCGAGATTCACGAACCCCGCCAGGCCAAGCGCGACGACGACCTCGCGGTTCGAGAACCGCATGAGCCGGCGCCGCTCCGTGTCGTCGCGCGGCGCGATGCGATCCTGCGTGAGGCCCGAATGCAGATACAGCGTATGCGGCATGATCGTCGCGCCGATGATTCCCACGGCGATCGTCAGCGCCGCATGATCGGGAATCTGCGGGACGATCAGATGGAACGCAGCCGCGTGCCAGTCCTGCGGCGCGATCAGCAGCTCGCCGAGATAGCACGCACCGATCACGCCGACCAGCGCCGCGATCGCGGCTTCCAGCGGCCGGAAGCCGCGCTTCTCGAGCGCGAGGATCGCGCTGGTCGCGAGCGCACAGGCATAAACGCAAATTATTCCTGTCAGAGATAACCAAAAAATATGTCTGCCACGAATAATTTGCCGCTGCCGTACATCGCTCCGCTGTCGTTGGGCATGCCAGTTCGACCCTATCACCTTCCGCCAAGCCATAGTTTTTATCTGCTGGCGCGAATGATTTTGGCTTTGTCAGATGGATGACATCGAATCATCCAATGACAAACATCTAACAGCCGGATGACCTGCGCGTTCGCCCATACCGTCGAATCCCGCTTTGCCGAGCTGACGCCGACCGCGAAGCGCATCGCGAGCTACATGCTCGCGAACCTCGACCGGCTCGGGCTCGAAACGGCCGACCAGATCGCGCAGCAGGCCGGCACCAGCGGCATCTCGGTCGGGCGCTTCCTGCGCAGCATCGGCTACCGGAATCTCGACGACCTGAAACGCGAGCTGCGCGGCGGCAGCGACCGCCCGTGGATGATCACCGATCGCCTCGACGAATATCGCCGCAGCACGGGCACAGACACGACCGCCAGCGACAGCAGCCGCAGCGACGGCACGCTTGCATCGTCGCTCGATCGCGAGCTCGACGCGATCCGCCACGTGTACCGGCTCGCCGAAGAACCGGTGTTCGCGCAGGTCGCGGACCGGATCGCGCATGCCGATGCCGTGTTCATCCTCGGCATCCAGTCGACCCGCGGCATCAGCAACGCGTTCAGCAGTTATCTCGAATACCTGCGCCCGCGCGTGTTCTATTCCGACGGCCAGTCGGGCTCGTACGTCGATTCGCTGAATTCCGAGTTCGAGCGGCCGTACTGCATCGTCACCGACACGCGCGCCTATTCGCGCAGCGCGCGCCGCTATTGCCAGGCGGCCGCCGAGCGCGGCCAGCCGTTCGCGCTGGTCACCGATCTCTATTGCCCGTGGGCGCGCGAATGGCCGGCCGACCTGCTGCAGGTGAAGACCGACGTCGGGCAGTTCTGGGATTCGCTCTCGCCGCTCACCTGCCTGTTCAACCTGCTGATCACCGCCGTGGTCGACCGCCTCGGTCCCGCGATCGACCGGCGCGTCGCGCGCAACCGCGAGCTGCAGCGCACGTTCGACCAATTCGAATCCTGAGCGAACCCGGACCGCCGATGAACCGCCACCGCCTCGTCGAAATCACGCCCGCCACGCATCACGTCGAGATCGATCTCGTCTATGCGACCGAGCGCAACCTGACCGGCAAGCCGATCTACCGCCACGCGCACTGCCTGCTGCTCGAGCCGGCCGAAGCCGCGCTGCGCCGCGCGGTCGACGTCGCCGCCCAGGCCGGCTTCACGCTGCGCATCTACGACGCGTACCGGCCGCCGCAGGCGCAGCAGGTGCTGTGGGATTTCCTGCCCGATCCGAACTTCGTCGCCGATCTCGGCCGCGGCTCGAACCACAGCCGCGGCACCGCGCTCGACCTGACGCTTGTCGACGCGAACGGCGAGCCGCTCGACATGGGCACCGCTTTCGACGAGATGGTGGCCGCGTCAGGCCACTTCCACGCGGGGCTGCCCGAAGCCGTGCAGCGCAACCGGCTGCTGCTGCTCGGCGTGATGCATGCGGCCGGTTTCGCGCATATCGACAGCGAGTGGTGGCACTACGAGCTGCCCGGTTCGCGCGCGTTGCCGCAGATCGACAACGCCGCGAGCGGCCCGTGGCGGCTGATGTAACGACGATGCATGTTCCCCTCACCGTTCACGTTCAACGACTTCAACGACAGATGGAGAAGCGCCCCATGAAACCCCTGACCTCCCGGCTCGTCGCGGCGCTGGCCGCCGCGTCCGTTCTCGCCGCCGTTCCGCTTCGCGCCGCACACGCTGAAACGCCGAAGGACATGTTCGTGATGGCCACGCTGCTCGACGAATTCACGACGCTCGATCCCGGCGAGATCTACGAGCTGGTGCCGGAGGAATACGTCGCGAACACATACGACCGGCTCGTGCGCGTCGACCTGCGCGATCCGTCGAAATTCAACGGCGATGTCGCGCAGTCGTGGACGGTGAGCCCCGACGGGCTGACCTATACGTTCAAGCTGCGCCCGGGTCTCAAGTTCCACTCGGGCAACCCGCTGACGGCCGACGACGTCGCATGGTCGATCCAGCGCGCGGTGCTGCTCGACAAGGGGCCGGCCGCCGTGCTGACGGGCATCGGCCTCACGAAGGCGAACGTCGCGGCGAACGTGAAGAAGCTCGACGACCAGACGGTGTCGATCACGACCGACCACAAGTACGCGCCGACCTTCGTGCTGAACGTGCTCGGCTCGTGGCCCGCGTCGGTGGTCGACAAGAAGCTGCTGCTGTCGCACCAGCAGGGCAACGACTTCGGCAACGCATGGCTGAAGACCAACGAGGCCGGCTCCGGCGCGTACAGGCTGGTCAAGTGGAGCGCCGGCGACAGCCTCGTGCTGCAGCGCTTCGACGGCTACCGGCTGCCGCTCGCGATGAAGCGCATCGTGCTGCGCCATGTGCCCGAAGCGGCGAGCCAGCGCCTGCTGCTGGAAAACGGCGACGTCGACGCGGCGCGCGACCTGAGCCCCGACGATCTCGCGGCGGTCGTGAAATCCGGCAAGGCGAAGGTCGCGGCATCGCCGCAGGCGACGCTGCTGTATCTCGGCCTGAACACGAAGAACCCGACGCTCGCGAAGCCCGAGGTGCAGGAAGCGCTGAAGTGGCTGATCGACTATTCGGGCATCCAGGCCAACGTCGTGAAGACGACCTACAAGGTGCACCAGACCTTCCTGCCCGAAGGCTTCCTCGGCACGCTGAAGTCGAACCCGTACAAGCTCGACGTCGCGAAGGCGAAGGCGCTGCTCGCGAAGGCCGGCGTGCCGAACGGCTTCCCGGTGACGATGGACGTGCGCAACGACTATCCGTACACGGAGATCGCGCAGGCCGTGCAGGCGAACTTCGCGCAGGCCGGCGTCAAGGTGCAGCTGATCCCCGGCGACAACAAGCAGACGCTCGCGAAATACCGCGCGCGCCAGCACGACATCTACATCGGCGAATGGTCGGCGGACTACATCGACCCGCACAGCAACGCGCAGGGTTTTGCATGGAACCCCGACAATTCCGACAAGTCGAGCTATAAAATGCTGGCCTGGCGCAACAGCTGGGACATCCCGCAACTGACGAAGGAGACCGACGCCGCACTCGCCGAGCCGACCGCCGCGCAGCGCGCGCAACGGTATCAGGCGATGCAGAAGGACATGCTCGCACGCTCGCCGTTCGCGATCATGTTCGAGAAAGTCGCGCAGGTCGCGACGCGGCCCGGCGTGAGCGGGCTCGACGTCGGGCCGATCAACGATCTCGTGTCGTACCGTAACCTGAAGAAGCCGTAAGATTCACCGCATGTCGACTCCCGCCTCCTCCCTCGAAGCACTGCGCACGCTGCCCGCGCGGCGCCCGGCCGTGCGCTGGGCACTGCGCGTGCTGCGCTGGGCGCTCACGCTCGCCGTCACGTTCACGGGCCTGCTCGCGCTGACGTTCGTGATCGGCCGCAAGGTGCCGATCGATCCCGTGCTCGCGATCCTCGGCGATCGCGCGTCGGCCGAGGCGTATGCGGCCGAGCGCATCGCGCTCGGTCTCGACAAGCCGCTCGTCACGCAATTCCTGATCTATGCGCGCGACGTGCTGCACGGCAATCTCGGCATGTCGCTGCTGACGTCGAACCCGGTGCTCGACGACATCCGGCGCGTCTTCCCCGCCACGCTCGAACTCGCGACGATCGCGACCTTGATCGGCATCGCGATCGGCGTGCCGCTCGGCGTCGCGGCCGCAGTGAAGCACAACCGGCCGATCGACCACATCGCGCGCTTCGTCGGACTGATCGGCAGTTCGGTGCCGGTGTTCTGGCTCGGCCTGATGGGGCTGCTGCTGTTCTATGCGCGGCTGCACTGGGTCGGCGGCCCCGGCCGGCTCGATCCCGTGTACGACGGCATGGTCGACCCGCGCACGGGCAGCCTGCTGATCGACTCGGCGCTCGCGGGCGAGTGGGACGTGTTCCGCAACGCGGTGTCGCACATCGCGCTGCCGGCCGCGATCCTCGGCTACTACTCGGTCGCCTACCTGAGCCGGATGACGCGCTCGTTCATGCTCGACCAGCTGAGCCAGGAATACATCGTCACCGCGCGCGCGAAGGGCCTGTCCGAGCGCCGCGTGATCTGGCGGCATGCGTTCGGCAACATCGCGGTGCCGCTCCTGACCGTGATCGCGCTCACGTACAGCAACCTGCTCGAAGGCTCGGTGCTCACCGAGATCGTGTTCGCGTGGCCGGGGCTCGGCTCGTACCTGACGGGCGCGCTGCTGAACGCCGACATGAACGCGGTGCTCGGCGCGACGCTCGTGATCGGCGCGATGTTCATCACCGTCAACCTGCTGACCGACGCGCTGTACCGCGTGTTCGATCCGCGTGCGCGCTGAGGGCCGCGTCGACATGAGCGCATCCACCCTGCTTCTTTCCCCGTCCATGCCGAAGGCCGTCCGAACATGAATGCCGAGCGTCTCACGCTGCGCGCGTGGCTTCTTTCCGATGCACCCGCGTCGCGCTCGCAGGCCGCGTTCGGCCTCGCGTACCGCCGCTGGCGCCGCTTCGCGGTCAATCCGCTCAACCTGTTCGGGCTCGCGATCCTGGTCGCGCTGATCGTCGTCGCAATCGTCGGCCCGCTGATCATGCCGCACGATCCGCTGCGCCAGGTGCTGTCCGACCGTCTGCTGCCGCCCGGCTCGGCATCGCACTGGCTCGGCACCGACCAGCTCGGCCGCGACATCCTCTCGCGGCTGATCGGCGGCTCGCGCCTCACGCTCGGCATCGCGCTGCTCGTCGTCGTGATCGTCGTGCCGATCGGTCTCCTGATCGGCACGACGGCCGGCTATTGCGGCGGCTTCGTCGACAGCGTGCTGATGCGCATCACCGACATCGCGCTCGCATTCCCGAAGATCGTGCTCGCGCTCGCGTTCGCGGCCGCGCTCGGGCCCGGCGTGATCAACGCGGTCGTCGCGATCTCGATCACCGCGTGGCCCGCGTATGCGCGGCTCGCGCGCGCGGAGACGATCCGCATCGCGCAGGCCGACTACATCCATGCGGCGCGGCTGCAAGGCGCCTCGGGCCCGCGGATCCTGCTGCGCTACATCGTGCCGCTGTGCATGTCGTCGGTGATCGTGCGCGCGACGCTCGACATGGCCGGCATCATCCTGACCGTCGCGGGCCTCGGCTTCCTCGGCCTCGGCGCGCAGCCGCCGAGCCCCGAATGGGGCTTCATGGTCGCGTCCGGCCGCAACGTGCTGCTCGACGCGTGGTGGGTCGCGACGCTGCCCGGCGCGGCGATCCTGCTCGTCAGCCTCGCGTTCAACCTGCTCGGCGACGGGCTGCGCGACGTCTTCGATCCGCGTCATGGAGCGTGACATGCCACTGAATTCCGTCAACGCCGCCGCGCCGCTCTGCGAGATCGACGGCCTGAAGATCGGGTTTCGCGGTCACGACGGCGTCGTGTCCGACGCGGTGCGCGACCTGTCGCTGACGCTCGCGCCCGGCGAGCGGCTCGGCATCGTCGGCGAATCAGGCTCCGGCAAGTCGCTGACAGGCCGTGCGCTGCTCGGCCTGCTGCCCGAGGCCGCGCGCTGGTCGGCCCGCACGATGCGCTTCGCGGGCCACGACCTGCTCGCGATGTCGGCGAGCGAGCGCCGGCGCCTGTGCGGCAGCCAGATGGGAATGATCCTGCAGGATCCGAAGTATTCGCTGAACCCGGTGATGACTGTCGCGAAGCAGATGGGCGAGGCGTTCCGGCTGCACGAGCCGGGGTTGCGCGGCCGCGCGCTGCGCGAGCGGATCGTCGATGCGCTCGCGGCCGTGCAGATTCGCGATCCGGCGCGCGTCGCCGATGCGTATCCGCACGAACTGTCGGGCGGCATGGGCCAGCGTGTGATGATCGCGATGATGGTGTCGACCGGTCCGCGCCTGCTGATCGCCGACGAACCGACGTCCGCGCTCGACGTCGCGGTGTCGATGCAGGTGCTCGCGGTGCTCGATGCGATGATCGCGCGACACGGCACGGGCCTGATGTTCATCAGCCACGACCTGCCGCTCGTGATGTCGTTCTGCGATCGCGTCGCGGTGATGTATGCCGGCCGCGTCGTCGAAACCTGCGCCGCGCGCGACCTGCGCGATGCGACGCATCCGTACACGCGCGGGCTGCTCGCGGCGAATCCGCCGCTCGCGAACCCGCCCGACGAACTGCCGGTGCTGCGGCGCGATCCGGCGTGGCTCGACGCCGCTTCGCCCGCGCCGTCATCGAACCCACCCCGGGAGGCCGCACGATGATCGACGTCGATCACGCCTCGATCCGTTTTCCGACCCGCACGGGCCATGTCGACGCCGTGCGCGATGCGAGCTTCGCGGTGCGCGACGGCGAGGTGTTCGGGCTCGTCGGCGAGTCGGGCTCCGGCAAGTCGACGCTGCTGCGCGCGCTGACCGGCCTCGTGCCGCTCGCCGGCGGCAGCCTGTCGATCGACGGACGGCCGGTCGGCGGCACGCCCGACCGCGCATTCCGCCGTCACGTGCAGATGGTGTTCCAGGATCCGTACGCGTCGCTGCATCCGCGCTTCACGGTCGACCAGACACTGCGCGAGCCGCTGTCGATTCACGGCATCGACGACGCCGACGCGCGCATCGCCCGCGCGCTGTCCGAAGTCGGGCTCGGCCCGGCGTTCCGCTTCCGCTATCCGCACCAGCTGTCGGGCGGCCAGCGCCAGCGGGTCGCGATCGCGCGCGCGCTGATCGTCGAGCCGCGCGTGCTGCTGCTCGACGAGCCGACCTCCGCGCTCGACGTGTCGGTGCAGGCCGAGATCCTGAACCTGCTGCGCCGCCTGCATCGCGAACGCAACCTGACGATGATCCTCGTGAGCCACAACCTCGCGGTGATCGGCTTCCTGTGCCAGCGCGTCGCGGTCATGCAGCACGGCGAGATCGTCGAACAGCTGCGGATCGAGGACGTGCGCGCCGGACAGGTCGCACGCGACTACACGCGCACGCTGCTGCGCGCGACCGAAGGCTATCGCCGCCTCGACCCGGCCATCGACGCGCCGGCGGCCTGACCCGCGGCGCACAACGAGATTGCAGCCGCGCGATCGCGCGAGCCTTCCCGGCATGACGTGATCGCGCGGCACGACATGCCGAGCGCCCTCGCCCACCACCCTCCCGTTATTTCAATTCCAGTCCGCTTCGAATAGCGCCGACCGATACCGCCGGCCCCCGATCGATTTCCGATGACGGGGGCCCGTGCGCTCGCGCGCCCCTCGCCCGCCGGCCCGCACGCCGCGCCCTGCCTGAATGCCGATCCCGGCAAAAACGATTTAGTACTTGTCCTATTAAAAACAAATATCACTTCGTACTTATCGTATTACAAACTCATTACATAACCGCGATAATTTCAACCGAAACGCGCCACCCGGATATTTAAATCCAATTCGCGCTTTCGAAAACCGACGTTTATTTGGAGATTTAAATATGCACATCATCAAGCGCAGCGCAATTCCGTTCCTGCTCGTCGTCGCGAGCGCAGCCGGTTCGTCCGCGGCCTACGCGGCGGACGGCACCATCAACTTCTACGGCAACGTCATCGCGTCGACGTGCAGCGTCACCGGCGGATCGGATCTCACCGTCCCGCTGCCGCCGGTCAGCACCACCGCGCTCGCCGATGTCGGCTCCGTCGCCGGCCGCAGCGCGCTCTCGCTGGCGCTCACGGGCTGCGCGGTCGGCGATGGCAACCCGGTGAAGGTCGGCGTCATGTTCGAAAACGGCACGAACGTCGATCAGTCGAGCGGCCGACTGACGATCGACACGGGCGCCAAGGCCGCCGAAGGCGTCCAGATCAACGTGCTGGATTCGCAGCAGAAGCCGATTCCGGTTGGCGCGCAAACCGGCGCGAGCACCGAGATGGCCACGATCGATGCCGACGGCAAGGCAAAGCTGAACTACTTCGCCGAGTACTACGCCGCGGGCGCCGTGAAGGCCGGCGACGTCAAATCGCGTGTCGAGTACTCGCTGATCTACCAGTAAGGACGCGTGCGCGGAGGTCGCCGCCCCGGCGATCTCCACGCGTCATGCCGTGCGGCGCGGCAAGTGCCGCTTCCGCCCGCTCCCTGCCCCAACGATCCGACTCTCCACGCCCATGAAACTGTTGAAGCTCTTCCGTACGCTGACCCTCGCCGTCACCGCGTTCGCGTCGCAGGCCGACGCGAGCGTCGTGATCGCCGGCACGCGCGTCATCTTCCCGTCCAGCGAGCGCGAAGTCACGATCCAGCTCACGAACGACAGCAAGCGTCCGGCGCTGGTGCAGGCATGGCTCGACGACGGCGACAGCCGCGCGCTGCCCGAGAACATCGACGTGCCGTTCACGCTGACACCGTCGATCTTCCGGATGGAAGCCGGCAACGGCCAGACGCTGCGTCTCGTGCATACCGGCGAACCGCTTCCTGCCGATCGGGAATCGCTGTTCTGGTTGAACGTGCTCGAAGTGCCGCCGAAGGCGTCCGCGACGGAGGACCGCAACCGCATCCAGTTGGCGTTCCGCTCGCGCATCAAGATCATGTATCGCCCCGCCGGGCTGGCCGGCAACGTGGACGACGCCCCCATGCAGCTCGACTGGCGCGTGGTGCGCGTCGACGGCGGCTACGCGCTCGAGGCCAGCAATCCGACGCCGTTCGTCGTCAATTTCGGCAACGTGCTGCTGAAGTCGGCCGGGCGCAAGCATGACGCCGGCATGGGCTACGTGCTGCCGCGCGGCACGCAGCGGTTCCCGATCAAGGATCTCGCCGGCGCGCCTGCCGCGGGCGCGACGGTCGAATTCGGCAGTATCAACGACTGGGGCCGCGCAACCGACATCGAACGTCCGGTCAGCGTCGCACCGTAACGCGATCGAGGCCGTCAACGCGCATCAACGGCGCGTGCCGGCCGCTTCACCTCTTTTCGTCCACCGTCGTTTGGCCGTCCAGACGACCGGCACGGACATCCCGGACTGACCATTCGCCGCCGCAGCGCCGCGCCGCACAACGCGCACGCCCGTGCGCCTGCACCCCGTCGAACGCGCCCGCTCGATCCGAAACCTTGTGGAGTACTGAGCATGATCCCGACTCGACTGCCGCGCCGCGGCGCGGCCGACATGCCACGCGTCAAGCCGATCCATCTGCTGGTGGCGGCCTGCGTCGCCGCGTGGTCCGCCGATGGCCGCGCGACGACACCGGCCGCCGCGGAAAGCACGCTCGCGCAAGTCGAGTTCGACGGCGCATTCATGCAGAACCGCCTGGGCAGGGATTTCGACGTGTCGCGCTTCGCCCGGCGCAACGTGACGGCGCCCGGTATGTACACCGCCGACGTGCATGTCGGTCCCGACTGGATCGGCCGCTACGACGTGCGCTTCGTGGCCGCGCCGGATTCGGGCGACGCGCGTCCGTGCTTCGACCGCACGCTGCTCGAGCGCGTCGGCGTCGATTTCGGCAAGCTCGCGCCGGACGTCGTCGCGCGACTGGACGGCGACGACGCCTGCCTGCGACTCGACGAAGTCGTGCCGGGCGCCGGTGCCGCATTCGACTTCACGCGACAGACGCTGCGGCTGTCGATCCCGCAGGCGTCGCTCGCGCGCAAGGCACGCGGCTACGTGAGCCCCGATCAATGGACCTCCGGCGAAACCGTCGGCCTGCTCGGCTACAACTTCAACCTCTACACGTCGAAGGCCAGCGGCCACACCGCGCAAACGCAAGGCTATCTCGGCCTGAACGGCGGCGTGAACATCGGCACCTGGCGCTTTCGCCACGAAGGGTCCTATTCATGGTCGTCGCGCGGCGAGAGCCGGTACCAGGGCCTCGCGACCTATCTGCAGCGCGACCTGCCGTCGCTGTCGTCGCAGCTCGTCATCGGCGAAAGCTACACGTCGGGCGAGCTGTTCGACTCGACGCAATTCCGCGGCGTGCGACTGTCGACCGACGACCGGATGCTGCCCGACTCGCTGCGCGGCTATGCGCCGGTGGTGCGCGGCATCGCGAACAGCAACGCGAAGGTGACGATCCGCCAGAACGACGTGACGATCTACGAGACGACGGTCGCGCCCGGCAATTTCGAAATCGACGACCTGTATCCGACCGGATACGGCGGCGACCTGCAGGTGTCGGTTACCGAAGCCGACGGCTCCGTGCACTCGTTCTCGGTGCCCTACGCCGCCGTGCCGATGTCGCTGCGGCCAGGCATCGGCCGCTACAGCTTCGTCGCCGGCACGCTGCGCAATCCTCACGGCTCGAGCCAGCCGCTGTTCACGCAGGCCACGTACCAGCGGGGCCTGACCAACCTGCTGACGGCCTATGGCGGCGTCACGCTCGCCGGCGGCTACGCGTCGGCGATGCTGGGCGGTGCGTTCAACACGACGTTCGGCGCGTTCGGCGCGGACGTCACGCATGCGCTGACCGCAATCCCGGGCGCGAAGCGCTACAGCGGTTCGAGCGTGCGCGTCAGCTATGCGAAGTCGGTCGAAACGACCGGCACCGACATCGCGCTCGCCGCATATCGTTATTCGACGGACGGCTATTTCGGCCTCGACGACGCGATGCAGGCGCGCGATGCCGCGCGCGACGGTCGCTCGACCCAGTCGCTCTGGCGTCAGCGCCATCGCGCATCGCTGGCGTTGACGCAGCGCCTCGGCGCGACCGGCGGGCGCATCAACGCCACGGCGTCCGCCGTCAACTACTGGAACCGCCCCGGCTCGGACGTCAACTACTCGGTCGGCTATACGAACCAGTTCCGCAACGTGTCCTACAGCCTGACGGCCACGCGGCAGCGCAATGCCGGCGGCGACATGAGCACGCTCTACTACGCCAGCGTCACGATTCCGTTCGGCCGCGAGCGCCCGATGACCGTCTCGGGCAACGTGTCGCGCGATACGCTCGGCCGCACCCGCTTGCAGTCGACGCTGTCCGGATCGCTCGGCGAAGACCATGCGCTGTCGTACAGCGTCAGCGCGAACCACGCGTCCGGACCGAATTCGTCCACGGACGGCAGCGCCAACGTCACGTACCGCACGCGCCTGGCGGAAGTCAGCGCCAGCGCGGGCGCGGGCACGGAGTTCCAGCAAGGCTCGCTCGGCGTGCGCGGCGCGCTGGTCGCGCACCGCGGCGGCATCACGTTCTCGCAGCCGGTATCCGAGACGTTCGCGATCGTCGAGGCGCCGGGCGCGGCCGGCGCGCGCATCACGAACGCGTCCGGCGTCAAGGTCGATGGCAGCGGCTACGCGGTCGTGCCGTACCTGACGCCATACAGCCTCAATACGGTCGCGCTCGATCCGAAGGGCATCTCGATGGATGTCGATCTGAAGGAAACCAGCCGGCAGATCGCACCGCGCGCCGGCGCGGTGCCGCTGATCCGCTTTGCGACCGCCACCGGCCGCGCGGCGCTCGTTCAGGCGCGCCAGGCCGACGGCACGCCGCTGCCATTCGGCGCCGCCGTGCACGACGAGACCGGCAAGGAAGTCGGCGTCGTCGGCCAGGCGAGCAAGATCTTCACGCGCGGGCTCAACGACAGCGGCTCGCTGACCGTGCGGTGGGGCGCCGATTCCGGCTCGATCTGCCGGATCGCGTACGACCTGCCCGTCGCGGAACACCGCCGGCAAGCGCCGGGCATTCAGACCGTGCAGAGCATTTGCCGGCCCGATTCGACGACCGCCGACATTCAGTAAGGAATCCCTATGTCCCACTTTCGCCAATCGTCCGTATTGACCCGACTCACGATCCCGGCAGTCATGGCGCGCACGCGCGACGCACGTGGCTGCGTTGCTCGCCACCCGTTTCGCCAGATTGCGGTCCCTTGGTCGCTTCTGCTCGCATGCGTCGCATTCTCGACCGACGCGGCCGCACTCTATGCGTTCGGACAGGCAACCGTTGCCAGCCCCGGGAACGCCACGCCCGGCACCGTCGTCGCGCGTCATTACTTCACACCGCAGGACGTTTGCGGCAAGAGCACCTGCGAGATCACGAGCATCGCGATGTATCCCAAAGGAAGCGTGTGGGTGTCCGACGGCCCCGACCTGGAAACCAACGTGTCCGGCCTGTCGACACGCATGATCGTCGACGGTAACGTCGCCGTCGCGTCGACGAAGACGACACTGCGCAACACGCTCGAAATCATGCTGTTTCGCGACAGCCGGCCGCCGCAGGACGGGTCGCTCAATTCGGGCTTGGCCAGCGCCTATTACACGATCTACTACAAGTCCGGCCTCCTCGGCGGGTCGAACCCGGTCAACCTGGCCGCCAAGGTCAGCTTCATCAACGGAACGTGCTCGATTCCCGATCAGACCGTCACGCTGCCGCCCGTGCAGCATCGCGAGTTCAACGGCGTCGGTTCGACCGCCGGCGCGACGGATTTTCAGGTGCAGTTGAACAACTGTCCGGCCGGTTACAACCGGATCGGCTATCAACTGACGCCGCTGGACGACGTGGTAGCCGGCACGCCCGGCGGGATGCAACTGCGCCCGGATGCCAAGGCCACCGGCGTCGGCATCCATATCGCCGATGCCACGACGGGCCAGCCGCTGGTGCTGCGAAAATCGCACACCGTGACGAACTACAACCAGGCCACCGGCGGATCGCCTTCGATTCGGCTCCGCGCGTCCTACCTGCAAACGGACGCGAAAGTCGGCGGCGGCTCCGTTCATGCCGCGGCGCAGGTTCTGCTCGACTATCAATGAACGACGGCGGCGCGCGCCCCGCAGCGACCTGCGCCACGTGACGCGGCGGCGTGCGATACTCGGCACGCCGCGCGCCGGTTTGCCGCCGCAGGGAACCCCGGCGCGCCGCACGAGTCCATTTCCTTTCGTCAACAGCTCAACAGCAATAGGGAGGCGTTCATGCTGCAATTCATCGAAACCCTGGTCGTCGGGCTCATCGTCGGCCTCCTCGCCCGTGCACTCAAGCCCGGCGACGACAAGATGGGCATCCTGATGACCGTCGTGCTCGGCGTCGTCGGCTCGCTGGTCGCGGGCTACGTCGGCCGCGCGGCCGGCTGGTACTCGCCCGGCCAGGGCGCGGGCTGGATCGCGTCGATCATCGGCGCGATCGTGCTGCTCGTGATCGTCGGCGCGGTGCGCAAGCGCGCGGGCTGATCCGCCGCCACACCGCTCCACGCCAAACGGCCGCTCGTCACTGAGCGGCCGTTTTCTTTGGCGCACCGCCCTTCGCCCGCGCACCGCCTCAGCGGCGCGTCAATTCGTTGACCTCACAACGACCTCGGGAACGACTGGCGCCGGACGACCGCCCGCCCGTTGCACGTACCACACCGGCATTACCCTGACTTGCTATCTCGAAAATACGGCATACATTGATTCTGGAAAAGCCGCGTTATTTTCTTATATCCCATATTTATGATTTTCGATTCAAGGGACTCGACGGATCTGCCGTTTACGCATACAGCATCGCAGCGTTGACGGACTGCCATTCAAGCGGCCCCGCTGCGACGCGCGTCCTCTCTGGAGCCTGTCATGAAGCATCGCCTGTTTGCCGCCTCGTTTGCCCTGGCTGCCTCGCTTCTGGCCTCGTCCTCGTCATTTGCCGCCGGCACGTCCGGCATCATCCACTTCACCGGCATGATCGTCGAGCCGCCGTGCTCGTTCGCGCTCGATACGGCCGACACCGTGCATGCGCACGTGCGCCCCGACTGCCCGCGCCCGGCGAGCGGGCAAGTCGCGTTCGTCGACGCGGCCAGCCTGCGCACGATCAAGACCGCCCGCTTTACGCAGGCCTCGCGCGCAATCGTTTTACCTGACCGTCCGGGCAACGCGCGTGCACCGATGATCGCTGTCGTGACCTACCAGTAAGACGTGTTGCCGGCGCTGTCGCGCGTCAGTCGCGATGGCTGGCGATCCAGTCGCTGAACGCGCGGATCTTCTGCTGGCTGCCGATGTTCTCGGGATAGACGAAGAAATAACGGGCGCCCGTCTCGAGCACGATGTCGAACGGCCGTTCGAGCCGGCGCGCGCTGACGTCGTCGTCGACGAGCGTCACGTCGCCGATCGCGACGCCGAAACCCTGCATCGCCGCGTTCGTCGCGAGATCGAGCGTGTCGAAGGTCGGCCCGCGCTCCGCGTCGACGGTGCGCTCGCCCGCATGATCGAGCCACGCGCGCCAGTCGCGATGGTCGCGCGTCGGATGCAGCAGCGTATGGCGCGCGAGATCGCCGACCGCATCGAGCGGCGCGGCCTGCCGCAGCTCGGGTGCGCATACCGGCGTCAACCGCTCGTCGAACAGCGGCAGCGCGAACACACCCGCGCCCGGTGACGTGCCGTAGACGACCGCCGCATCGAACGGCTCGGTCGAGAAATCGACGACGTGCTGCCACGCGGTCGTGATCTGCACATGGAGATCGGGATGCTCGCCCTGGAAGCGCATGATGCGCGGCAGCATCCAGCGCATCACGCAGGTCGGCACCTTCAGCGCGAGGTCGGTGCGCTGCCGCGTGAGCTTCATCGAGATATCCTCGATCCGCGCGAAGCTCTCGTTGACCACCGGCAGCAATTGCTCGCCCTCCGCCGTCAGCGTGAGGCCCTTTGCGTGCCGCTTGAACAATGGAAAACCGTAGTGCGCCTCGAGCGTCTGGATCTGCCGGCTCACCGCGCCCTGCGTGAGGCACAGCTGCTCGGCCGCACGCGTGAAGCTGCGGTGGCGGGCCACCGTCGAAAAGATCTGCAGCGCGTGCAGGGGCAGAAGTCGGCGCATGACGAAGCGGGTAAACCGGGTAAACGGATCGACCGCGCCGAAGAACGGCGCGGCAAGACCGCGCGCCGGCACCGGCGCGCGCTGACCGACACGATAAGCCAAACGCGGGCTTTACGCGAGATGCGCCGGGCGCTCAGGCCGCCGCGGTGAACGCGCCCGTCGCGATGCGCGCCGCCGATGCGACGACGTCCGCGCGTACCGCGGCGTCGGCTCGCGGCTGCGTAAACGACACGGCCAGCACGATCGGCGCACGCGACGGCGGCCACAGCACCGCGACGTCGGTCGTCGTGCCGTAGCCGCCGGTGCCGGTTTTGTCGGCGATGCGCCAGCCGGGCGGCACGCCCGCCGCGATCCCGGCCGCGCCGCGCGCGCCGCCGGTCATCCATTCGGTGAGCTGCGCACGCTGCGGCTCGCGCAGCGTGTCGCCGAGCAGCAGCCGCTGCAGCAGGTCGACCATCGCGACCGGCGTCGACGTATCGCGCACGTCGCCGGGCGCGACCTGGTTCAGCTCGGGTTCCCAGCGGTCGAGCCGGAACGCGGAGTCGCCGCTTTCGTGCGCGAACGACGTGACGGCCTGCGGGCCGCCGAGCACGCCCATCACCAGGTTCCCCGCGCCCTTGTCGCCTGCCTGCAGCATCGCCGCGCACAGCTGCGCGATCGTCATCCCCGTGTCGACATGGCTTTCCGTCACCGGCGAGCCGGCCACGACGTCATAGCGGCGATACAGGATGCGGCGCGGCAGCAGCGAGGCGTCGAGCGAACCGCGCGCGAGTATCGCGGCGGCGGCGGCGACCGCATAGGTGCCGCACAGCGGGAAGCGTTCGCGCGCGTGATGCGCGATGCGCGTGCCGTTCGACGTATCGAGTGCGGCGACGCCGAGCCGGCCGTCCGATGCTGTTTCGAGCGCGGCGAGTTCGGCCTGCGCGGCACGGGCGCGCCCCTGGTCGGCGACGGGCGCCGACGAGCACGCGGCGACGAACGGCGCGGCGACGGCGGCAAGCAGCAGCGAGCGGCGTGTCGGAGAGTGTTCCATGGATCTGTGGTGGCCTGTCGGAAACGGTGGCACGGAGCAACGCACGCGCGCATCGGCGATGCGCGCGCGTTCACGCCGACGGCCGGCTCGCGACGGCATGCGCCGCGCATCCCCGAAGACGTCCGTCGGCCCCGCACGCGGCAGGACTCGCATGAACAGACCCTAGCGTAGCAGCGACCGCTGCCGCATTCCAGCGGCGCGGCCCGCCTCAGCCTTGCGACGAAGGCAGGTACGGCATCGGATTGACGGGCTTGCCGTCGCGCCGCACCTCGAACAGCAGCGCGACCCGCGAGTTGTCGAGGTCGCCCATCTCGGCGATCTCGTCGCCCTGGCGCACGATGTCGCCGGTCTTCACGAGCAGCTTGCGGTTGTGCGCATACGCGGTCAGGAAATCCGCGTTGTGCTGGACGATGATCAGGCTGCCGTAATCGTTCAGGCCCGTGCCCGCATACATCACGCGGCCGTCGGCCGCCGCGCGGACCGGGTCGCCCGACCGGCCGGCGATCTGGATGCCGCGGTTCTGCCCCGGCCGGAACGCATCGACGATCTTGCCCTGCGCGGGCCACGTGAGCGATACCGCGCCCGCATGCCGCTTGGTTTCCTTCACGACCTGCCGGTCGCTCGCCGTCGACGCGCTCGCCTGCGCGGCACCCGCCGAATTATTCGCGGCGACCTGCGTGCCGACGTTCGCAGTCCGCGCCTGCAACGGCTGCTGCCGGACGATGCGCAGCACCTGCCCCATGCGCAGCTTGCCGCGCGTGTCGAGCTTGTTCCAGGTCCGCAGGTCGGCGACGCTGCAGTCGTTCGCGGAAGCGATGCCCGTCAGCGTATCGCCGCGCTTCACCACGTACTTCTGCGCGACAAGAATGGGCGCCGGCGGCGGCGGCGCGGGCATGGACGCTGCCGCGGCGGCGGGCTGGCCCGACGGCGACCCCGCCAGCGTGTCGCTCGGCGGGACGGACTGCGTGCTGGCACAACCGGCCATGACGAGCACGGCGGCCAGGCCAGACAGCCAAGCCGACTTGCGGCAAATCTCGCGCTGTTTCATGGACGATCGACTCCGGTTTGACAATCTTTCAAGCATCTCAAAAATGTAACGGCTGACGTGTAACCGGATGCAAACAATGATGACAAACGATCACGAACCGGACGCGGGCAGACGCTTGTTACCGGTAATACGGTCGAACTCGGAAAAACTTGACGGTTTTTTGCGCACGAGGCGGAAGAAATTTCGCATCGCGCCTTTATTTCGAATGGCTTTCGATGCGCAGACGGTCGCGCCGAACCGCCGAACCGGCCTGCGCCGGCCGCCCGCTCAACGCAGCCAGTCGACCAGCTCCGCGCAGGCCCACGCGACGCCGATGCACAGGAACAGCAGGTGCAACGCAATCTTGAACGACACGCCCCATGACGAATCGACCCGCATGACAGTCTCCCCCGGTTGATATGCGGTCATGATCCGGCATCGATCCCGCCCCGAAAATGCGGAACCGGCGAACGGGGCCTCAAGCCCGGCCTGAGACCGGCGCGTCGGTTCCTGCTAACTTATCGGCCATACCCATCCTTACGCGCCCCGACCGACCATGCGCTTCGACCTGACCGACCTGCGGCTCTTCCTGAACATCTGCGAAGCCGGCACGATCACGAGCGGCGCCGAGCGGACCCACATCACGCTGCAGGCGGCCAGCGAGCGCATCCGCGGGATGGAGGACGAGCTCGGCGTGCCGCTGCTGCACCGGACCCGGTCGGGCACGCAGGTGACCGACGCCGGCCGCGCACTCGAACACCACGCGCGCACGGTGCTGCAGCAGATCGACCACATGCGCGGCGAACTGCAGCAATACGGCCAGGGGCTGCGCGGGCATATCCGGCTGCTGTGCAACACGGCGTCGCTGAGCGAATACCTGCCCGACGCGCTCGCCGCGTATCTGCCGCATCATCCGAAACTGTCGATCAGCGTCGAGGAGCGCTCGAGCCAGGAGATCGTGCATGCGATCCGCAACAAGACGGCCGAGGTCGGCATCGTCGCCGATTCGGTCGGGCTCGGCGGGCTCGAACAGAAGCCGTTCCGCGAGGACTGGCTGATCGCGGTCGTGCCGGCCGGGCATCCGCTCGCCGCGCGCGACAGGGTCGCGTTCGACGAGATCGCCGACGCCGATTTCATCGGGCTGACCGACGGCAGCGCGCTGCAGGTCCATCTCGCGGACCAGGCGCGTGCGCTCGGCAAACGGATTCGCTACCGTGTGCAACTGAAGAGTTTCGATGCGATCTGCCGCGTGATCGAAAGCGGCGTGGGGATCGGCATCGTGTCGCGCCATGCGGGCGAGCGCGCGATGCAGACGATGGACGTGCGGCTCGTCGAGTTGTCCGACGCATGGAGCCACCGCAAGCTGACGCTCTGCGCGCGATCGTTCGATGCGCTGCCGAAATACACGCAGGCGTTCGTGTCGTACCTGTCGGGCGAAACGCCGCGCTGAACGTCCGCGTCATCCGGAACGACCAGGCGATACACGAGGAGGCACCGCAGCCATGACCGAACCCGACCTCGCCACGCGCTACCGCGCGTACATCGACTGCCTGAACCGGCAGGACTGGCTGGCGCTCGGCCAGTACGTCGCCGGCAACGTGATCCACAACGACCGGCCGCTCGGCCTGGCCGGTTACCGCGCGATGCTGGAGCAGGATTTCCGCGACATTCCGGATCTCCGTTTCGAGATCCGGCTGCTCGTGTGCGAACCGCCGCGCGTTGCATGCCGGCTTCGCTTCGCCTGTGCGCCAAAAGGGAGGTTCATGGGGCTCGCCGTGGACGGCGCGCGCGTCACGTTCGCCGAAAACGTGTTCTACGAATTTCACGGCGGCAGGATCCGGCAGGTCTGGTCGGCGATCGACAAGGCCGCGATCGAAGCGCAGCTGTGACGCCGCGGGCCGTCACGGCGCGGGCCGCCACCCCGTCACGGCCATGTAGGCGCCGAGCGCGGTCATCCCGACGAAGAAGCAGCGCCTGAACGCCTTCTCGCTCATCACGCGCCGCGCGTATTGCCCGCCGATCATCCCGGCGAGCGCCGGCACGAGCGCCAGCGCCGATACGCCGAGATCGACCGTCTGCAGCGCGCCCGTCACGCGCAACTGCAGGCCGAGCGCGATCGTCGACGCGGTAAACGACAGCCCGAGCGCCTGGATCAGGTCGTCCTTCGCCAGGCGCAGCGCCTGCAGGTACGGCACCGCCGGCACGACGAACACGCCGGTCGCGGCCGTCACGACGCCGGTCAGGTAACCCACCGCGGCCGACAGCCACTTCTCGTGGCGCCTGGGCGCGGGCAGCCGCGCGGCCGCGAGCCCCCAGCAGCCGTATGCGACCAGCACGATGCCGAGCGCCGCGTGGGTCCACGCGCTGCCGGCCGCGAGCGCGGGCAGCCCGCCCGTCAGCGTGCCGATCGTCAACCCGGCGAGCAGCGGCCACAGACGCCGCAACAGCGGCCCGAACGACGGGCCGAGCCACAACTGCCACACATTGGTGATGAATGACGGCACGAGCAGCAGGCTCGCGGCGGCCGACGGCGGCATCGCGAGCGTCAGCAGCCCCATCGCGATCGTCGGCAGCCCGAGGCCGATCATGCCCTTGACCGCGCCGGCCAGCAGGAAGACCAGCACGATGATCGTCGGCGTATGCGTTTGCATGGAGGGCGTTCCGTCGGTTGAATCCGGCGCCGATGGTGAACCCCCGTCACGCCGCCCGCCATCTGGTTTTGCCTGAGGCTGGCTCATGCCCGTCCGGCTGCCCCGCCACCTCGTGACCTCGCCATGCTCGCCGCACGGACGCTCAGCCGCCGTGACCCGCCCCCCGGCCCTGCTCGCTGTCGAGGTGCGCCATCTGGGCGGCCGGATAGCGTGTGCCGGCCGCCGCCCCGGCGGGAACCGCCGCTTCGATGCGCGCGAGATCATTGACCGTTAGTTGCAATTTAGACGCCTGGAGCGCGTCCTGGAGTTGCGTACGCTTGCGCGCGCCGATCAGCGGCACGATGTCGTCGCCGCGCGACAGCGCCCATGCGATCGCGATCTGCGCCGGGTTGCCGCCCTTCTCGTCCGCGATCGCGCGCAGCGCATCGACCAGCGCGAGGTTGTGCGCGAGGTTCTCGCCCTGGAAACGCGGGCTGGCCGCGCGGAAATCGCGCTCGCCCTGCCGCGCCGCGCTCCAGCCGCCGCCGAGCAGGCCGCGCGACAGCACGCCGTACGCCGTGACGCCGATCCCGAGTTCGCGGCACACGGGCAGGATGTCCGTCTCGATCCCGCGCGACAGCAGCGAGTATTCGATCTGCAGGTCGGCGATCGGCGCGACGGCCGCCGCGCGGCGGATCGTGTCGGCGCCGAGCTCCGACAGCCCGATATGGCGCACGTGGCCGGCCTTCACGAGATCGGCGATCGCGCCGACCGTCTCCTCGATCGGCACCGCCGGATCGACGCGCGCCGGCCGGTAGATGTCGATATGGTCGGTGCCGAGCCGCTTCAGCGAGTACGCGACGAAATTGCGGATCGCCTCCGGCCGCGCGTCGTAGCCGGCGAACGCGCCGGCCGGGTCGCGCAGCGCGCCGAACTTCACGCTGATCAGCACCTGGTCGCGCGTACGGCCGCGCAGCGCGTCGCGGATCAGCATCTCGTTGTCGCCCATCCCGTAGAAGTCACCGGTGTCGAGCAGCGTGATGCCGTTGTCGAGCGCCGCGTGCAGCGTCGCGATGCTTTCGTCGCGATCGGCCGGCCCGTAGAAATCCGACATCCCCATGCAGCCGAGTGCGATCGCCGAAACCCGCGGGCCCGTGCGGCCCAGTTGACGCTTGTCCATGTCCGTTTCCTTGCGGTGGTGGTGAGTGAATGAACCGGATTCTGGGCGCATTGCGCCGCGCGATAAACGCGAAACGCCCAACCAAATCATTCGACGCTGATTAACAATGGAGCCTGTTCCCATCCGCCCCCGCCACCGCCCCGCATGGACCACCTGCATGCAATGCGCATCTTTGCGCGCGTCGCCCATCTCGGCAGCTTCACGAAAGCGGCCGAGCAATTGCAATTGCCGCGCCCGACCGTCAGCAATGCCGTCCAGTATCTGGAGAAGCACCTCAAGGTCCGCCTGTTGCAGCGGACCACGCGGCGCGTCGCCCTGACCGCCGAAGGTTCGACCTACTACGAGCGCTGCACGCGGCTGCTGGCCGATCTGGACGACGCCGAGACGCTGTTCGACGACACCGGTGCGTCGCCGCGCGGCCTGATCCGCGTCGATCTGCCGGAGCGCTTCGCGCTGAACCACGTGATTCCGGCGCTGCCGGATTTCCATGCGCGCTATCCCGACCTGCGCGTCGTGCTCAGCACGACCGACCGCTTCGTGGATCTCGTCGCCGACGGCATCGACTGCGCGGTGCGGGTCGGCGTGCTGTCCGACACGTCGCTGGTCGCGCGCCGCGTCGGCGAGCTGGCGCAAATCAACTGCGCGTCGCCCGCGTATCTCGCTCGGCACGGCACGCCGCGCTCGCCGGACGACCTGCCCGACCACGTCGCGGTCGGCTATTTCTCGAGCCGCACGGGCCGTGAACTGGACTGGGAATATGCGGACATGGATTCGGGCGCGCTGCAGACCGTGAAGATGCGCAGCATCGTCGCGGTGAACAGCTCGCAGGCGTATCTCGCGTGCTGTCTCGCGGGCCTCGGGTTGATCCAGGCGCCGCGCGAAGGACTCGAGCCGCTGCTCGAGGACGGCTCGCTGGTCCAGGTGCTGCCCGAATGGCATGCCGCGCCGCTGCCGGTGTCGGTCGTGTTTCCGAACAGCCGGCATCTGGCGCCGCGCGTGCGGATCTTCGTCGACTGGCTCGCGGCAACGCTCGGCGACACACACCGGGCGGAATGACGGCAACCGGCACCGGGGCGATCAGGCCCCGGCCCGGTATCGCGCACTCAGAACTTGTGCCGGATCGCGGCGCGCACCGCGAACTGGTTCGACGACGACGACGGGCCGTCCGTCCCGACCACGTAGCCGCCGTCGGCCGCGGTGCCGGTCTTGTCGCCGGCGGCCTTCTGCCATGCGCCCTGCAGGTAGACGTCGGTGCGCTTGGACAGGCTGTAGTCGGCCATCAGCCCGACGGTGTGATATTTCGGCTTGAACGAACCGGCCGCGGCGTCGAACTTGCCGTCGGTGTACACGTACTGCGCGCCGAGATAGAAATCGGGCGTGAGCTGGTACTTGCCGTTGATCTCGAAGTTCTGGAACTTGGTCGCGGTCAGCCCGAGGCCCGAGAACGTCGACGCCGGCAGGTAGACGGTCGACACCGGGTTCTTCACGTCCGTCTTCGTATACACGAAGCCGACCGTCGCCGGGCCGAACGTATAGTTGACGCCGCCGCCGAAGATGCGCAGGCGATCGGCGACGAAATTCGCGTCGTCGGCCGCGATCGCGCCCGCGCTGCCGACGCCCGGGCTGTTCGCCTGCAGATAGGCCGCCGCGACCTGCAGCCCGGCGAGCGAATACTGCGCACCGATGCTGTACTGGCGGTTGGTCGAGAAGCCCGTGCTGTTGCTGAAGCTGTAAGTGCCGCCGAACGACAGCCCGTTCCAGTCGGGGCTCGCGTACTTGACCGTGTTGTTGACGCGGAACGAGTTGTCCGTGTTGTCGTTGTCGAACGGATGCGAGAACAGCGTGCCGCCCCAGTTGCCGTTCGCGGTCAGCGGCGCGAGATAGTCGACGACGGAATCGTACTGGCGGCCGAAGGTCAGCGTGCCGAATCGCGACGCGCTCAGCCCGACGAACGCCTGGCGGCCGAACATCCGGCCGCCCTGGTTGAGCCGGCCGTTGTTCACGTCGAAGCCGCTTTCCAGCGTGAAGATCGCCTTCAGCCCGCCGCCCAGGTCCTCACTGCCCTTCAGGCCCCAGCGGCTGCCCTGTGCATAGCCGCTCGCGAGCTGGTAATTCGCTTTTCCGACCCCATTCACGTTCACGTTGTTCGTGTAGTTGAAACCCTCGTCGATCAGGCCGTACAGCGTCACGCTGTCCTGCGCGAAGGCCGGCGCGGCGAAGGCAGCCAGCGCGGCGGCAAAAATGACATGCTTCCTCATGACGGATCTCCGGAGCCGGGTGCCGGGCAGGCCTTGCGCCCGGCGATCGTTTGGTCTGTTTTATAGGGTGGCCCGCAGGGCGGACTGCGCGGTGTGCGGCCGCGAGGACAAAATGGTGTCACGTCGCAAACCGCCCGTCCATCGGGGCGTGGGCGCGGCGCACAAAGCGTTGCGCTCGTCCAACTGCCCGGGCGGCCGACTGCGTGAGCAGGCTTGCCGGCAACGGCTGACGGGCCCGCCATCCGCGTAAACCCGGGCGGCGTCGCATCGGTGGCACAATGCGCATCCGTTCGTCATTTCTTCACGAAGTCATGCTTCACCCCGATTCATGCGCGGCAGGTGCCGGCCGCGCACGCGGCGCGCGCCGGGAGGCGGCCCGATGACCGCCGCAGCCCGGGCCGGCCGCTACGCCGAGCTCGACTTCTTCCGCGGCCTCGTGCTGCTCGTGATCGTCATCGACCACATCGGCGGCAGCATCCTGTCGCGCGTGACGCTGCATGCGTACGCGCTGTGCGACGCGGCCGAGGTGTTCGTGTTCCTCGGCGGCTTCGCGACCGCGATCGCATACAACTCGCTCGCCGAGCGCCACGACGAGGCCGCCGCGCGCCAGCGTTTCATCCGCCGCGCCTTCGAGATCTACCGGGCCTTCCTCGTGACGGCCGGCCTGATGCTGTTGATCACCGCCGCGCTGAACGCATTCTCGATCGACGGCCCGAACATGCCGACCAACGATCTCGACGGCCTGCTTCACCGGCCGCTCGCCGCGCTGCGCGACATCCTGTTGTTCCGGCGCCAGCCGTATCTCGCGTCGGTGCTGCCGATGTATGCGTTCTTCGCGCTGCTCGTCCCGCTCGCGCTGCCGCTCGCGCGCACGCAGCCGTGGCTGATGCTCGCGTTCAGCGGCTCGCTCTGGTACGCGGCGCCGCACGTCGCGCGCTTCCTGCCGACCGTCGAAGGCGCGCCGTGGGATTTCAACCCGTTCGCGTGGCAGCTCCTGTTCGTGCTCGGCGTGATCGCACGCTGCCAGCCGGTCTACCAGACGCTCGCGCCGAAGCCGCAGGGCTGGCTGCTGACGGCCGTGTCGCTCGCGATCGTCGCAGCCGGCGCGTACTACCGGCTGCGTATCGAGCCGTTCCCGACGGATCCGTCGATCAAGCAGAACCTCGGCGCGCTGCGGCTTGCGAACTTCCTCGCGATCGCGTGGCTCGCGGCCAAGCTCGTGCACCTCGGGTGGATGAAGAAGGTCGCGCACGCGATGCCATGGATCGGCACGATCGGCCGCCAGGGGCTGCTGTGCTTCGTCGCCGGCACCGGCATCTCGCTCGCGGTCGACTCGCTGCTCTACCAGGCGACCGAAGGCTATCTGAACGTGCCGCTCGGCCTGACCGCCGACGTCGTCGCGATGGCGCTGCTGTATCTCGTCGCGAAGCTCCACGCGCCGCTGATGTCGCGGCTGCCGTTCCCGTTCCGTGCGCGGCGATGACGTGCCGCGCCGTCATGCGCCGCTGCTACGATAGCGGGCGCCTTTCCTGAAACGATTCGCCATGCGCCGACTCGCCCTTCCGTTCGCCGTCGCCCTGCTCGCCGGCTCCCTGGCCACCGCCCACGCCACGCCGGGCGGGCCCGCGGCTTCGCCGGCGCCCGCGGCCGCGACCGTCCCGCCCGCAACGGCCGCGCCGGCCGCCCAGGAGCCGCCGGTCAATCCGGGCAGCAGCGTCGTGCTGCGCGCGTTCCGGTCGGCGTCGCTGAAGCGCGACTGGTCATACACGGTCTACCTGCCGCCCGGCTACAACCCGGAAGGCGCGCGCTATCCGGTGCTGTACCTGCTGCACGGCAATGCCGGCAACGCGAACGACTGGATCACGCAGGGCCGGCTGCAGGCCACGACCGACACGCTGATCGAGCGCCACGAGATCCCGCCCGTCGTGATCGTGATGCCGCAAGGCGGCACCGACTGGTACGTCGACCGCAAGGAGAAGATGCAGAGCGCGTTCCTGAACGACCTGCTGCCGGAAGTCGAGGCGCACTTCGCGGTGTCGAACCAGCGCGCGGGCCGCGCGATCGGCGGCGTATCGATGGGCGGCTTCGGCGCGCTGCGTTTCTCGCTGCTCGAGCCGGGCCTGTTCTGCGGCGCGATGCTGCTGAGCCCCGCGATCTACGCGAACGAGCCGCCGCTCAATTCGGCCGCGCGCTATGTCGGCGTGTTCGGCGACCGGCAGTTCGATCCGCGCGTGTGGCACGAGTTCAACTACCCGGCACTGATGCGCGGCTATTTCGCGCGCAACTGGCGCGTGCCGATGTTCATCGCGACCGGCGACGACGACCTGACGATCCAGGCCGAGTCGAGCGTGCTGTATACGCACCTGCGCCGCGCGCAGAACCCGGCCGAGCTGCGCATCGTCGACGGCGGGCATACGTGGGAAGTGTGGCGCGGGCTGCTCGGGCAGGGGTTGAAGTATGCGCTGGAATGCGTGAAGTAACGAGGCCGCATTACGCGTCAGGCAACCGCTCACCGGCTGCCTGACGCTTCATTCCCCGCTGCGCCGCGGACTCCGGCACACTGCGCGCATCGGCGCCCGCGCCTCAGTTCCACGCATGGCGCGCCGGCCACACCCCGTTCAGGTAGTAGTTGCCGACGAGGTGATACTTCCACCGCACCGGATCGTGCAGCGTATGCGTGCGCGCATTGCGCCAGTGCCGGTCGAGATTGTGCTCGGCGAGTGTCGACTGCGTGCCGGCCAGCTCGAACAGCTTCTCGCCCGCGAGCAGCGCGATCTCCGTCGTCAGCACCTTCGCCTCGCCGACCGCGACCGACGCGCGGGCGACATCGTCGTCGGTCACCGTGCCGCGCGCGCCGATCTCGTCGAGCGTGCGCGCCGCGCGTTCGAGCAGCGCCTCGGCCGCATGCAGCTGGATATGCAGACGGCCGATCTCGCGGACGATCAACGGATCGTCGGCCGCCCGCTCGACGCCGCTGTCGACCCACGGCCGCGTGCGGGTGCGCACGAACGCCTCCGTATCGGCGATCGCGGCCTTCGCGATGCCGGCATCGATCGCCGCCTGGATGATCTGCGACAGCGGGCCGTTGAGCGTCGGCTCGTCCGACACGCGTTGCGCGGGCAGCACATGTGAAGCCGGCACGCGCACGCCGTCGAGCACCACCGTGCCGCTCGCGGTCGTGCGCTGCCCGAAGCCCGACCAGTCGTCGATCACGGTCAGCCCCGGCGTCGGCTGCGGAATGTAGGCGAGCCACGCCTGCCGTGCATCGTCGAGGCCGAGCACCGGCACGTAATGCGCGAACAGCGCACCGGTCGAATAGAACTTGGTGCCGTCGACGACATAGTCGTTGCCGTCCCGCCACACGCGCGTCTTCAGGTCGAGCACGTGCTTCGTGCCCTTCTCCGAGAAGCCGTTGCCGAAGCGCTTGCCACTCAGGATTTCCGCGAAGAAATGGCGCTTCTGCGCGTCGGTGCCGATCAGTGCGATCACGTCGACCAGCCCGAAATGGTTCTGCGGCAACTGCCCGAGCGACCCATCGGCCGCCGCGACGATCTTGATCACCTCGGTGAGCGTCACGTGCGATACGCCCGCGCCGCCGTAGGCCTTCGGCACCGTGATCGCCCACAGCCCCGACTGCGAGAACCATTCGATCTCGTCGCGCGGCAGCCGGCGCTCGCGATCGCGCTCGGCCGCCCCTTGCGCGAGCCGCTGCGCGAGCGCATGCGCAACCGCGATCGCCTGCGCGTCGTCGGCGATCACGCGGGCCACCTGCGGTTTCGCGTCGGCCGGTCGCTCCTGAATCGTCGCGCGCGTATCTGACATCGGGCTCTCCTGTCGATTGACGAAAGCATTCAATCTAGCAGCGCGCCGCAGGCCGGCCAACCGAGCGATTCTCGTAACGATATTCCTTCGGACAACAAACGACATGGCATCGCCCGGCGCTCGATTCCGCGCTTCGGCGTCGCAATCGATGCCCGGGCGTCGAAGCCGCCCGTCGTTGATCCGCGTAATGCGCAGCGACGATAACGATCTGCGAATCCGTTATTGGAACGCGCGCGCCGCGCTTCCTATACTGGCCTCCCGGTGCAAACGGCCCCGCCTTTCGAGGAACACCGCATGACTTCGTCGCACGCAGATACCGATCTTTCCACCGGCACCGACTACGACGCGCTCGCCAGCCGGTTTCGCCCCCTCTTCGACCGGATCGCGGCCGGCACCGCCGAGCGCGAACGCCGCCGCGAACTGCCGCACGAAGCGATCGGCTGGCTGAAAGCCGCCGGGTTCGGCGCGGTACGGCTGCCGGTGCGCGACGGCGGCGCCGGCGCATCGCTGCCGCAGCTGTTCCGGCTGCTGACCGAGCTTGCCGACGCCGATTCCAATCTGCCGCAGGCGCTGCGCGGCCATTTCGCGTTCGTCGAAGACTGGCTGAACGTACCTGCCGGGCCGCAGCGCACGACGTGGTTCGACCGCTTCGCGAGCGGCCAGCTCGTCGGCAATGCATGGTCGGAAGCCGGCGACGTCCCGCTCGGCCAGACGATTACCAGGGTAGCGGAACGGAACGGCCAGCTCGTGCTGAACGGCCGGAAGTTCTACAGCACGGGCAGCCTGTTCGCGGACTGGATCGACGTATTCGCGCAGCGCGAACAGGACGGCAGCGACGTGATCGTCGCGATCGCCACCGCGCAGCCCGGCGTGATACTCGAAGACGACTGGGACGGCTTCGGCCAGAGAACGACCGGCAGCGGCACCACGCGCTTCGAGAATGCGGCGGTCGACGCCGGCAACGTGATCGACTTCGCGCGCCGCTTCAAATACCAGACCGCGTTCTACCAGCTGTTCCACGTCGCCACGCTGGCCGGCATCGGCCATGCGATCGTGCGCGACGCCGGCGAGCTCGTGCGCAACCGCACGCGCGTGTACAGCCACGGCAACGCGGCGCGCGCCGGCGACGATGCGCAACTCCAGCAGGTGATCGGCGAAATCGCATCGTGGGCCTATGCCGCGGATGCGCTCGCGCTGCGTGCCGCGCAGCCGCTGCAGCATGCATACGTCGCGCGCTTCGGCGGCGACGACGAAGCCGAACATGCCGCGAACGTCGCGGCCGAAATCGAATCCGCGCAGAGCCAGCTCGTCGTGTCGGAACTCGTGCTGCGCGCGGCCACGCGCCTGTTCGACGCGCTCGGCGCGTCCGCGACGCGCAGCACGACGGCGCTCGACCGTCACTGGCGCAACGCGCGCACGGTGTCGTCGCACAATCCGCTCGTCTACAAGGCGCGGATCGTCGGCGACTGGGTCATCAACGGTCGCACGCCGCCGTTCGTCTGGCGCGTCGGCAACGGTGCAAGTGCTGACGCCGGCACGGCAACGGGAGCCGCACGATGAGCAAGACCATCCGCTTCAACGCGTTCGAGATGAACTGCGTCGGCCATCAGTCGCCCGGCCTGTGGGCGCATCCGCGCGACCGTTCGTGGCAATACAAGGATCTCGACTACTGGACCGATCTCGCGCGCGTGCTCGAACGCGGGATCTTCGACGCGATCTTCATCGCGGACGTGATCGGCTATTACGACGTCTACCAGGGCAGCAACTACCACGCGCTGCACCAGGCCGCGCAGATCCCCGTCAACGATCCGCTGCAGCTCGCCGCGCCGATCGCGATGGCGACCGAGCATCTCGGCATCGGCATCACCGCGTCGACGACGTTCGAGCATCCGTACACGTTCGCGCGCCGGCTGTCGACCGCCGACCATCACACGAAAGGCCGGCTCGCGTGGAACATCGTCACGTCGTACCTGGAAAGCGGCGCGAAGAATGTCGGCGACAACGGGCTGCGCACGCACGACGACCGCTACGCGGTCGCGGCCGAATACGTCGAGGTGCTGTACAAGCTGTTCGAGGGCAGCTGGGAAGATGGCGCGGTCGTGCGCGATCGCGACGGCCGCGTGTTCACGCATCCGGAGAAGGTGCACGAGATCGGCCACAAGGGGCGCTTCTTCGACGTGCCCGGCTATCACCTGTGCGAGCCGTCGCCGCAGCGCACGCCGGTGCTGTTCCAGGCCGGCGCGTCCGGCCCCGGCAAGGCGTTCGCCGCGCAGCACGCCGAATGCGTGTTCGTCGCCGCGCCGACCCGCCCGCAGCTCGCACGCTATGTCGCCGACGTGCGCACGCAGGCGGCGGCCGCCGGCCGCGATCCGCACGACGTGCTGATCTACAACCTCGTCACGGTGATCGTCGACGAGACCGACGAGAAGGCGCAGGCGAAGTTCGACGAATACCGCCGCTACGTATCGTATGACGGCTCGCTGGTGTTCATGTCCGGCTGGACCGGCATCGATTTCGGCCAGTACGCGCCGACCGATCCCGTCAGGCGCGTCGAGACGAATGCGATCGTGTCGGCCGTCGAGCATCTGGCCGGCGGCGATACCGCGTGGACGATCGAGGAACTGGCTGCCTGGGGCGGCATCGGCGGGATGGGGCCCGTGTTCGTCGGCTCGGCGCAGACCGTCGCGGACATCCTGCAGGAATGGGTCGCCGCGACCGATGTCGACGGCTTCAACCTCGCGTATGCCGTTGCACACGAAACCTTCGAGGACATCGTGCGCTACCTCGTGCCGGAGTTGCAGCGGCGCGGCGTCTATCCGACCGGATATGCGCCCGGCGCGCTGCGCGAGAAGCTGTTCGGCGGCTCGGCACGGCTGCCGGACGCGCATCCGGCCGCACGGTTCCGCGACATCGAGCAGGTCAAGCGCACTACGGAACAGGTCGCCGACTACGCGTGATGGCCATCCCGGCTGGCCCGCGCGGGGGACGGCCGGCATTCCCGACGAACCGCCGCGCGACTGCCGCACCGGTTGCCCGGCACGCTACCGCTGATCGCACTGCATCTTGCCGCTCAAAGCCACGTCCCGCCCTGCCGCTCGTTCGGCTCGTCGGCAAGCGCATCGAAATCGTGAATCCAGTCCAGGTGATGCAGCACGCTGTCGCGCTCGCGGAGCCGCGCATCGCGCGCCTGCGCAGCCGGCCCGTCGGGCAAATGCAGCACGTCGGCCGCGGAGATCGACGCGTACTGCACCTTGCGCGTGCGGCCGCGCCGCAGCCGCTCGTACGCCTCCTGCGCTTCGCGCCAGTTGCCGGGCCCGGCCTTCGCCAGTTGCGCGGCCAGCACCATCGCATCCTCGATCGACTGATTCGCGCCCTGCCCGTGATGCGGCACCAGCGCGTGCGCGGCGTCGCCGATCAGCGTCACGCGCCCGCGGCTCCAGCGGCCGAGCGGCGGCCGGTGGAACAGCCCCCAGCGCTGGCTGATCGGCACCGCCGTGATCATCTGCACCACCGCCGGATGCCAGTTCTTGAACAGTCGCAACTGCTCGCCTTCTTCAGCCGGCATGACCCAGTCGCGCGACGGCCAGGGCGACGGATGGCGCTCGACCAGCAGGAAGTTCTGGTCGCCGTTGTCGCCGATCGGATAGTGCAGCAGATGGCCGTGCGGGCCGACCCAGAACTGAATGGTCTCGGGATCGGGCAGCAGGTCCGTCCGTTCGGCCGGCACCACGCCGCGAAAGCCCGAGCACCCCGAATACAGCACGTCGTCGTAGCCGAGCATCCAGCGCCGCGTGATCGAACGCGCGCCGTCCGCGCCGATCACGAGATCGGCGTCGACGCGCTCGCCGTTCTCGAAGGTCAGCGTGACGCGATCCGGATGCTGCGCGAGATCGACCAACCGGTGGCCGAGATGAATCTGCCCGGCACCGACCGCCTTCGACAGGATCGCCTGCAGGTCCGCGCGATGCACGCCCCAGTACGAGCCGCCGAACTGCCGGCGATAATCGGGCTCGCCGCGATGATGGCCGATCACCGCGCCGCTGCGCCCGTCGCGATAGACGAGACCCGGAATCTCCGCGCACACCGCGTCGAAAGCCGGACGTAATCCCATCCGTTCGTAGAAGCGCGTCGCGTTGGCCGACAGCGCGACGGCCGCCCCCACCTCGCGCAGCACGTCGGTCTGCTCGTACAGTTGCGCGTCGATGCCCTGCTCGCGCAATGCGAGCGCCAGCGTCAGGCCGCCGATGCCGGCACCGACGATCGCGATCCTCAGATTCGTCTGCATGATGAACGTGCTCCGATATTCAGATAGTGAGTGGTCGAGGCCGCGGCGCGCGTGGCCTGCCCGGCGCGCCCGCCGAAGGCAGGCGCCGTACCGGTATTGTCAGCAGCGCACCCTCATCCCACAATAAAATGGAGGGAATCTGCTTCATCACTGAACGGAATGATCACCGAACCATGGAACTGAGCGAAATCGACCTCAACCTGCTGTTGCTGTTCCAGCGGCTGATGCAGGAGCGGCGCGTGTCGACCGTCGCCGGGCAGATGAACATGAGCCAGCCGGGCGTCAGCAACGCGCTCGCGAAGCTGCGCCGCCGGCTCGGCGATCCGCTGTTCGTGCGCGGGCCGGGCGGCGTGGTCCCGACGCCGTTCGCGTTGCGCCTGGCCGAACCGGTTGCGCAGGCGCTGTCGACGCTGCATGCCGCGCTCAATCCCGAGACCGGTTTCGATCCGCTGCGCGCGTCGCGCACGATGACGATCGGGATGACCGACATCGGCGAAGTCGTGTTCCTGCCCGCGTTGCTCGAACATCTTTCGCGCGCGGCGCCGGGCATCGCGCTCAACACCGTGCGCAACACGAGCGTCAACCTCGGCGACGAGATGGCCGACGGCCGCGTCGATCTCGCGATCGGGCTGCTGCCGCAACTGCAGGGCGGGTTCTATCAGCGCCGGCTGTTCGATCAGCGGTACGTGTGCCTGTTCCGGCGCGGCCATCCGCTCGAAGACGCGCCGCTGACGATCGACGCGTGGCGGGACGCCGAGCATCTGGTCGTGGTGTCGGCCGGCACCGGTCACGGTCAGGTGGACGAATGGCTGAAGCGGCGCCGCGTGAAGCGCCGCGTGCGGCTGACGGTGCCGCATTTCATGAGCGTCGGCTATATCCTGCAGCGCACCGACCTGATCGCGACCGTGCCGGAACACCTCGCGCTTCAGCTCGCCGCACCGTTTGCGCTGGGCTGGCGGGCGTTGCCGGTCACCCTGCCGGGCGCGCCGATTCACATGCTGTGGCATGCGCGCGTGAACCAGGACGAAGGCAACCGGTGGCTGCGGGAGGTCGTGGTCAACCTGTTCGCGGAAGCCGGGACACGTGGACGGAAGGCCGCGCCTGCGCGCAGGAAATAGCGGCGCGCGCCGCGAAGCCCGTGGCGCGCGTTACGATGTCGCGTCAACCGGCGCTCGGCGACGATCTCGCGCCCCCGCCGCCGCTTTCCTCACCCCAACCCGCAGGGAATCAAGCCATGTCTGCCTCGAAGAAAGTCGCCGCCGTGACGGGCGCCGGCTCCGGCATCGGTCGTGCCGCGGCCATCGCACTCGCGAACGCCGGATTTGCCGTCGCGCTGATCGGACGCAAGGAAGCATCGCTGCGTGAAACGAAAGACGCGATCGTCGCCGCCCACGGCGACGCACACGCGTTTCCGGCCGACGTCGCCGACGAAGCCTCGGTCGAACACGCGTTCGCGCGGATCGCGCGGCAGTTTGGCCGGCTGGACGTCCTCTTCAACAACGCCGGCCGCAATGCGCCGGCGGTTCCGCTCGACGAATACGCGTTCGACGTGTGGAACGACGTCGTCGCGACGAACCTGACGGGCGTCTTTCTGTGCGCGCGGGCAGCGTGGCGCCTGATGAAAGCGCAAACGCCGCAGGGCGGCCGGATCATCAACAACGGCTCGATCTCCGCCCATACGCCGCGCCCGAACACGATCGCATACACGGCCACCAAGCATGCGGTGGCCGGCATCACCAAGTCGCTCGCGCTCGACGGCCGTGCGTACAACATCGCGTGCAGCCAGATCGACATCGGCAACGCGGCGACGTCGCTCACCGACCGGATGACGGAAGGCGTTCTGCAAGCCGACGGACGCACGGCGCCCGAAGCGCGGATGGACGTCGCGCATGTCGCGAACGCCGTCGTTCAGATGGCGAATCTTCCGCTGGATACCAACATCCTGAACATGACGATCATGGCGACCACGATGCCGTTCGTGGGGCGCGGATAGGTCGAGTCGCCGCGCCTTTTGCAGCGCGCGGGCCGGCGATATCGGTCACGCGGCCCGGCACGCCGACGAAATCGTCCTTGACAAGTTGCGAGTCGCAACTAATATGACTTGCGACGCGCAACTTTCCATTGGATCGGTCATGGACCTCATCGATATTCCGGCAAAGCCTCGCGAGGCGACGATCCTCGAGCTGCGCGACTTTTCCCGCAAGCTGGTTCGCGAACTGGGTTTCATGCGCGCGACATTGGCCGATAGCGATCTGGCGCCATCTGCCGTTCATGCCGTTCTCGAAATAGGCATGGCGCCCGGCATCAGTGCAAAGGATCTGGGCAGCATTCTGCGCCTGGACAAATCGAATACGAGCCGGCAGCTTTCCCGGCTCGAGACGGCCGGCTTCGTGACGCGCCGCATCTCGCCCGACGATGCGCGTGCGACCGAGTTGTACCTGACTGCCGACGGGCAAGCACTTCGCGACAGGATCGACCAGTTTGCGACACGCCAGGTGTCGAATGCGCTACGCCGGATGGTGCCGGCGGACCAGCAAACCCTCGTCCGCTCCCTCGCGCTTTACAGCGATGCGCTCGCGCAAGACAACGTTGCCGTGGCCCCCCCGCCGAAACCGGACGCCGCGCGGATTGTCGACGGCTACCAGCCCGGCTGTATCGGCGACATAGCAAGCCTTCACGCGCGGTTCTATGCGGAACACTGGGGGTTTGGCGCTTTCTTCGAGAAAAAGGTGGCGACCGAGCTCGCGGAATTTGCCGGCACACTGCCAGCCGAAGGCAAGGCTCTGTGGCTCCATGCAGAAAACGGCCGCGCGCTCGCCTCTGTCGCGATAGACGGGAATCCGGCCACGGGCATCGCACATTTGCGCTGGTTCATCGTCGACGACGGATTGCGCGGCGCCGGTATCGGGCGGCAACTGATGACGCGCGCCATGCATTTCGTCGACGAGCAGCAGTTCGGCGAGACCTACCTGTGGACCTTCAAGGGCCTGGATTCGGCACGTCACTTGTATGAATCGTTCGGCTTCACGCTGACCAGCGAATCGGAAGGCGCGCAATGGGGAACCCGCGTCGTCGAGCAGCGCTTCAGCCGGTGCCGGCCAAGCCAGTAAGCCGCCGCACGCTTCATCGATCGTGATAGATCGCGAGCCAGACCGACTGCTCTTCCGGATGCGTCCATGCGACGCGATGCCGGCAATGCGGCTCGATCAGCACGTAGTCGCCGGGGCGCATGTCTTGCAGCGTCGCGTCCGCCTCGAACTCGAGTACGGCCGCGCCTGACAGCAGCACGACCCATTCGGCACGCGGATCGTCGTACCAGAACCCGTCCGGACTCGTGTGCCCCATCGACACGATGCGCTCGACGTTCAGGCTCGGCCCCGCGACGAGTATGTCGATCCGTTCGTCGTCGCCGCGCACGGCGTCAGTGTTGAACAGATTGCCGGTTTGAAGTTGCATGATGCGCCCCTCGCGTAGCCCGTCGCTCGTCGTTCGTCGGCGGTTGACGTTCACTGTAGCGCGGCAGCCGTCGTTGCGGCGAACTTGTTTGCGGGTCCCGGCAAGACCGGCACTCAGGCGGCCGCCTCGTCGTCGATATCGCGCGCCGTCGGTTCATGGCGCACGATCAACAGGAACACGATCGGCGTGGCCGCGCTGACCGCGACGACCCAGAACATGTCCGTGCCGAGACGAGCCTGCAGGATCGGCAGCACGAACAGCGCGAGCGCCTGGCCGATTCCGCACAGCGAGCGCCCGAAGCCGACGCCGGTGCCGCGGATCGCCGCCGGATAGGACAGCGTGGGATAGATCATCATCTGCGCACCCGGCCCGAAGCCCTCGGCGAACAGCCAGGTGCCGAGCATCAGCAGCACGAGGCCGACCGCGAGTGCGCCGTGCGGATGCCCCGCCAGGGCGAGCGCGACGAGGGCGACGAACTGCAGCGCGAAACCCGCGATCGCGACATGACGCGACGGATAGCGACACGCCAGGCGCATGCCCAGCAAGCCGCCCGTCAACGCGAACAGCACGTTCAGCGCGAGCGACGCCGCGATCGTCTCGAACACGCCCGCGCCGAGAAACTGCGACAGGATCGACGGCAGGAAGAACGCGATCGCGGTGTATTCGAACGGAATGCACAGGTTCATCACGCTGGCGACGATCGTGCGGCCGAGATACGGCCGCTGGAACAGCACGCGAATCCGCACGGGCGGCGGGCTCGGCTCGCGCGGCGCGTCTTCCGCTTCGTGTGCGTGAATGCCATACGATTCGCGCAGAATGCGCGCGGCATTGGCCAGGTCGCCCTGGTTCGCGGCCCACAACGGCGATTCGTTCATGAAGCGATTCCGGACCAGGATGATGACGAGCGCGGGCACCGCGCCGAAGATCAGCGACGCGCGCCACAGCCAGCCCGCATGCCCGGCCGGCAGCAGGAAATACATGCCGAAGATCAGCAGGAAACAGACCGACGACGCCACGTACCACATCGGGCACCACGCGGCGAGCCGCGACGCCTTGTTGCCGCGGCCGCTGAACTTCGAGAACTCGGCGAGAAACGCCATCGCGACGGGCAGGTCGATGCCGACCCCGAGCCCCATCACGAAGCGCGCGCCGATCAGCACCCAGACGTTCGGCGCGAGCCCGGCCGCGATCGCCGCGATCACGAAGAACAGCATGTCGGCCATGAACACCTGATAGCGGCCGATCCTGTCGGTCAGCCATCCGCCGATCAGGCTGCCGAAGATCGTGCCGATCATGATCGCCGAGCCGACCAGCCCGGTCAGCTCGGGTGTCAGGCCGAATTCGCGCGCGACGTCGTCGATGCCGTACGACAGCGTCGTCAGGTCGTACGCATCGAGAAACACGCCGCCGAGCGCGAGCAGCACGATCATCCGTGCATGGCTGACGGAGCTGTCCGTCGTATTGATCAGGCGCGCCACGTCGCTCGCGGAGCGGATGGGCGCGGAAACCGGCGTGACAGCGTTCAGATCGATCGAACTCATCGCATTCCCTTGTTTGGCCGGAGATCCGGCGCGAGCCTTCTGGTTCTGGAAGCGACGATTCTGTTCTTGCGATGCGGTTATCCCAACCGATATAAATCGATAAATTATTCGGCGTGCGTCATAAAGTTTGCGGCCGAATTCGCCTGGCGGCAGCACGCATGTGGAAACGCGGATTCCCTCGTTACCGCGTCGGTAACGCATCTGTCATGCAGGTATCCGCCCACCTCGCCCACGGGTTGTGATACGTGCCCGCCGGCTGCCACGACGCTGCCATGCAGCGACGCGTCACACCGGTGGCTGAAAGGCAGAGACCTTGTTCCGGCCGGTCGCCTTCGCGTAGTAGAGCGCCTCGTCGGCGGCCTTGATCACGCTGCCGGCCTCCTCGTCGTGCTCGGGCGTCCAGCTCGCGAGGCCGATACTGGCGGTGACGTGCCCATGCTCGCTGCCGGCGTGCTCGAGCGCCAGCTCATCGATCGCCGCGCGAATTCGCTCGGCGATCTGGGCGGCGCCCGTCGCGGGCGTATCGGGGAGCAGCACGACGAATTCCTCCCCGCCGTAGCGGGCCGCGGTATCGACCGGCCGGCGGATGTTGTCGCCGATGCAGCGCGCAACCGCCGCCAGCGCGTCGTCTCCCGCCTGGTGGCCGTAGGTGTCGTTATAGGCCTTGAAGCGGTCGACATCGACGAACAACAACGAGAAAACCGATCGCGCTCGCCGTGCACGACGCCATTCGCGATCCAGCACTTCCCCGAAGCTGCGGCGATTGTTCAGCCCGGTGAGGCCGTCGGTGCGTGCGAGCAGCACGAGTTCCGACTCGGCGCGCATCCGGCGCCGGAGCTGCGTACCGAGCATGATGGACACCGCGATGAACGCGGCGCCGAACATCGCCACCAGCGCGCCGATCGTCACGGCCCGGTGCCGCCACGCCGCATAGATGTCCTGCTCCGCCTCGGCGACCATGATGACCAGCGGCAGCTTCGGCAAGTGCCTGAAATAGTAGAGACGGCGCACTCCGTCGAGCGACGAGGTCTCCGAGAACACGCCTTCCCGCGCGGTCTGAAACCGCTTGAAGGTCGCGGCCTGGCTGATGTCGCGACCGATGGTGTGGACGTCGTACGGCTGACGCATCACCATGATGCCGTCGTTGCCGATCAGCGAGATCGAGCCGTGCTGCCCGAGCGACAGGCCGGCAAACAGCTGATGGAAATACTCGAGGTTGACCGCAATGAGCACGACGCCGGCAAACGAGCCGTCCGGGTTCGAGATCCGCCGCGTGAGCCCGATGCTGAGCGAGCCCCCGCGCAGGCGCGACGGGTACGGGTCGCTGAGATAGAGCCCTGCATCCGGATTGTCGCGGTGGACGGTGAAGTACTTGCGATCGGCGAAATTGCCGCGGCGCGGCACGTCGTTGGCCGAATCCAGGACGACGTTGCCGGCGGCATCGAGTACCAGCATCGAGCCGAGAAATTGAGCTGTCATCGCGTTATCGAACAGCACGGCGCGCCGCAAGCTCGCGGGCGCATTCATCACGTCGGGACGTTTGAGGCCTTCAATGACCGCCTGCAGCGACAGGTCGTAGAGTTCGAAGTTGCGTTCGATGTCGCGCTCGGCGATCAGGCCGAGATTGCGCGAGGTTTCGCTCGCCCGCTCGCGCGCGTCGTTGCGGCTCTGGAACAACTGCAGCACGCACAGGCCCATTAGCGCGCAGGCGATCACGATGCCGATCACGACGATGGTGTGGGGAGCCGCCGACCTGGATTGCATGTGTCTCCTCGATGACCCAGCTTGTGCGCAGGCGCACGCCGCGATTACTTCATACTAAAAACGGATGGTGCCATAACTGGCGGCCGAGGTATCGGTCATGGCGCGACATGGGCGTCTCGATGCCGGGTCATGTCACACCCGATCCTCACGCATCCGGATCCGGAATCCGCGCCGACTGAATCACGACCAGCGTATCGCCCGCCTCGATCCGGCACGGCGGATCCTCGTAGAACGATTGAATCTTCCCGCAGCGATCGAGCCCGACGACGATCGCGCCCGGCACGACGTTCGTCATGCAGCCGATCTCGTGCGGCAACGCCTCGCGCTCCAGCAGCGTCGCCCGCCCGCGCGTCGACAGCATGTCGTTCACGAACGGCACGATGTAGCGGCTGTGCACCGCATCCGCGAGCAGCAGCGCGCCGATCTTCGTCGACGACACGATCACGTCCGCGCCCGCCTGCCGCAGCTGCCGCTGATACAGGTTCTCCTGGATCCGCACGACGATCTTCGTCTCGGGCGCGATGCTGCGCACCGACAGCGTCAGCAGGATCGCGGTCGGATCGTCGGTCACCGAGATGATCACGGCCTTCGCCGCGCGCACCTGCGCCTGCTGCAACAGATCCTCGTGCGCGGGATCGCCGAGCAGCCCGGTCACGCCGAGCGACGCCGCGGCTTCGAGCGCCTGCTGCTGCGCATCGATCACGATGATCGTCGACGGATCGACGCCGCTCTCGAGCAGTTCGCGCACGGCGATCGACCCCGACAGGCCGTAGCCGCAAACGACGATGTGATCGGACAGCTGCTTCTGCAGGCGTTTCATGCGGAATTCCTCGATGACGCGCTGGATCACGAACTGATACGCCGTGCCCAGGAAGATGAACCAGATGCCGATGCGGATCGGCACGATGAAGAACGCATCGATCAGGCGCGCCCGCGCCGTGACCGGCACGATGTCGCCATAGCCGACCGTCGCGACCGTGACCATCGTGAAGTACACGAGATCGGCGACGTTCATCGGCGTGCTCTTGGTCGAATCGCGCAGGCCGTCGCGATCGAGATACAGCACGAGAAACGCGAGCACGCACAGCACCACGACCGCGCCGAGACGGAACAGCAGCGTGCGCCGCGGCGACGTCGCGGGGCGCGTGAACAGCGTGCGCGCACGCGGCGCCTGCCACGGGTTGCGGGCGCGACGCAGGCGTGAGCGCAACGAGCGGCGCGTGTCGGAAGGCGTTGCCAACGGGGGAAATCTCCTGAAGGATGCGGGCTCGATTCTACGACGGGAACACGCGGGCCCGTCCGCTACCGGCCCTCCGCAACCGGCCGTCCGCTACAGCATGCTGCGCGGCCGGACCATCGTTCCGTCGGCGAAACGCCGTGCACGGAACGCCGACAGGTCGAGCGACGGCTCGCCCGTGTCGACCCATTCGGCCAGCAGCCGCCCGACGATCGGCCCCATCGCGAAGCCGTGCCCGCAGAAGCCGGTCGCGATCGCGAGCCCGGCCGGGGTGCCGGGCGCGTCGATCACCGGAATCCCGTCCGGCAGCACGTCGATCAGGCCGGCCCACGCCTCGACGACCTGCGCGTCCTTCAGCGCGGGGAAGATCGCCTTCAGCTTCGCGAGCGCGCGCGGCGCATGCGCACGATTGGGTTGCGGCTGCGGATCGCGCGGCTCGATCGGCCCGGTTGCGCCACCGATGCGCGCGCAGGCATCCCGCCACGCCGCCGCATTCAGATGCAGCCGGAATTTCTCGCGCTGCGACCAGAATTCCGGCCAGAACAGGCTCAAGCCGCGCAGATGGCCAAGCGTCAGGTCGACGTCGACCTGCATGTCGTCGGCGAGATTGATCGCGCCGTTCCTGCGTTGCCGAATGCCGAGGCCGTGCCCCCAGATCGTCGACGCGGACACGTCGGGCAGCACGTTGGTGCGCATGCAGGTGCCGCGCACGGCCTGCTGCGGCAGCCGGATGCCGACACCGTCGAGCAGCCGGAAGCTGGTCGCGCCGGCCGCGCAGATCACGCGCCGCGTGCGGATCGTGCCGCGCTCGGTCACGACGCCGACGACCGCGCCGCCGGCCGTCTCGATCGCCGTCACGCCGCAGCCTTCGAAGAAACGCGCGCCGGCTTCGGTCGCGCGCGCCGCGAACGCGGCGGCCACGCGGCGCGGTTCGGCCTGCCCGTCGGTCGCCGTGTACAACCCGCCGAGCGTGCGCGCTTGCGCCGACAGGCCGGTCACGCGCGCGTCGATCTCCGTACGCGTCAGCGTGCGCGTGTCGAGCCCGTGTTCGTGCGCGACGGCAAGCCACGCCTGGAACGACGCCCAGTCGTCTTCGTTGTCCGCCATGTAGAGGCAACCGCCCTGCCGCCATTCGAGGTCGAAGCCGAGCGCCTGCTCGAGCCCCTCCCAGATCCGCATGCCGGCCATCATCAGCGGCACTTCGGCGGATTCGCGGCCCTGCTGCCGCACGAAGCCCCATGCGCGCGTCGATTGCTGGCCGGCGATGCGCGACTTGTCGAGCACGACGGCCTTCAGGCCGCGCAGGCCGAGGTAGTACGCGGCCGCGCAGCCCATGATGCCGGCGCCGGCGATCACGATGTCGGCTTCGGCCGGAAACGCCGTGTCGGCGTGCGTCAATGCGTCATGCAGCGGATAGGTGGTCGTCATTGTTCTCTGTTGGCGTCGATCCATCCGGCGCATCCATCGACGTTTGCGATGGCGGCACCGGATCATGCTGTCAGGTTCCGGATGTAGCTGGCGAACGTGCGGGAAGGTCGATGAACGGTTCGGCCGGCCGGCAGCGGCCCCACCGCCGGTCATCGCGGCCCGTCGGCCGTCCCCATTTTTCGCCTTGACGGCGCTATGTTATCGCGCGGTGGACTCGCGGTGGACTGTATAACCACACAGTGCCGCTGCAGTAGAAACGATCTTCGCGCTCGATCAACTCAAGCGGCGGCTGTCCGTCGGGCGGGAAGATGGCGAGCCGTTCACGTATATGCCGGCGCAAGTCGATTGAATTTGGCGGTAATGGATGAATGGTGGCGATGGAGCGCGCCGCACGTCGATCGTCACGTCGCGCATGCCGACATCGCTCGCTTTCCTGGACCCGATTTATTCTCTTTGACGGATTCCGTATCCGCAGCGAACATTCGCGCCGCTCTCTCTGTTAGTACTTCTTAAAACAGAGAAATACGTTGCTCGCCATGTAATCGACGACCTTGCGTCGCTTCGCCGATTGATACCTGATCGAAGGGGAAGAAATGATGCGGTTGTCCCGGGATGTGAGCATCACAAGAACGGCTGCCGCCGCGGCCGCGCTGCAGCGGTTGCTGTCGCGACACGCCGGCCGCCACGTGTCGACGATCGCCGACGACGCATCCAGGCGTGCGGTCACCGCTTATCGGCTTGCGGACGAATACTGAAGGTGCGATAGCCGCGAGACGTGGCCGAGCGATCCCGGCGCGACCGGCATCAGTGTGAATAGCGCATGCGTGCGCCTGTCGCGCGGTCGTACGGCCGAAGCCGCGCAAGCTGTTCGAGCGACATCGCGACGACTTCGAGCACATGCCGGGCAATTTCGTCGTCCGCCATACCGGCGTTGACATACTGTTCGATGCTCATCGTACGCGGCGGATGGCTGCCCGCTTCGTCGTCGACGATGTCAATCCTGACGGTACGACGCTCCAGCGACAACATGACCTGGACAGTCTTACCGTGAACGGCGGTCTGCATGGACAAGGTGGTCATTCGCAGTCTCCAGTTACGTTGCCGTCAATCGATCGCCGAACGATACCTCACTATGTGGGAAATTAATCTACAAACTTCCCCGGGTATTGACAATGATCAGGAGTGAATCCGGGGCGGCCGCGCGTTCACGCCGCGGGCCATCGATCGGCACGGCGATACCGACGTCGCAACGAGGCAAAGGCGTGATGGAGCAATGGCGCGCGCCATCCGCACGGGCGTTCGGCGCGTCCGTCGTGTTTCGCCTTCAATGACCCTCGGTCCGGGCCCGGCGGCTCATGATGCATGCGCCTGCCGGTCGTGCCGGCGCCCGTCCTGCACGGGCGAACGACGCGCTACGCGTAGCGGCTCAACCACTCTTCGGAGAATTTTTTCGCATAGGCGACGGCTTCGGCTTCGCCATCGAATTCGCCCAGCTTGCGGAAAGCCGCCTCGCGGCTGAAACCCAGCTTCGTGACCTCGACCTGGGCGGCGTACTTGCCGTCCTCCGTCACGCGCGGCTCGCAGTTCATCTCGTACCCGCGCATCACAAATTTCTTCTGCATCGCTTCAACGCTATTTTGAGACGGGGGAATCGTAGCATGGTGCCCCTCCGCGTTCATGCCCTCTTCCGAACAGGTGCCCGCATCGGTTCATTAGAGTAAACCATCAAACGATCCGCGTATAAGATGCGGTTCCGCCTGGCCCGACGCGGACTGTCATGTAAAGATTTGTGGCCGGCCGGGCGGCACGATTCCCTGCTCCGGACTGCGAATGTGCCCTGCCCTGGTGCATCGCGCCGGCCGCGGGGTGCGATTACGCGCCGCCGTGCGAGGAATCATGTCCCAGCGCCTCGCGATCCGCACCGGAAGCTTGCGACCGGGCCAGCGGCGCCCGGCACACGCCGCCGGGCCAGGCGTAACGTCGTGACACATCTTTCACAGAAACGCACCTTTCGCGACACGGAATGACAGCTGTTTTGCGGTAAAGTTATCTTTTCCGCGCGTGGCCGGTCGGCTCGCCACCGGACGTCATCAAGACTGTCCGCCGAGACTGCCGCAAGGCGTCGTTCTGAACGTCACGATCCGTTCCCGTAGCATGACCACTGAAGCAATCACCACGGATTCCCTCGCGGTTGCCGAGCGCGTGCGCGAGCTGATGACCCGCAACGGCATCGGCAAGCGCCAGCAGACCACCGAGCTGTGCCGCATCCTCGACCTGAGCTTTTCGCAAGGTCACCGCAAACTGCGCGGCAGCAGCCCCTGGACGCTCGCGCAGATCAAGAAAGTCGCCGAAGCCTATGGCGAGCCCGCCGCTCAACTGTTCGGCGCGCAGACGCTCGACCCCGGCATGGTCGGCGCCTATTCGCAGGAGGCCGTCCTTTACGCCGGCGTCGCCGAAATTCCGTGCACCGCCTGGATCGGCGCGCCGCTCGAAGCCGGCGCTCGCCCCGAGTTCGTCGCGTACGAACAGAACGGCCGCTGGCGCGTGCTGCGCCATACGGGCGTGCTGTACCAGAACGCATACGACGTGCACAAGATCGAGATCTATCCGCGCCGCGCGGAGAGCGACAAGCTCGTCGTCGCGGTGATCGATCCCGATCGCGTCAGCGCGACCGAGCTGTGCCGCTATCTCGAGCTGCAGGGTTTCGCGACGGCCACGTTCGATGGCCTCGCGCCGTTCGTCGACGCGCTGCAGGGCCAGGCGTTCGACGCCGTCGTCACCGAATGGCTGTTCGACGACAGCACGGCCGCCACCGCGATCAAGGCGGTGCGCACGTCCGACAATCCGGGCGCGCCGATCTTCGTGCTGACGGGCGACCTGCTCACGGGCCGCGCGAGCGAAGCGGACATCAGCGAAGTGATCCGCGCGTTCGACGTCGTCTGCTATGAAAAACCCGCGCGCATGGCAATCCTCAGCGCCGATCTCGCGAAGCGGCTCGCACGCGGGTAACGCCCGCCCGCCGCGCGCTTCTGCTTCGCATCGCCGGCGCCCGCGCGGCGCGGCGGTCGTGCACAGGTTCCTCAGTACAATAGCCGGACCCTGTTCACGACCGGCATCCGCCGCCCGACTTCATGGCCCGCCTCATTCCCGACGACTGGAAAAGCCTCGCCGCCACCGGCGCGGCCGAACGCGAGCGCGAGACGCTCGCGGCGCTCGAACACGCGCTGCCGGATGACTACACCGTCTACCACGGCGTGCACTGGACGCGTGCCGACCAGGGCTTCTCGGTATTCGGCGAAGCGGCGTTCGTCGTCGTGAGCCCGGCCGGCCGCGTGCTGCTGATCGAGCAGAAGGCCGGCTTCCTGCGCGAAACGCCGAAGGGGCTGGTGAAGGTCTACCTGCAGAAGGAGCGCAACGTCCCGATCCAGCTCGCGCGCACGCAGGAAACGCTGCACCGGCGGCTGACCGCGGCGCTCGGCGCGGGCGTCTACGGCGTCGAGGCGCTGCTGTACTGCCCCGACTACTCGATCCGCGAGACGGCGATTGCCGGCGTCGCGGCCGACCGCATCGTCGACGCGTCGCGCAAGGCGCAGCTCGCGCAGGTGATCCTGCAGATCCTGCCCGAGCATGACGACGCGCTGCCGAACGCCGCGAAGCTGCATCATTTCCTCGCGGACGAGCTGGCGCTCACGCCCGACACGAGTGCGCTCGTCGGGCAGGCCGGCACGCTCGTCACGCGGCTGTCGGGCGGGCTCGCCGCGTGGGCGCGGCAGCTCGAGTTCACGCCGTTCCGCTTGCGCGTGACGGGCACCGCCGGTTCGGGCAAGACCCAGCTCGCGGTGCAGGCGATGCGCGATGCGGTCGCGGCCGGCAAGCGCGTGCTCTACGTGTGCTTCAACCGGCCGCTCGCCGACTACATCGCGCGCATCGCGCTGCCCGGCGCGACGATCGCGAACTACCATCAGCTGTGCGACTGGGTGGCACGCGACGGCGGCTACACGCCCGACTTCGACGCGCCGGGCGCGTTCGAGCGGCTCGAGGCGCGTTTTGCGCAAGCGCCGGTTCCGGAACGCTGGCGCTTCGATGTGCTGATCGTCGACGAAGGACAGGATTTCCACGCGCCGTGGGCAGCGGCGCTGGAGCGCCTGCTGGTACCGGACGGCGCATGGTGGTGGCTGGAAGACCCGCTGCAGAACCTCTATCTGCGCGAGAGCGTCGCGCTGCCCGGCTGGGTCACGCTGAAGGCGCTGACGAACTACCGCAGCCCGCGCGACCTGCTCGAATTCGTGCGCGACGTCGTCGGCCGCGTCGAGCCGCTCGCGGCGGAACTGCGCTCGGGCAGCCCGTTCGACGGTTCCGATCCGTCGGTGTCGTCATACGGGGAAGACGGCGCGTCGGGCGACGCGCTCGCCGCGGCCTGCATCGACGCGACCAAGCGCGCGATCACGCACGCGCTGTCGCTCGGCTTCCGCAAGCAGGACATCGCGGTGCTGTCGTATCGCGGCCGCGAAAGCTCGGTGCTCGCGCGGCTCGACCAGCTCGGCCCGCATCGGGTCAAGCGCTTCACCGGCAAGTACGATCTGTTCGGCAACCCTGAATATCGCGAAGGCGACGTGCTGCTCGATTCGATCTACCGCTTCAAGGGGCAATCGGCGCCGTGCGTGATCCTCACCGAGATCGACTTCGACACGCTCGATGCGCGCGCGGCCCGCAAGCTGTTCGTCGGCGCGACGCGCGCGACGATGAAGCTGCTGCTCGTCGCGTCGGCGCGCTCGGCCGCGCAGCTCGCGAACGATTGACACGGTGGCGGGCGCGCGTCGGACCGAGCGCCCCGCCCGCGGCTCCCCGCGTCACGCGACGCGAAACGCCCCCACCGCGCGCCGCAGCCCGTCGGCCTGCTCCTCGAGCGATGCAGCCGCGGCCGCCGCCTGCTCGACCAGCGCCGCGTTCTGCTGCGACACCTGATCCATCTGCGACACCGCGCGGTTCACCTGCTCGATCCCGTCGCGCTGCTCGTTCGACGCGGCCGCGATTTCGGTCATGATGCCCGTCACGCGGCCGATCGCCTGCTGGATGTCCTGCATCGTCGCGCCGGCCGTGCCGACCAGTCGCGAACCCGTCGCGACACGCTCGACGGACTCGCCGATCAGCGTGCGGATTTCCTTCGCGGCCGACGCCGAGCGCTGCGCGAGCGTGCGCACTTCGCCCGCGACCACCGCGAAACCGCGGCCCTGCTCGCCCGCGCGCGCGGCTTCGACCGCCGCATTCAGCGCGAGGATGTTGGTCTGGAACGCGATGCCCTCGATCGTGCCGATGATGTCGGCCACCTTCTGCGAACTCTGGTCGATCTCGTTCATCGTGCCGATCACTTCGCCGACGACCGTCGCGCCGCGCGTCGCGATCTCGCTTGCATTGTCCGCGCACGCCTGGGCCTCGAGCGCGTGGTCGGCGTTCTGCTTCACGGTCGCGGTCAACTGTTCCATGCTCGCGGCCGTCTCCTGCAGCGCGGATGCCTGCTCCTCGGTGCGCTGCGACAGGTCGGTGTTACCGGCCGCGATCTGGTGCGTCGCGGTCGAGATCGCTTCGGAGCCCTGGCTGACCTGGCGCACCGTATCGGCGAGGCTGCGCTGCATGCCCGTCACGCCCTCGACCAGCTCGGCCATCTCGTCGCGCGACGACCAGCGCACCTCCGACGTCAGGTCGCCGTCCGACAGGCGGCGGAAATGCGACAGCAGCCGGTTCACCGGTTGCGTGATCGCGAAATGCAGGCCGACGGCACAGCCGAGACACGCGGCCAGGCCGAACGCAATGCCGGCGATCGCGCCCGCGCGCATCCAGCCGTAATAGGTCTGGGCGGTGTCGTAGACGTCCTTGCCGCGTGCGGCCTGGTACGCGTCGAGCGCATCGGTCGCCTGCGTGAGCGCGACCGACAGCGGCGGCGCGACGGTCATCAGCAGCCGGTCGGCGTCGTCGCGACGTCCGTCGCGGATCGCGTCGACCAGCGGCTTCAATCCCTGCCCGATCAGCGCCTGGCGCGCGGCGTCGAGCCGGGTCGCGAGCGGACCTTCGTCGCCGTCGTGCGGCATGGCCGCGTAGATGCGCCACGCGGCGTCGGCCTTCGCGAGATAGCTCTCGGCCTTCTTGACGAGATCCGGCACTTCCTGCGCCTCCGGATGCAGCAGCGCGCGATCGAGCGTCGTGCGCACGATCGTCAGGTTCAGGCTGGCGGCGGACAGCGCGTTCTTCGCGGCCAGCTGGCGCGTATAGGCCTCGTCGAGCGCACGATTCGAGCTCTGCATGCCGGTGAGGCCGATCAGGCCCGACACGACGAGCAGCACGGCGACGAGGCCGAGCGTGGAAAAAATCCGCGTACGGATCGAGAAACGGGAAAACAGGGCGTTCAGGTTCATGACGGCACGTGAGCGATGAAAAGTGCCGCGGCAATCGGTCCGCGGCATTCTGGATTACGGTTTGCCTGCAAAAAACTTGAGTCCGGCCCTCTTGCGGACTGATCGCGATCAATTTCCGCGCCGGCAATCTCCCGTTACCGATGCAACAAATCGAGGCCCGGCAGAAATTGACTGGTCAATCAATTGACTCTATATTCCGGTCAATTCCCTGCCATGGCAGATATCTCGATGAGAACCGATACCCTCCCTGCTCCGCCGGCCGCCGACGCGGCCCGCCGCGACGCGCCGACCGGGCTGATCGTCGCCGCGCTGCTGCTCGTCATGCTGCTGTCCGCGCTCGACCAGACGATCGTGTCGACCGCGCTGCCGACCATCGTCGGCGAGCTCGGCGGCCTCGACCAGCTGTCGTGGGTCGTCACCGCGTACCTGCTGTCGTCGACGGTCGTGCTGCCGCTGTACGGCAAGCTCGGCGACCTGTACGGCCGCAAGATCGTGCTGCAGGCCGCGATCGTGTTGTTTCTCGCCGGTTCCGCGCTGTGCGGCGTCGCGCAGGACATGACGCAGCTGATCGTGCTGCGCGCGCTGCAGGGGCTCGGCGGCGGCGGGCTGATGGTCGTCACGATGGCCGCGATCGGCGACCTGGTGCCGCCCGACCGCCGGGCACGCTATCAGGGAATGTTCGGCGGCGTGTACGGCCTCGCGACGATCGTCGGGCCGCTGCTCGGCGGTTTCCTGGTCGAACACCTGTCGTGGCGCTGGATCTTCACGATCAACCTGCCGCTTGGCTTGGTCGCGCTCGCGGTGATCGGCATCGCGTTCCGGCCGCACACCGCGCACGTGAAGCACCGGATCGACTACATGGGCGCCGCGTTCCTCGCGACGGCCCTCACCTGCGTGATCCTGTTCACGAGCGAAGGCGGTTCGCTGCTGCCGTGGTCATCGCCGCAGCTGTGGATGACGCTCGTGCTCGGCGTGGTCGCGGTCGGCGGCTTCGTCTACGAGGAGCGGCTCGCGGCCGAGCCGATCATGCCGCTCGAACTGTTCCGCCAGCGCACCTTCGTGCTGATGAGCCTGATCGGCTTCGTCGTCGGCATCGCGCTGTTTGGTTCGGTCACGTTCATTCCGCTCTATCTGCAGGTCGTGAAGGGCTCGACGCCGTCGCAGGCCGGGATGCAATTGCTGCCGATGATGGGCGGGATGCTCGCGATGTCGGTCGCGAGCGGCCGGCTGATCTCGCGGCTCGGCACGTATCGCCCGTTTCCGATCGCGGGGACGCTGATCGGCGGCATCGCGATGGCGCTGCTGTCGACGCTGTCGCTCGACACGCCGCTGCACACGATGTACGCGTACATGGCGCTGCTCGGGATCGGGCTCGGCATGGTGATGCCGGTGCTGACGCTTGCCGTGCAGAACACGGTCGAATTCCGCCACATGGGTGTCGCGACCTCGGGCGCGACCCTGTTCCGTTCGATCGGCGGCTCGCTCGGCGTCGCCGCGTTCGGCGCACTGTTCTCGCACGGGCTGCAGTCGCGCATCACGCAGGCGCTGCCGGCCGGCACGGAGCTGCCGCCCGCGCTCGGCCCGGCGGCCGTGCACCAGTTGCCGGATGCGGTGCGCGATGCGTACCTGCATGCATTCGCCGGGGCGCTGCATGTGGTGTATCTGGCGGCGGCGGGCGTGATCGCGATCGCGTTCGTGCTCGCGTGGTTCGTCGAGCGTGCGCCGCTGCGCACGCAGCGCTGATTCGCGCGCGGGCGGCAGCGCGGCGGCGCCTGCCCGCGAGCGAAGCCGCGCGGCGACCGATCTCGCGATCCGCAGTCGCCGCGCCGGCCGCCGTCACGGCACCAGCACCACCGCGCCCGTCGTCTGCCGCGACTCCAGCAACCGGTGCGCGTCGGCCGCCTGCCCGAGCGGCAGCCGCGCGCCGATCTCCACATGCATCCCGCCGGCGAGCCGTTCGAGCGTCACGCGCGCCGCTTCCCGATACCCAGCCACGTCGCGCGCAATGAAGCCGAGCACGCTCGGCCGCGCCAGCGCGATCGAGCGGGCCGGGCCCAGTTCGTCGAGATCGATCGTCTGCCGCGCGCCGATCGCGGCAACCTGCCCGATGCTCGCGACCATCCCGAACGGCCGGACCGCGCCGAGCGTGCGCGTCAGCACGTCGCCGCCGATCCCGTCGATCGCATAGTCGACGCCCGCACCGCCGCCGAACGCGCGGGCCGCTTCGACGAAATCCGCCTCGCGATAATCGACCACCGCTTCCGCGCCGTGCGCGCGCACCAGCGCCGCCTTCGCGGCCGAGCCGACCGTGCCGATCACCCGCGCGCCGAGCGTGCGCGCCCACTGCGTCGCCAGCAACCCGACGCCGCCGGCTGCCGCGTGCACGAGCACGGCGTCGCCGGCGCCGACCTGCCGCACGCGGTGCAGCAGCATGTAGACGGTGATCCCTTTCAGCAGCCCGGCCGCGGCCGCGTCGTCGCTCACGCCGTCGGGCACGGCCACCACCCGCTCGGCGGGCAGCGTGCGCAGGCTCGCGTAGCTGCCGGTCGGCAGTCCCGCATAGGCGACGCGCTGGCCCGGGACGAGCGCCGTCACGCCAGGGCCGACCGCGTCGACCACGCCGGCCGCCTCGACGCCGAGCGCGTCCGGCAGCGCCGGCAACGGATGCGCGCCGGTCCTGAAATAGATGTCGACGAAGTTCACACCGATGGCGGTCTGGCGAATCCGCACCTCGCCGGCGCCGGGCGGCACGACGGGTCCATCGACGCGGCGCAGCACGCCGGCGTCGCCGTAGCGGTCGATGCCGATCCGGGTGGCGGTAACAACGTGGGGCATGACGTTCCTCACAATCGAATGAAGTGACACGATCATCTCATCGTGCATAATCGATCGGAATTCCTGTTGTGCGCCCATCTACTGTGCAAAATTCGACCGATCCGACGCCAGCATCCGCGCTGCCGATGAGCTGGGACGACCTCCGCTATTTCCTCGCGGTGATGCGCGGCGGCAGTTTGTCGGCCGCCGCGCGGGCGCTTCAGGTGCAGCATTCGACGGTCGCCCGGCGCATCGAAGCGCTGGAATCCGCGCTCGGCATCCGGCTGTTCGACCGGCTGCCGCGCGGCTGGCCGCCGACCGACGAAGGGCTGCATCTCGCGGAGCACGCGGCCCGCGTCGAAGCCGACGTGCATGCGTTCGCGCGCGCCGCGCAGGGGGCGACGGCGCTCGACGGCGTCGTGCGCGTGTCGGCGTCGCCGGTGTTTGCAAGCCACTTCCTCGCGCCGCGGCTCGCCCGCGCGCAGCGCGCATGGCCGGCACTGCGGATCGACCTGATGGGCGAGATGCACGCGGCCAACCTGTACGCACGTGAAGCCGACCTCGCGGTGCGCCTGTCGCGGCCGAGCGAGCCGGGTCTGGCCGCGCGCCGGCTCGGCACGATGCGCTTCGCGCTGTGCGCGTCGCCCGACTGGGCCGGCGCGCCGCCCGACACCTGGGCATTCCTCGGCTACGACGACGCACTCGCGCAAATGCCGCAACAGCAGTGGCTCGAACGCTTCGCGGCCGGGCGCCGCTTCGCGTTCGTCGCCAACGACCTGGCCGCGCTGCATCGTGCGTGCGTGGCCGGCGCGGGGGTCGCGTTGCTGCCGCGCTTTCTCGTCGACGCACCGGCGACGGACGCACGCACCCCGGCCGCGGCCGATCCGTCGCTGGCAGCCGCCGCAGCGCTCGTCGAACTGACGTCCGCGCCCCGTTGTGATGTCGAGCGCGAGATCTGGCTCGTCGTCCACCCGGACGTGCGGCGCTCGCCGCGCGTACAGCGCGTCGCGGACGCGATCGCCGACGCGGTTCGCGACGCGGACGGCCACCTGTAGGCCCGTACGCCCGGCTCTGCAGGCGCGCGCCGCGACCAACGCCTTTACGGCGGCGCCCCACCGCCGGCATAGTAGCGATTTCATCCGCCCGCTCCGCCACCATGCCCGCCGCTCCCGCTTGCGTCGTCCGCGATGCGACCGATGCCGATCTCGCCGCCATTCACGCAATCTACGCGCACCATGTGCGCCACAGCGTCGCGTCGTTCGAGGAGACGCCGCCCGACGTCGACGAACTGCGTGCGCGCCGCGACGCCGTGCTGCGTCACGGGCTGCCCTATCTCGTCGCGCAATGCGAGGGCCGCCTCGCCGGCTACGCGTATGCGACGCCGTATCGCACGCGCAGCGCGTACCGCCACACGATCGAGGACTCGATCTACATCGACGACGCGCAGCGCGGCCGCGGCATCGGCCGCGCGCTGCTCGCGGCGCTGATCGCGCGATGCGAGGCCGGCCCGTGGCGGCAGATGATCGCGGTGATCGCCGACGGCGGCACCGGCGGCTCGACGTCGCTGCACCGCGCATTCGGTTTCGAGCCCGCGGGCGTGCTGAAGGCGGTCGGTTTCAAGCACGGCCGCTGGATCGATACGGCGCTGATGCAGCGCGCGCTCGGCGACGGCGCACGCACGCTCCCCGCCTCGCCCGAGCCTGTCGCGTCGCGCTAGAATGGCCGCATGTCAAAACAGACTCCCACCACGCGTGACGAGGCCGCAGCGGACGCCCGCAACGAGTACACGGTCGACGAACTCGCGCGCGTGTCGGACACGACCGTGCGCAACGTTCGCGCGTACCAGGATCGCGGGCTGCTCGCCCCGCCCGAGAAGCGCGGGCGCGTCGGCATCTACGACGACACGCACGTCGCACGCCTGAAGCTGATCAACCACCTGCTCGCACGCGGCTACACGCTGTCGAACATCCAGGACCTGATCAAGGCAATCGACGAAGGCCACGACCTGCGCTCGATCCTCGGCCTCGAAAACGCGATCGGCGGCCGCTGGTCGCACGAACTGCCGAAAACCTATTCGCTCGCCGCGCTCGCGCAGATGTTCGGCCCGCAGACGGCGTCGCAACTGTCGCGCGTGACCGAGCTCGGCCTGCTGGAACGGCGCGGCCTGTCGTTCGTCGCGAAAAGCCCCGCGCTGCTCGAGGCGGCGGCCGCGATGACGAAGGAAGGCATCCCGCCGCGCGAACTGCTCGACGTGATCAGCCTCGCGCGACCGCATTTCGACGCGATCGCGCGGCTGCTCGTCGATCTCGTCGTCAAGCGCCTCGACCGCTATGACGAAGGCACGCTGCCGCCGGTCACCGACGTGCCCGCGCTCGTCGATGCGATCTGGCGCCTGCGCCCGCTCGCGGCCGTGTTCGTCGAAGGCGAGACGAACCGCGCGCTCGAGAACGCGGCAAGCGCGTATCTCGGCGGCCGCGTCGCGACGATCCTCGACAAGAAACTCAGCGACGAAGCCGCGCGACAGGCCGGCACGTCCGATACGTCCGACACGCAAGACAACGGCGACAAAGCATAGGGCCGCCGCCGTCATATTCATATCGGCAATGCTTCGTTTGCGGGCTCGATCGCCCGTGCGACGATTCTTCCAACCGAGCGGCACGCGCCGCTCCCCGAAGACGTTTCGCATGGAGTCCGTTCGATGATTCGTTTCACCCGCTGGATCACCCGCCTCGCCGCGACGGCGCTCGTCGCCGTCGCCGCCACGTCGGCCTTCGCGCAGGGCAGCGCCGACAAGGTCGTGCGCATCGGTTACCAGAAGGCCGGCTTGCTGTCGGTCGTCAAGACGCAGGGCTCCCTCGAGACACACCTCAAGCCGCTCGGCTACCGCGTCCAGTGGTTCGAATTCCCGGCCGGCCCGCAACTGCTCGAGGCGCTGAACGCGAACAGCATCGACTTCGGCTATACGGGCGCGCCACCACCGGTGTTCGCGCAGGCGGCCGGTGTGCGCTTCGTGTACGTCGGCGCGGAGCCGCCGTCGCCGCACAACGAGGCCGTGTTCGTGAAGGCCGATTCGCCGATCCGCTCGCTTTCCGACCTGCGCGGCAAGAAGGTCGTGCTGCAGAAGGGCTCGAGCGCGAACTACCTGCTGCTCGAAGCGCTGAAGAAAGCCGGCGTGCGCTACGACGAGATCCGTCCCGTGTACCTGCCGCCCGCGGACGCGCGCGCCGCGTTCGAGAGCGGCAACGTCGACGCGTGGGCCGTCTGGGATCCGTACTATGCGGCCGCCCAGAATTCGCTGAAGATCCGCACGCTGTCCGACTATACGGGCCTCACGCCCGCGAACAACTTCTACGAGGCAACGCGGGATTTCGCGGAGCAGCATGCCGACGTGGTCGGCGCGATCCTGAAGCAATTGCGCGAGACCGGCCTGTGGGTCAACGGGCATCCGGCCGAGACGGCCGCGCTGATCGCGCCGAAGGTCGGCCTGCCGCTGCCGCTCGTGGAAACGTGGATCAAGCGCGTCCCGTTCGGCGCCGTGCCGGTCGACGAGAAGATCGTCGCGGTCCAGCAGGGTGTCGCCGATGCGTTCTTCGCGGCGAAGCTGATTCCGCAGAAACTGAACGTGGCCGATAACGCGTGGACCGACAAGGCCGTGGCCAGCGCGCTCGCGGCGAAGTAACGCGCGGACGCAGCGCGAAGCAGCCGAAACGGGCCGACGGGCACCCTGCCCGCCGGCCCGTCTTGTTTGTCGGAAACGCTTGTTCCCGACGCGCGCTCGACGCGCCGCCGGCGTGGTACGTGCCCGATTTCCGTCATCCCGGTCCCGGCGGGCCGCCCCCTTCCTCTTCCGCCGCAACCGTGACGAACCGCACGCAACATGCGCGGCCGGGATCGCGTCCTAGAAGGATTTGCCGGTTTTCACCCAGCCGTTCTTCCGGATAATGGCCTGCAGCCGCGCCCACGACGGCGCGTCGTCCACCGCAGACAACAACAATCCGGAGACACCCGCCTTGATCGCCACGCTTCCCGCCACCTATCGCCGGCTCTGGCCGCTCGCCGTCGCCGCCGCGCTGCTGTACGGACTGTCGCTCGCCGCCGCGCCCTATCCCGGCCAGGCCGCCGCGAAAGCCGCGATGGGCATCCTGCTGCTCGCGGCCGGCAGCACCTGCGCCGCGCCGCGCGAGCGCGCGTGGCTGTGCGCGGCACTGGCGACGGCCGTGCTCGGCGACGTGCTGCTCGCGCTGCCCGACTGGCCGCTGTCGTTCGTCCTCGGCCTCGGCGCATTCCTGCTTACGCACCTGTGCTACTGCGCGATCTTCGTGCGCTGGCGCGCGCGGCCGCAGGGCTGGCGCATCGTCGCGCTGATCGGGCTGTGGATCGCCGCGCCGGCGTTCTACGCGGCATTTCTTCCGCACCTGGGCGCGTTGCTCGCGCCGGTCGCCGTCTACCTGCTCGTGCTGTGCGCAATGGCGAGCTTCGCGCTCGCGGCCCGCACGCGCGGCCCGCTGGTCGCGCTCGGCAGCCTGATCTTCGTCGGCTCCGACACGCTGATCGGCGTCGGGCGTTTCCTCGGCGGCTTTCCCGGCATCGACTATCTGATCTGGGGCCTCTATGCGCTCGCGCAGGTCACGATCGTGGCCGGGGTTTTCCATGAGACGGCCGCCCGCTCGCCCCGTCCCTGATTGCGTTTCAAACAGGCCGCCGCACGGCGGCGGCCTCGTCTCCTGCCGCTCCCGCCCTGCCGACGGCCGTTTCCGCGCATTCCGCCATGCGGAAACCACGTCGTTCCAAACCCCGCTCAGCCTTTTCCCGCGCGGCTCCCGGCCCTTAGAGCGCCGCTTCTAGCCTCTTGCGGTTTCCGGGTCCACCCACTATCGTTACATCAACCAATGTAACATTAAAAAATGAGCCAAATCGGAGACACCCGGATGAATGCTCGCACGTTGCCTTTCGGCCCGCCCGGCCACGACGGCCTGGACGAAACGACCGACATCGCCATCATCGGCACCGGCTTCGCCGGTCTCGGGATGGCCATTCGCCTGCGGCAGACAGGCGTGACCGACTTCGTCGTCCTCGAGAAGGCCGCGTCGGTCGGCGGCACGTGGCGCGACAATCATTACCCCGGGTGTGCCTGCGACGTGCAATCGCATGTCTATTCGTTCTCGTTCGCGCCGAACCCGCGCTGGACGCGCATGTTCGCGCCGCAGCCGGAAATTCGCGCGTATCTGGAAGACTGCGTGCAGCGCTTCGGCGTCGGCCCGCACCTGCGCATGAACCACGCGTTGCAGCGCGCCGAATACGACGAAGCCGCGCAACGCTGGCGCCTCACGTTCGCGAACGGCAAGCGGCTGTCGGCGCGCGTGCTGGTGTCGGGGATGGGCGGGCTGTCGCGCGCCGCGCTGCCGGCGATTCCCGGCGTCGAGAACTTCAAGGGCCGCGCGTTCCATTCGCAGCAGTGGGATCACGACTACCCGCTCGAAGGCAAGCGCGTCGCGGTGATCGGCACCGGCGCGAGTGCGATCCAGTTCGTGCCGCAGATCGCCCCGCGCGTGAAGGAACTCGCGCTGTTCCAGCGCACGCCGCCGTGGATCATGCCGAAGCCCGACCGCAATCTGACCGGGTTCGAGAAATGGCTGTTCCGCACGCTGCCATTCACGCAGAAGGCCGTGCGCAGCAGCATCTACTGGATGCTCGAATCGCGCGTGCTCGGCTTCGCGATCCATCCGTCGCTGATGAAGAACGTGCAGAAGCTCGCACTGCGCCACATCCGCAAGCAGATTCCCGATCCGGAACTGCGCAAGACCGTCACGCCGGACTACACGCTCGGCTGCAAGCGCGTGCTGATCTCGAACGACTACTACCCGGCGCTGTCGCGCAAGAACGTCGACGTGATCACGACCGGCATCGACCGTATCGAGGCCGACGCGGTCGTGACGACCGACGGCCGCCGCCACGAAGTCGACTGCCTGATCTACGGCACGGGCTTCCAGGTCGCCGATCCGTATCCGCGCGGCGCGATCATCGGCCGCGGCGGCCTCGACATCGTCGACGCCTGGCGCGACGGCGCGCACGCGTATCTCGGCACGACGCTGCCGGGCTACCCGAACTTCTTCATGATCGTCGGTCCGAACACGGGCCTCGGCCACAACTCGATGGTGTTCATGATCGAGTCGCAGATCGAATACATCCTCGGCGCGCTGCAGGCGATGCATCGAGAACGCGCGGAGGCGATCGAGGTGCGCCCGCTCGTCGAGGCGCAGTTCAACAGCGACCTGCAGGGCCGGCTCAAGAAGGCGATCTGGTCGACGGGCGGCTGCAAGAGCTGGTACCTCGATCCGCGCACCGGCAAGAACACGACGCTGTGGCCGGGCTTCACCTGGCGCTTCCGCCAGGCGACCGCGCAGTTCTCGATCGCCGATTACCACGCGTATCGCGCGCCGCAGCACGACACGACCGCGCGGCCCGTCGCCGCGCCCGCCGCTTCCGCTTCCACGTCCGCCGAAGCAGCCTGAGTCAGACAAGGAGCCACCGACATGAGAGATTTCGCCAACAAGGTCGCCGCGATCACGGGCGCGGGCTCGGGCATGGGCCGCTCGCTCGCGGTGCAGCTCGCGCAGGCCGGCTGCCAGGTGTCGCTCGCCGACAAGAACGCCATCGGCCTCGCCGAAACCGAGCGGATCGTCCGCGCGATCGCGCCGAACGTGCGCGTCTCGACGCGCGTGCTCGACGTCGGCGACCGCGACGCGATGTTCGCGTGGGCCGACGACACCGCGCAGCAACACGGCAAGGTCAACCTGATCTTCAACAACGCGGGCGTCGCGCTGTCGAGCACGATCGAAGGGATGGAATACAGCGATCTCGAGTGGATCGTGAACATCAACTTCTGGGGCGTCGTGCATGGCACGAAGGCGTTCCTGCCGCACCTGAAGGCGTCGGGCGACGGCCACGTGATCAACACGTCGAGCATTTTCGGGATCTTCGCGCAGCCGGGGATGAGCGGCTACAACGCGACCAAGTTCGCGGTGCGCGGCTTCACCGAATCGCTGCGGCAGGAACTCGACATGATGAAGTGCGGCGTGTCGGCGACCTGCGTGCATCCGGGCGGCATCCGCACCAACATCGCACAGTCGAGCCGCGTCGCGAAGAACATGGTCGGCTTCATCGTCGAGAGCGAGCAGCAGGGCAAGGACAGCTTCGAGAAATTCTTCATCACGACCGCCGACGACGCCGCGCGCACGATCCTCGCCGGCGTGCGCAAGAACAAGCGCCGCGTGCTGATCGGCCGCGATGCGAAAGGCGCGGACTGGATGGCGCGCGTCCTGCCGGCCGCATACCAGGCGCTCGTCGTGCTCGCGACGCGCCGCGAGGCCGCGAAGGCCCGCCGCGCGGCCGCCCGCCACGGCACGCCGGCGGCCGCGCCGCTGCACGCCACTTACAACAACGCAGGCAATCAGGGAGGAGAACAATCATGAGGACCCCGAACATGATGCCCGTGCGGCGCGACATCCGTTTCGCGCTGCCGCCCGAACGCGCGAAGGACTGGCACGTCCAGGGCGTGCCGGTCACGCACTTCATGAACGCGCTGTCGCTGCTGTTCCCGGCCGGCGAGCGCTTCTTCATGGATTCGGTGCGCAACTATCGCGACCGCATCGAGGATCCGGCGCTCAAGAAGCAGGTGCTCGGCTTCATCGGCCAGGAAGCGATGCACACGCGCGAGCACATCGAATACAACGACCTGCTGCAATCGTCCGGCCTGCCCGCGCACAAGCTCGACAAGCGGCTGTGGACGATCCTCGGCTTCTTCAAGAAGACGCTGCCGCATTCGATGCAGCTCGCGATCACGATCGCGCTCGAGCACTACACGGCGATCCTCGCGAACCAGCTGCTGTCGGGCCACGAGCACCGGATCGACGGGTCGGTCGAAGGCTATCAGCAGATGTGGATGTGGCACGCGATGGAGGAAACCGAACACAAGGCGGTGTCGTACGACGTATGGAACGCCGTGATGAAGCCGGGCCTCGGCAGCTACCTGCTGCGCACCGGCACGATGCTGACGACGACCGTGCTGTTCTGGACGATCGTGTTCGACTTCCACGTGCGTCTGATGCTGTCGCACCGTCGCAAGCACGGCGGGTTCGGCGGCATGTGGCGCCTCGTGAAGTACCTGTACAGCCCGAGGACCGGCGTGTTTCCGAGCATCGCGGGCGAATGGCTCGACTATTTCCGTCCGGGCTTCCATCCGTGGGACCACGATAACCATCGGTACCTGCAGGGGCTCGACACGCTGCTCGCGAACATCGACGCGACCAACGCGCGCTACGCGGCGCAGGCCGCCCCGCGCCGCGTGCCGCTGCATCCGGTTGCGCAGGCATGACGTCATGGCGCGCGCCCACGAGATGCTGACCGTCCGCTCCGGCGACGTGAAACTCGCCGTCCATGTCAGCGGCCCGCGGCGCGCGCCGCCGCTAATCCTCGTGCACGGCTATCCCGATTCGGCCGCCGTGTGGGCGCCGGTCCGCGCACGGCTCGCGCAGCGCTATCGCGTGATCGCCTACGACGTGCGCGGCGCCGGCGCGTCCGATGCGCCGCGCCGCCGCGCCGACTACGCGCTGGCGCGCCTCGCGGAGGACCTGAAGGCCGTCGCCGACGCGACCTGCGGCAACCGGCCGTTCCATCTGGTCGGCCACGACTGGGGGTCGATCCAGTGCTGGGAGGCCGTGACCGATCCCGCGTTCCGCGGCCGGATCGCGTCGTACACGTCGATCTCCGGCCCGTGCCTCGACCACGTGTTCCGCGCGAAGATGCGGCTCAAGCAAAGCCTGAAGTCGTGGTACATCGCGTTCTTCCACTTGCCGGTCGTGCCGTCGCTGGTGTGGCGGCTCGGCGGCGCCGCACTGTGGCCGCGCTGGCTGCAGCTGACCGAGCGCGTGCGGCCCGAGCGCGATCCTGCACAGTTGAAGAACGCGCTGAACGGCTTGCAGCTCTACCGCGCCAATTTCGTCGCGCGGGCGAGAAAGCCCCGCGAGCGGTATGCGCAGGCGCCGGTGCAGATCCTCGTGCCGGTGCGCGACCGCTACGTGACGCCCGAGATGTCGGTCGGCCTCGATCGCTGGCTCGGCGAGCACGTGCGGGAGGAGATCGATGGCGCACATTGGGTCGTGGTGCGCGATCCGGAACTGATCGCGGCGCGGATCGACCGGTTTGCGGCGGCGCATGAACGACCGGCCGTCACGACAGCGGGCGCGGCCGTTCAGCGCAACGGCGGCAGGCGCTTGAACAGCGTTTCGTAGTCGATCACGAGCCCGTCGGCGTCGATGTCCATCTCCGCGGTGAAATTCCGGAAGATGCCTTCGTAGCGGTAGCGTCGGCCGGGCTCGATGCATGCGTAGGCCTGCTTGACCGGCGTCACGGTCAGGTCCGGCGTCGAGATGTAGGCGACGTCGATCGGCCACCGCTCGCCGCGCGCGAGACCGAGGCGGCCGATCGGCAGCGAATTCGTGAACGGCGTCGCCGCGATGTCGATGTCGACGCAGCCATCCAGTTCCGGCAGCGCGCGGCCTGAACCGTCGCGCCAGTGCCCGGCGCCGTCGCCATGCAGTTCGAGCGTGCCGCCGCCCATCACCCTGAGCACCGCAACCCTGACCCGCCACCGCGGATCGCACTCGACCCTGTACGCAAGCCCGTACGCGCGACCATACCGCTGGCCGACCACGGCGCTTTCGACGACGATGCCGGTGTCACTCCGGTCGAACGTCAGGTGTTCGATTCCGTCGCCCTCGAGCGACGCCCAGCGCAGTTCCCGCATCGTTCCGCCTCCTCGTTGCCCGACAAAACGCTAACGCGTCAGCCTGCATACGAAAACATTAGCGATGACCAAAATTTGCTACCAAATTGCCAAAGTCTCACGAAAACGCCAACACACGTGTTCCGAACAGGCGCCGACCGCCTCGCCGCGCCCCAATTCAGGGCACTCGCCACAAATCCCGACTATCCAGAATTCCCTATTCCGGTGCATGGGATTGTGTCCTATGCTCGCGGCTCGTCCAGTTCCGCCGCCGCCATGCCTACCGTCCGCCCCGCTTCGCCGTCGATCGACCTGCGCATCCTGCTGCGCAGCATCGGACAGATCGTGCTGCAGGCGAACGCGTTCACCGGCGCGATGCTGGTCGCCGCACTCGCGCTGACCGACCTGCGGCTCGCGTGCGCGGCGCTGGTCGGCGCGGCCGCCGCCAACCTGACCGCGGTGCTGACCGGCGCGGCGCGCCGTGACGTCGAACCGGGTCTGCACGGCTTCAACGGCGCGCTCGCCGCGCTGGTGGCAGTGCGCTTTGCGCCCGCCCCGCTGGCGGCGCTCGTGCTGGTGCCGCTCGCCGCGATCGGCGCCGCGCTCGTGCAGCGCGCGATGCGACTCCCGCTCGCGAAGTGGCGCCAGTGCCCGTATTCGAGTCCGTGCCTGGCGGCCACCGCGCTGTGGCTGCCGTTTGTCGCGGTGCAGCATGCGAGCGATACCGCGACGGGCGCGGCACTGACACTTTCCTCGGTCGCCGCAGCACTGCTGTCGGGCGTCGCACAAACCACCTTCGCACAAGGCGCGTGGGCCGGTATGCTGATCGTCGCCGGCATCGCGGCCGCGTCCCGCCGCGCAGCCGCGTTCGCACTCGGCGGCGCGATCGTGTCGACCATGCTGCTGGTTGCGCTCGGCGCAAGCGGTGCCGGATTCACCGACGGCCTGCTCGGCTTCAACGGCGCACTCGCCGCGCTCGCGCTGATGTCGCGCGGCACGCGCGCGGCGTTCGCGGCCGCGGCGCTGGCCGCACTGATCCAGTGGCTCGCGATGCGCGCGGGCCTCACCGCGCTCACGGCCCCGTTCGCGCTCGCGTCGTGGATCACGGTGGCCGTCGCGCGCCGCCTTACCCTCGGAGAACCCGATGTCGTCATTCGCACACCGTCCTGACACCGTGAAACCCGGCGGCCCGATCTCGGACGCCGAGCGCCGGCTGCGCGTCGATCTCGCCGCCGCGTACCGTCTCGTCGCGCTGAACGGCTGGGACGACCTGATCTACACGCATCTGTCCGCAACGGTGCCCGGCGAGCCCGGCCATTTCCTGATCAACCCGTTCGGCCTCGCGTTCGACGAGGTTCGCGCATCGAATCTCGTGAAGATCGACCTGGCCGGCAACCGGATCGGCGACAGCGCACATGCGGTCAACGTGACGGGCTTCGCGCTTCACGCGGCCGTCCATGCCGCGCGGCCGGACGCCGTCTGCGTGATGCATCTGCACAATACGCCCGGCATCGCCGTGTCGATCCAGCGCGACGGGCTGCTGCCCGCATCGCAGCACGCGCTGCGGTTTCACGGCGACCTCGCGTATCACGACTACGAGGCGCTCGCGTTCTCGCCGGCCGAAGGCGCGCGGCTGACCGCCAGCCTCGGCGCGAAATCCGCGATGCTGCTGCGCAACCACGGCACGCTGACGGTCGGCCGGACCGTCGCCGAGGCGTATGTGCTGATGGATACGCTGATCAAGGCGTGCGACATCCAGGTGCGCGCGCAGGCAGGCGGCGGGCCGCTCGTGCTGCCCGAGCCGGCCGTCGCCGATCGCACCGCCGAACAGCTGCGCGACGGCGGCGCGATCGAGGGCGAGCTGGAATGGCCGGCGCTGCTGCGCCGCCTCGACCGGATCGATCCGTCGTATCGCGACTGAAGTCGCCGCCCCCCAAACGAACTTCACTTTCCCCAACCATCGGAGCATCCAGTCATGCCGACTTTCAATATCCAGTTGTTCGAAGGCCGCACGGTCGAGCAGAAGCGCGCATTCGTCGAAGCGATCACGCGTGTCACGTGCGAAACGCTCGGCTGCGACCCGGGCTCGGTCGACATCATCCTCGCCGACGTGAAGAAGGAGAACTGGGCGACGGCCGGGAAGCTGTGGAGCGACGAGCGCTGATACCGGCCCGTCCGGCGGCGGCGGAACCTCCTGTGCGATACGGGCTCGAACCGCGGTGACACCCGTACGAACGCGCCACGCGATGCGGCGCTCGAAGGAGACCGCATGATCGACGACAAACGTATCGCCGCCGCACTGAACGACATGATCCTGTCGATGGGCGCGCAACTGGATCAATCGCTTCGGCAGGTCGACGAGACCTGTCCGCGACACGAATTCATCGCCTATCGCGAATTCGTGTCGCAACTGCTGACCACGATGCTGCTCGACTTCATGAACCCGCTCTACGCGCGCCACCCCGACCTGAAGCCGCCGGACCTGGCTTGACCCTCTCCTGCAACGCCGGGCACGCGCGTTGCAGGCAGCCGCCCTTCCCTGCTCCCTGTTTTGCGCCCGCACATCGCGCCGTCACGCAACCGGCGTATCAATCGGCGCATAATGCCGAACACACGCAGCAGCCAGTGGCAAACCGACCAGGAGACCGCCATGGAAGCGAAGAACGAAGAAGTCGTCGCACACCTGCTCTCCGATGTCGTCGAATGCGCGCGCGGGCGCCTGCCCGAGGCCACGTTCCGGATCGTCGAACCGTTCCTGCGTCATTACTACGATTTCGTCGACGCCGATGATCTGCAGAATCGCAGCATCGCCGACCTGTACGGCGCCGCGATGGCGCACTGGCAGACCGCCCGGAAATTCGTGCCCGGCAGCGAGCGGCTGCGCGTATACAACCCGATCCTCGAACAGCACGGCTGGCACTCGGACCACACGGTGATCGAGATCGTCAACGACGACATGCCGTTCCTCGTCGACTCGGTGACGATGGCCGTGAACCGCCTCGGGCTCGCGCTGCACTCCGCGCTGCACCCGGTGTTCCGCATCTGGCGCGGCAGCAACGGCGGGATCGAGCGCGTCGAAGCCGGCGGCGCGACGCCCGGCGACGGCCAGTCGCAGCTCGCGTCGTTCATCCATTTCGAAGTCGACCGCTGCGGCGACGCCGCGCTGCTCGACACGCTGCGCGACGACATCGCGCGCGTGCTCGGCGACGTGCGCGCATCGGTCGAGGACTGGCCGAAGATCGTCGACATCGCGCGCGCGACGATCAAGGACATGAAAGCCCGCGAATCGACCGCGGAAGACATCGAGGCGCGCGCGTTCCTCGAATGGATGGCCGCCGACCACTTCACGTTCCTCGGCCAGCGCGATTACGCGCTCGTGTCGGACGGCACCGGCTTCGGGCTGCGCGGCGTCGAAGGCTCGGGTTTCGGCCTGCTGCGCGAATCGCTGCGCCCGCCCGGCGCGTCGGACGTGACACCGCTGCCGCCGGCCGCCGCCGAGATCATCACCGGCCCCTGGCCGATCTTCGTGACGAAAGCGAACTCGCGCGCGACCGTTCACCGGCCCGGCTACCTCGACTACGTCGGCGTGAAACTGGTCGGCGCCGACGGCAAGGTGAGCGGCGAGCGCCGCTTCATCGGTCTCTACACGTCGACGGCCTATTTCGGTTCGTACACCGAGATTCCGATCGTGCGCCGCAAGTGCGCGAACATCGTGCAGCGGGCGGGCTTTTTGCCGAAGGGACATCTCGGCAAGTCGCTGGTGACGGTGCTCGAAACCTATCCGCGCGACGAGCTGTTCCAGGCCGACGAAGACCAGCTCTACGACATCGCGCTCGGCATCCTGCGGCTGCAGGAACACCAGCGCACGCGCCTGTTCGTGCGGCGCGACCGCTTCGACCGCTTCGTGTCGTGCCTCGCGTTCGTGCCGCGCGACAAGTACAACACCGACCTGCGCCGTCGCATCGCGAAGCTGCTCGTCGACGCGTACAACGGCGTGAACGTCGAATTCACGCCGCTGCTGTCGGAATCGGCGATCGCGCGGATTCACTTCGTCGTCCATGCGGAACCGGGCACGATGCCGGACGTCGACACGCGCGAGCTCGAAACGCGGCTCGTGCAGGTCGCGCGCCGCTGGCAGGACGATCTCGCGGACGCGCTGCTCGACGCGTTCGGCGAAGAGCAAGGCAACCGGCTGCTGCAGCACTATGCGGAATCGTTCCCGGCCGGCTATCGCGACGACTATCCGGCGCGCACGGCCGTGCGCGACATCGAGCTGATCGAGCGCGTGAAGGAGTCGGGCCAGCTCGCGATGAACCTGTACCGCCCGATCGAGGCCGGGCCGCGCGCGTTCCGCTTCAAGGTGTATCGCGCGGGCGACCCGATCGCGCTGTCGCGCAGCCTGCCGATGCTGGAACACCTGGGCGTGCGCGTCGACGAGGAGCGGCCGTACCGGATCCAGACGCAGGATGCCGCGCCCGCGTGGGTGCATGACTTCGGCCTTGAACTCGCCGACGATACCGAGTTCGACATCGAGCGCGTGAAGGGCCTGTTCGAGGATGCGTTCGACCGGATCTGGAACGGCCGGATCGAGAACGACGACTTCAACCGCCTCGTGTTGCGCGCACACCTGAGCGCGCGCGAGGTCACGATCCTGCGTGCGTATGCGAAATACCTGCGGCAGGTCGGCTCGACGTTCAGCGACGCGTACATCGAGCGCGCGCTGACCGGCAACCCGGCGATCGCACGGCAGCTCGTCGAGCTGTTCCTGCTGCGCTTCGACCCGGCCACTGGCGGCACGCGCGACGTGCAGGCCGAACGCCTGCTGAAGGCGATCGAGACAGCCCTCGACCAGGTGCCGAACCTCGACGAGGACCGGATCCTGCGCCAGTTCCTCGGCGTGATCAACGCGACCGAGCGCACCAACTATTTCCTGCACGACGCGAACGGCGAATCGAAGCCGTACCTGTCGTTCAAGTTCAATCCGGCGAAGGTGCCCGGCCTGCCCGAGCCGAAGCCGATGTTCGAGATCTGGGTGTACTCGCCGCGCGTCGAGGGCGTGCACCTGCGCGGCGGGCGCGTCGCGCGCGGCGGGCTGCGCTGGTCCGACCGCCGCGAGGATTTCCGCACCGAGGTGCTCGGGCTGATGAAGGCGCAGATGGTGAAGAACGTCGTGATCGTGCCGGTCGGCTCGAAAGGCGGCTTCGTCGTGAAGAACCCGCCGCCGCCGAGCGATCGCGAAGCGTGGATGCGCGAAGGCATCGCGTGCTACCAGACGTTCCTGCGCGGCCTGCTCGACCTGACCGACAATCTCGCCGGCAACGCGATCGTGCCGCCGCCCGACGTGGTGCGGCACGATCCCGACGATCCGTATCTCGTCGTCGCGGCCGACAAGGGCACGGCCACGTTCTCCGACTATGCGAACGCGATCTCGCACGAATACGGCTTCTGGCTCGACGACGCGTTCGCATCCGGCGGCTCGGTCGGCTACGACCACAAGAAGATGGCGATCACCGCGCGCGGCGCGTGGGAATCGGTGAAGCGGCACTTCCGCGAAATGGGTGTCGATACGCAGACGACCGCCTTCACCGTGGTCGGTGTCGGCGACATGTCGGGCGACGTGTTCGGCAACGGCATGCTGCTGTCGCCGCATATCCGGCTCGTCGCGGCCTTCGATCACCGGCACGTGTTCCTCGATCCGAACCCCGACCCGGCGGCGAGCTTCGCGGAGCGCCAGCGAATGTTCGCGCTCGAACGCTCGAGCTGGGCCGACTACGACGCGTCCGTGATCTCGGCGGGCGGCGGTGTCTACCCGCGCACCGCGAAGACGATCCCGCTGTCGCCGGCCGTGCAGGCCGCGCTCGGCATCGACGCGCATGCGCTGCCGCCGACCGAGCTGATCCGCGCGATCCTGCAGGCGCCGGTCGACCTGCTGTACAACGGCGGCATCGGCACCTACGTGAAGGCCGCGCGCGAAACCCACCAGCAGGTCGGCGATCGTGCGAACGACGCGGTGCGCGTGAACGGCGCGGACCTGCGCTGCAAGGTCGTCGGCGAAGGCGGCAACCTCGGCTGCACGCAGTTCGGCCGCATCGAGTTCGCGCAGCGCGGCGGGCGCATCAATACCGACGCCATCGACAACTCGGCCGGCGTCGACTGTTCGGATCACGAAGTCAACATCAAGATCCTGCTCGGGCTCGTCGTCACCGACGGCGAGATGACCGAGAAGCAGCGCAATGCGCTGCTCGCGGAAATGACCGACGAAGTCGGGCTGCTGGTGCTGCGCGACAACTACTACCAGACGCAGGCGCTGTCGATCGCGGGCCGCTACAGCGTCGAGCTGCTCGACGCCGAGGCGCGCCTGATGCGCTGGCTCGAACGCGCAGGCCGCCTGAACCGCGTGATCGAGTTCCTGCCGACCGACGACGAGATCGCGGAACGGCAGGCCGCACAACAGGGCCTGACGTCGCCGGAGCGCGCGGTGCTGCTCGCGTACAGCAAGATGTGGCTGTACGACGCGCTGCTCGACTCCGACGTGCCCGAGGATCCGCTCGTCGCCGCGATGCTCGTCGACTATTTCCCGAAGCCGCTGCAGCAGCGCTTCAGCGAACCGATGCAGCGCCACCCGCTGCGCCGCGAGATTCTCGCGACGCACCTGACCAACGCGCTCGTCAACCGCGTCGGCTGCGCGTTCGTGCACCGGCTGATGGAGGAAACCGACGCGAAGCCGGGCGACATCGTGCGCGCCTGCATCATGGCGCGCGACGTGTTCGATCTCGATGCGGTGTGGCGCGACATCGACGCACTCGACAACCGCGTCGCCGACGACGTGCAGGCGCGCATGTTCGTCGACGTCGCGCGGCTGCTGGAGCGCGCGGCGCTGTGGTTCCTGCGGCACCTGCAGTCGGGCGCGGTGGCCGACGGCGGCGTCGCCGGACTGATCGCGCGCTGCCGCGACGCGGTGCAGCGCATCGCGCCGCAATTGCCGTCGCTGCTGCCGGCGAGCGATCTCGAAGCGCTGTCCGAACGGCAGCGCGTATTGGTCGACGCCGGCGTCGACAGTGCACTCGCCGGGCGCGTCGCGAACGGCGACATCTCCGCCGCGCTGCTCGACATCGCCGAAGTGGCCGCGACCTGCGACCGCAGCCTCGAACTGGTCGCGGGCGTGTACTTCTCGCTCGGCACGCTGCTGAACTACGGGTGGATCGGCGAACGCGCGGCCACGCTGCCGACCCCGACGCACTGGGACATGCTGGCGCGCGCGGCCGCGCTCGCGGAAATCGCGCGGCTCAAGCGCACGCTGGCGACCAGCGCGCTCGCCGAATCGGCCGACTCGACGGCGCCCGAGACGATCGTCCACGCGTGGCGCGAACGCCGCGAGGCCGCGCTGCAGCGCTACGAGCATCTGCTTTCCGACCTGCGTGCATCGGGTGGCGCGAGCCTCGCGGTGCTGCTCGTGGTCGTGCGCGAGGTGGCCGTGCTGGAGCGCGCGTGACGGGTAACCGCCGGGTTACACCGTCGCGACCAGCAGCTCTTCCGCGTTGTTCGGCGGGCGCAGGCCGTCGCTACGACCGGCGAAGTAGCGGCGCGTGAGCGCCGCGGCCGACACATGCCCGGCCTGCGCGAAGCCGGCGTGCGTCGCGAGCGCGCGGATCTCCGCCGGCATGAAGAAGCTGATGAACGGCGTGCCGCTCGCGCGCGCGCCCTTCGCGGCCATTTCGAGCCCCGGGCGCACGTCCGGATCCGCATGCTCGAGCGGCAGCAGGAAGGTCATCGCGAACGTCGAGCCCGGCGCGAGCGACGCGGCTTCGCGCAGCGCCGCCGCGTTCGCGTCGCGCGTCAGGTACATGCTGACGCCCGTGGACACGACAACCGCCGGTTTGCCCGCATCGAAGCCCGCGCGCACGAGCGCGTCGCGCCACGACTGCTTCGCCTCGAAATCGACCGGCACGAACCGCAGCCAGTCCGGCACGCCGAAGCCGAGCTCGGCGAGACGCCGGCGCTTCCACGCCTGCGGCGCGGGCGGATCGACTTCGAACACGGTCAGGCGCGACGCCATCTCGGGCCGGCGCTGCACGAAACTGTCGAGGCCCGCGCCGAGGATCACGTACTGGCTCACGCCCCGCGCGGCCTCCGCGACGACGAGATCCTCGATGAAGCGCGCCCGCGCGACGATCGACGCGCGAAACGGCCGCGTGAAGTGCGGATCCATGTCGCCGCGCTGCTGCCAGCCGGGCGCAGGCGCGAGCAGGCGCAGGCCGACTTCGTCGGCGAGCACGTGCGGCGGCGCATCGAGTTCGACGTGCAGCGCGCGCCACAGCGCGACGCGCGCGGCCGTGCTGTCGGGGGCGTCCTGATGGAGGCCGGTCATCGCCGCGGCCTCACGCGCCCGGTGTGCCCGGTGTGCCCGGTGTGCCCGGCGCCTGCAGGCGCCACACGCGGCCGTCGGGATCGTGCACGGTCATGTCGCGCGGGCTCCAGTGCGTATCCTCGAACGGCGTGGCCACGTCGATGATCGGCCGCGGCCGGGCCGCCTGCCCGCAACGTATTCATATCGTGTTCGCCCGCGCCGCCACCCGCGCGAACAGCGTGTCGAGATCGAAGCCGGTCGTATCGACGCCGATCGTATCGCGCAGGCATGCGCCCCACGCGGCGGCGTCGCCGAACGTGACGGTGCGCCCCGCGCCCGCCGCGTCGCGCAGCGTCAGCGTGGTGTTGAGCAGCGCCGCGCGGCCGTCCGGCAGCACGCGGCACGCGATCAGGTCGTTCACGAAGATCGATTCGGGATACGTCGACGTGAACCAGTTCGCGGCCTCGTAATCGATCCACTCGGCCGGCTTCAGCGAGAAGCGATAGGTCGTCTGCCAGCCGTCGGGGATCTCGAACTGCATGTCGAACTCGCCGTCGACCGGCGCACCGACGACGCGAAACGCGCCATGTGGCGTCAGTTGCCGCTCGCCCGGCACGAAGCGCAGCGGCGCGGTCAGCGTCGCGCTGCCGAAGCCGATGTCCGCGAGCCACGTCGCGCCGTCGAGATCGATGCGCAGCAGCATGTGCGTCTGCGCGGTGACGACCTCGGGCGGCCGCATCCAGCGCACGCGAGCGATCAGCGGCGTCACGCGAAAACCGATCGTCGTGAGCGCGGTGTGGAAGAGTTTGTTCAGTTCGAAGCAATAGCCGCCGCGGTGCCGCCCGATCACCTTGTCGACGATCGCAGGCAGGTCGAGCGCGACACGCGCGCCGGTCAGCGGATTGAGGTTTTCGAACGGAATCGCCTGCGGGTGCAGCAGATGCAGCCGGCGCAGCACGTCGAGCGTCGGCTCGGCCGGGCCGTCGTAGCCGATGCGGGCGAAGTAGCGCGGGAGGTCGAACGAGTCAGTCATGAACCGGCACCGGGAACGGGGAACACGCCACGATAGCATCGAGCGAAATCCCCATGTTGCGCGGGGCCATCCCGGATCGCCGCGCGCTGCCGGCGCCGCGGCGCGCGGGTCCGGCAACGTTACGGCAGCAGCTTCAGCGCGGACGACGCGACCGACGGCACCGAAATGCCCTGGCTCGTCGCGAACTGCACGGCCTGGCTGAGCGTCGACGCGAGCGACTGCAACTGGCCGGGCGCGCTTTGCGCGATATACGACGCGGCCTGCATGTTCTTCGGATCCAGGCCCGCCTGCAGCAGCGATGCGGCGCTGGTCGAACCGAGGCTGCCGACCCCCGACTGCAGTTGCGAGTACTGCGTGAGGCCCTGGCCGAGCGATGCAAGGCCGTTGCTGAACGCCTGCTTGTCGATCGGGCCGTGCGTCGCACCGCCGCTCGCGAACGCCTGGCCGAGCGCCTGCGACACCGACTGCTGCGCGCCGCCCATCTGCGACAGCACGGCCGGCGTCAACGCATTGCCGCCGCCGAGCAAGCCGGCGGCCTGCTGCGCCTGCCCGGCCGCGCCGGTGAGCCCCATCGCCGACGCAAGCGACGACTGGCCGGACAGCACCTGCTGGTTCGCGCCGACGTACGCCTGCATCAGTTGCGCGACCCCGCCCTGCGCGGGTGCGGCCTGTTGCTGTCCGCCGCCGAGCAGCGCCGAGCCGATCGACTGCAGGTCGAGCTGCGCATGCGCGGTGCTGTTCACGCCCAGCAGGATGCCGAATGCGATGCCCGCCGATGCCAGGTGCTTGCCCGTCGCGCGAATATGCTTCATCTGTTTCCCTCGTGCCCGAATGATTGAGGCCGATATTGTCGAAGCGCGCCGCGCGCCGCCGCAACGACTGAAACACATCGAAACGAAATCGCGTGCCGCGGCCGCTTGCAATTGCGCCGCCGTCTCGCGTCGCCACGGGCATTGATCCGCGTTTGCCGTGCGATATCAGGCGCGCGTCAGGATTCGTTCCTGTTCCGCATCAATATCGCCTGTTCCGGGTCTCGGGAATCGATGCCGCACCGCACGTTACGCAGCCATCCAGTCCGGCAGCCGCTGGCCGACCCAGTCCGCCGCCTGCTCGTAGCCGCGCGCGAGCTGCAGCACCGCCAGATCCGCGCGCGGCCGGCCGATCAGTTGCATCCCCATCGGCAGCCCGGCATCGTTGAAGCCGACCGGCACGCTGATCACCGGGCAGCCGGCCAGCGTCCACGGCACGACCGTTTCCATCCAGCGGTGATAGGTGTCCATCATGCGGCCCGCGATTTCCTTCGGCCAGCGCTGGTCGACGTCGAACGGGAACACCTGCGCGGTCGGCGCCGCGATGAAGTCGTAGCGATCGAAGAAACTCAGCACGGCCTGGTGCCACGCGGTGCGCTCGACGCTCGCGTCGAACACCGCGGCACCCTGCATCGCGAGCAGCCCTTCGACCTCGTAGATCGCCTCGGGCTTCAGCAGCGCACGCCGCGCCGGGTCGCGATAGTGCGCGAGCAGCCCGCCGCCGGACAGCAGGTGCCGATGCGCGAGCCACAGGCGCCAGATTCGGTCGGGCGCGAACGCCGGCAGCGCCGCATCGACGTCGCAGCCGATCTCGCGCAGCGTCGCGAGCCCCTGTTCGCACTGCGCGAGCACGCCCGGCTCGGTCGCGAGATAGCCGTTCCAGTCGCCGACCCACGCGATGCGCTCGCCGCGCAGGTCCGTGTCGAGCGGCTTCGTGAACACCGCCGGATCTTCCGCGAGCGACAGCGGATCGTTCGGGTCGTAGCCGGCCTGGATCGCGAGCAGTTGCGCGACGTCGCCGACGGTGCGGCCCATCGGCCCTTCGATGCCGAGCTGCTGCATGAACACGTCGACGCCCGGCCAGCGCGGCACGCGGCCCCGCGACGGACGGAACCCGTAGATGTTGCAGAACGCGGCCGGATTGCGCAGCGAGCCGCCGAAGTCGCTGCCGTCCGCGACCGGCAGCATGCGCGCCGCCAGTGCCGCCGCCGTGCCGCCGCTGCTGCCACCCGCGCTCTTCGTCAGGTCGTACGGATTGCGCGTCGCGCCGTGAACTTCGTTGAACGTGTGCGAACCGAGGCCGAACTCCGGCGTGTTGGTCTTGCCGATGAAGATCGCGCCCGCCGCGCGCATCCGCCCGACACCGACCGAATCGGCCTGCGGCACGTTATCGCGAAAGATCGGCGAGCCGTAGGTCGTCCGCAGCCCTTTCGTCATCGCGAGATCCTTCGGCGCCTGCGGCATCCCGTGCAGCCAGCCGTGATACTCGCCGCGGGCCAGCGCCGCGTCCTTTTCCGCGGCTTCGGCGAGCAGCGTGGCGCGATCGCGCAGCGAGATCAGTGCGTTCACCGCACCGTTCACGCGCTCGATGTGATCGAGATACGCACGCATCGTCTCGACGCAGGAAACCGCCCTGCCGCGGATCGCCGACGCGAGCTCGCCGGCCGGCAGGCGTACGATCGGGTCGACGGTGATGGAAGCGGGGGCGAGAAGCTGCGGGGCGCCGTGCGGCATGCGAGGTCTCCTGGAACCGGAATGGAATGGCGGGCCGCGTGGTGGCGGCGCTCCGTCCCGAATGGCCGGGAAGTGACCGGGAGGAAGCCGCGCGGCGGCCGATGCTCTACTCTACGCGACGCCGGATCGCCGGCCTCCGATTTTTTCCGCCGCGATTCATTGAGGATCCGACTGAATCGGTATTGGGAGACATCAAAGTCTGCCGCAAAAAAACGGTCGAAACGCCGCAGCGACCCTTGCGCCAATAATCTGAGGAAATTCACGAAGTCTGCGCCTTCCGACATGGCGCCGTAGAAGGCCGGCTCCCGTCAACAGTCCATTTCCAAACCAGTGAGTTCAGTTTTCCATTGACGAGCAAAAAACACCCAAATACTATACCGAACCGTTTGGTTTAGTTATGAGTGTTTGCGTCAATTTTTTGTTCAGGAACCCGCCATGCGCCTCACCCCGCACGTTCTGTCGCCCCTTCTTGCCGCGGTTGCGGCCGCCGTCCTGCTTGCTGCCTGCGGTAAGGCACCGGGCGGCCCGCCCCCTGCGGAAGGCACGCCGGTGGTCGGCGTGATGACCGTCCAGCCGCAGCGCGTGGTGCTCGACACTGAACTGCCCGGGCGCACCGTCCCGTTCCTGATCGCCGACGTGCGACCGCAGGTCAGCGGCATCGTCAAGGCACGCAAGTTCCGCGAAGGCGGCGACGTCAAGGCTGGTGACCCGCTGTACCAGATCGACCCGGCCACCTACCAGGCCACCTACGACAGCAATGTGGCCGCACTGGCCAAGGCCCGGGCCAACCTCAAGACCACACGCCTGAAGGCCGAGCGCTACAAGGAGCTGGTGGCGATCCAGGCGGTCAGCCAGCAGGATTACGATGACGCCGATGCCGCATTGGCCCAGGGCGAAGCCGATGTGGCCGCCGCCCGCGCGAATGTGGAAACCAGCCGCATCAACCTCGCCTACGCCCGCGTGGATGCGCCGATCTCGGGGCGCATCGGCAAGTCAAGCGTGACGCCGGGCGCGCTTGTCACGGCCAACCAGACGACCTCGCTGGCCACGATCCAGCAGCTCGACCCGATCTATGTCGACGTGACGCAGCCCAGCGCCGCACTGCTGCGCCTGCGTCAGGCCATGGCCCGCGGCGACCTGCAAAAGAGCGGCGCGAACGCGGCCGCCGTGCGCCTGCTGATGGAAGACGGCAGCGCGTATCCGCTCGAAGGCAAGCTCGAGTTCTCCGACGTGACGGTGGACCAGAACACCGGCTCGGTGACGTTGCGCGCGGTGTTTCCCAACCCGAACGCCGCGTTGCTGCCCGGCATGTACGTACGCGCCGTGCTGCAGGAAGGTGTGAAGGACGACGCGCTGCTGGTGCCGCAGCAGGCCGTGGCGCGCGACAGCACCGGCAAGCCGTTCGCGTATGTGGTGAGCGGCGAGCACAAGCTGCAGCGCCGCGCACTCGAGACCGAGCGCGCGGTGGGTGACCAGTGGCTGGTGCGCAGCGGCCTGCAAGCCGGCGACCAACTGGTGGTGGACGGCCTGCCACGCGCGACGCCGGGCGCCGAGGTCAAGACCACGCCGTGGACGGCCAAAACGGCCACGCGGAGTCCGGCTGCGCCCCACGCGACGCCGGCCTCGCAGGTGGCCGCACCGTCGCCCGTCAAGCAGACCGCAGTCGCCGCCAACTGATCCCGGAACTCCACCATGGCACGCTTTTTCATCGACCGCCCCATCTTTGCGTGGGTTCTCGCCATCATCGTGATGCTGGCCGGCGCGCTGTCCATCGCGACGCTGCCAATCGCGCAGTACCCGAGCATCGCGCCCCCGGCCGTCGCCATCACGGCCACCTATCCGGGCGCATCGGCCAAGACGCTGGAAGACACGGTCACCCAGATCATCGAACAGAAGATGAAGGGGCTGGACCACCTGAGCTACATGGCATCGACCAGCGAATCGTCCGGCACGGCCACGATCACGCTGACCTTCGAGAACGGCACCGACCCGGATACCGCGCAGGTGCAGGTGCAGAACAAGCTCGCGCTGGCCACCCCGCTGTTGCCGCAGGAGGTACAGCAGCAAGGCGTGCAGGTCGCCAAGTCCGCCACCAACTTCCTGAACGTGCTGGCGTTCACGTCCGAAGACGGCAGCATGAACGGCTCCGACCTCTCCGACTACGTGGCCGCCAACGTGCAGGACGCGATCAGCCGGGTGGAAGGCGTGGGCGACACCACGCTGTTCGGCTCGCAGTACGCGATGCGCATCTGGCTGGACCCGAACAAGCTGTCGAACTTCAGCCTCACGCCGCTGGACGTGAAGAGCGCGATCCAGACCCAGAACGCGCAGGTGTCGGCCGGCCAGCTCGGCGCGCTGCCGGCGCTCGGCGACCAGCAGATCAACGCCACCATCACGTCACAGACGCGCCTGAAGACCCCCGAGGAATTCGGCAACATCCTGTTGCGCACGCAGACCGACGGCTCGCAGGTGCGCCTGCGCGACGTGGCCCGCATCGAGCTGGGCAGCGAGAGCTACAACACCGTCGCCCACTACAACGGCAAGCCCGCCGCGGGCCTGGCCATCAAGCTGGCCACCGGCGCCAACGCGCTCGATACCGTGAAGGCCGTCGACGCCCGCATGGCCGAGCTGGAGCACTTCTTCCCGCCAGGCATGAAGGTGCAGAAGCCCTATGACACCACGCCGTTCGTGCGCATCTCGATCGAAGAGGTGGTGCGCACGCTGGTCGAGGCGATCGTGCTGGTGTTTCTGGTGATGTACCTGTTCCTGCAGAACTTCCGCGCCACGCTGATTCCCACCATCGCGGTGCCCGTGGTGCTGCTCGGCACGTTCGGCGTGCTGGCCGCGTTCGGCTTCACGATCAACACGCTGACGATGTTCGCGATGGTGCTGGCGATCGGCCTGCTGGTCGACGACGCGATCGTGGTGGTGGAGAACGTCGAGCGGGTGATGAGCGAGGAAGGCCTCTCGCCCAAGGAGGCCACGCGCAAGTCGATGGGGCAGATCACGGGCGCACTGGTCGGCGTGGCGCTGGTGCTGGCCGCGGTGTTCGTGCCGATGGCCTTCTTCAATGGTTCCACCGGCGTGATCTACCGGCAGTTCTCGATCACGATCGTGTCGGCGATGACGCTGTCGGTGCTGGTGGCGCTGGTGCTGACGCCCGCGCTGTGCGCGACCTTGCTCAAGCCCGTCGAAAAAGGCCATGCGCAGGTCACGACCGGTTTCTTCGGCTGGTTCAACCGCACGTTCGACCGGGGCAACCGCCGCTATCAGGGCATCGTGCGCCATATGCTGGGCAAGGGCCGGCGTTACATGCTCGTGTACGGCGTACTGTTTGCGTTGGTGGTCGTCGGCTTCATGAAGCTGCCGGTCGGCTTCCTGCCCGATGAGGACCAAGGCTCGCTGTTCGTGCTGGCGCAACTGCCGCCGGGCGCCACCCACGCGCGCACGGAGGACGTGCTCCGCCAGGTCGAGCATCATTTCCTCGTCGACCAGAAAGAAGCGGTGTCGGGGGTGTTCTCGGTGGCCGGCTTCAGCTTCGCCGGCAGCGGCCAGAACATGGGCTTCGCGTTCGTCAAGCTGCGCCCGTGGGACGAACGCAAGGGCGACGCGCTCAGCGTCAACGGCGTCGTGGCGAAGGCCTTCGGTTTCTTCGCCACCCTGCGCGACGCGCGCGTGTTCGCGTTTGCGCCGCCCGCCGTGGCGGAGCTCGGCAACGCCACCGGCTTCGACCTGATGCTGCAGGACCGCGCCAACCTCGGCCACGCGGCGCTGATGCAGGCCCGCAACCAGTTGCTGGGCGCGCTCTCGCAGGACAAGCGCCTGGTGGCCGTGCGCCCCAACGGGCAGGAAGACACGCCCGAGTTTCAATTGCAGATCGATGCGCACAAGGCGGAGACGCTCGGCGTGTCCGTCTCCGACATCAACAACACGCTCGCCACCGCGTGGGGCAGCAGCTACGTCAACGATTTCATCGATCGGGGCCGCGTCAAGAAGGTCATGCTGCAGGCCGATGCGCCGTTCCGCATGAACCCGGCGGACGTCGACAAGTGGTACGTGCGCAATAGCGCCGGCACCATGGTGCCGTTCACCGCGTTCGCCAAGGTGGACTGGAGCTCGGGCTCGCCGCGGCTGGAGCGCTACAACGGCGTGCCGTCGCTGGAAATCCTCGGCATGGCGATGCCGGGCAGCGCGTCCAGCGGCGAAGCGCTGGCGATCGTCGAGGCCGCGGTGGCCAAGCTGCCGCCCGGCATCGGTTATTCCTGGACCGGGCTGTCGCTGCAGGAAAAGGCCTCCACCGGGCAGACCACCCTGCTCTACACGCTGTCGATCCTGATCGTGTTCCTGTGTCTGGCCGCGCTGTACGAAAGCTGGGCGATCCCCTTCTCGGTGATCATGGTCGTGCCGCTCGGCGTGCTGGGCGCGCTGCTCGGCGCGATCCTGACCTGGAAGATGAACGACGTGTACTTTCAGGTGGGCCTGCTGACCACCATCGGCCTGGCCTGCAAGAACGCGATCCTGATCGTGGAATTCGCGAAGGAGCTCAACGAGCACGGGAAGAGCCTGGTCGAAGCGGCGATGGCCGCGGTGCGCATGCGCCTGCGCCCGATCCTGATGACTTCGCTGGCGTTCATCCTCGGCGTCGTGCCAATGGTGATGGGCACGGGCGCCGGCGCCGGCGCGCAGCACGCGCTGGGCACCGCCGTGATTGGCGGCATGCTCACGGGCACGGTGCTCGCCATCTTCTTCGTGCCGCTGTTCTTCGTGCTGGTGCGCAGGCTGTTCCAGCGTCGGCCGGCCATGCTGGCCCCCGCTGAACAATCGGCCGACACGGCCGTTTCCTAAGGATTCCAGACATGACCCGCTTCCCCTTTTATCCGGCCGCGCTCGCGCTGGCAGCCATGCTGGCCGGTTGCACCCTGATGCCCGCATACCAGCGCCCCGCCGCACCGGTGCCGGCCGCCTTCGCCGGCGCGTCCGGTGCCGAGGCCGCCGGGGGCGCCCAGGCGTCCACGCCGGTGGCCGAGATTGGCTGGCGCGACGTGTTCACCGATCCGTCGCTGCAGCGCGTGATCGACATGGCGCTCGCCAACAACCGCGACCTGCGCGTGGCCATCCTCAACATCGAGAAGGCGCGCGCGCAGTATCGCGTGCAGGACGCCGCGCTGTTCCCCACCGTCAAAGCCAGCGGCAGCGAGAGCGCCAGCCGCACGCCGGCCGACCTGTCGAGCACCGGGCAGCCGCTGGTGTCCCATACGTACAGCGCCACGCTGGGCTTCAGCGCGTATGAACTGGACCTGTTCGGCCGCGTACGCAGCCTCAACGAGCAGGCGCTCGAGGAGTACTTCTCCACCGCAGAGGCGCGCCGCAGCAGCCAGATCAGCCTGATCGCCGAGATCGCCACCGCCTACCTGACGCTGGCCGCCGACCAGGACCTGCTCAGGCTCGCGCAGGACACCCTCGCCAGCCAGAGCGACACCTACCGCCTGAACCAGCGCAGCTACGAGCTGGGCACGGCTTCACGGCTGACGCTGCGCCAGTCGCAGACCAGCGTCGACTCGGCGCGTGTGGACGTGGAGCGCTACACCGCGCAGGTGGCGCAGGACCGCAACGCGCTGGTGCTGCTGGTGGGCGCCGGCGTGCCCGACGAACTGCTGCCCAGGTCGCTGCCCGACACCGCCGCCGCCAACGCCAGCGTGCTGGCGACCATCCCTGCAGGCCTGCCGTCCGACCTGCTGCAGCGCCGGCCCGACATCCTGCAGGCCGAGCACGACCTGAAGGCCGCCAACGCGAACATCGGGGCCGCGCGCGCGGCATTCTTCCCGACCATCAGCCTGACCGCCACGGCCGGCAGCTCCAGTGCCAGCCTGTCCGGCCTGTTCAAGGGCGGCTCGGGCATCTGGAACTTCGGGCCGCAGATCACGTTGCCGATCTTCGATGGCGGCGCCAACCGCGCCAACCTTGACATCGCCAGAACGAGCCGCGATATCTCGCTGGCACAGTACGAGAAGGCCATCCAGACCGCGTTCCGCGAAGTGTCCGACGCGCTGGCCCAGCGCGGCACGCTGGGCCGCCAGCTCGAAGCGCAGCAATCGCTGGTCGACGCCACCGCCGACAGCTACCAGCTTGCGACCGCGCGCTTCAGGCGCGGCGTGGACAGCTACCTGAACGTGCTCGATGCGCAGCGCTCGCTCTACACGGCGCAGCAGAACCTGATCAATACGCGCCTGTCGCGCTTCACCAACCTGGCGACCTTCTACAAGACGCTGGGCGGGGGCTGGGTCGAGACCACCAACACGAGCGTTGCGCCCGCAACGGCCCCGCTCGCGACGCATTCCTGATGTGCCGCGGACAGGAGCATGGGTGGCAAGACAAACAAAAGCCGGTGCCGCGCAGACGCGCGCTCGCGTGATCAAGGCTGCCATCGAAGTGTTCTGCGAGCGCGGCGTGCGTCACGCGACGCTGGAGGAAGTGGCGGCTCGCGCCGGCGTCACGCGCGGAGCCGTATACGGGCATTTCTCCGGCAAGCCCGCATTGGTGGCGGCGATCGTGGACAGCGTGCACTGGCCGCTCGCCATCGGCGACGCGCTGTCGACCTATCCGGCGCACGCCCAGCCGCTGCGGCACTTGCAAGCCCAGTTGCACACGCAGATGACGCGCTGCCTGCAAGACCCGACGCAATGGCCGGTGCTCACACTGATGCTGCGCGAAGCGGGTTGCCCGACGTGGCCAACGGCCGTGATTGAGCCGACGATGCGCATGCAGGTCAACGCGCTGACCGATCTGTGCCGGGTGATGGTCATCGCGAGAGAACGGGGGCAACTGCGCCGGGGCATTGCGCCGGTGGCCGCGGCGCGCTGCCTGCACGTGGTCGGAGTCGGAATGCTGTCGGACCACGCGAGCAAGCTGGCGCACGATACACGCGTCGACATCCGGCAATGCCTGCAGCTCTTCTTTGCCGGGATAGCCGCCCCCAACGAGGCGATCGAAACCGCCTGACACGCGCACGCGCCATTGGTGGTCGCCCTCCGTGCGCATCCGATGACATACACTCTCGTTTTGCCGCACTGGTGCGGCGCAGGTTCAGGAAGCATGCATGCGCAAGAAGACTGAAGAAAAGCGGCAGGCGATCATCGACGCTGCGTTCCAGACATTCAAGGAGGTCGGCTTCCACCAGGCCTCGATGTCGGACATTGCCGCGCGTTCGGGCTCGTCCAAGGCGACGCTGTACAACTACTTCAGATCGAAGGAGGAGATGTTCGCGGAGATCATGAGCGGCACGGCCGCGGACGAGATCCGCGCGGCATTCGCGCAACTGAATTCGTCCGGCCCCATCGCCGACAAGCTGACCGTGTTCGGCGAGCACTACCTGAACGCGATCCTGCGCCCCTCCGCGCTCTCGATCAGACGCCTCGCGATCGGCGAAGGTGATCGCTCCGACTTGGGGCGCGCGTTTTACCAACGCGGACCCAAGATCGGGTGGACCATGTTGACAAACGCGCTCGACGCAGCGATGGAAGCCGGTACGCTCAAGCGCGCCAAGCCCGAGATTGCCGCCGCCCACCTTCATGCCCTCTACGAGGCCGAATGCGTGGAATTTTGTCTGCTGGGCGTCGCGGTCGAGATCGGCCATGCCAGGATTTCCGAGGTCGTCGCTCGCGCGGTCGCCGTATTCATGGCGGCATATGGCCCACCTCAGACAGAAGACAGCGCACGCTGACGCCGAACACCAACACTCGGCTCTGTCCAGAAAACCCAAGCGGTTCACATACGGCTCACGATCTCCCGCGCTCCGACCCAACCCGTGGGGCGACGCGGTTCTGCTGTTGGTCAGCGCAAGAGTGGCAACCAGACGTTGTCACTCGGTACGTTGCGCACCGGGGTTCTGTTCTTTCAATTGACAGGACTGCCTTAAGGCGAGGGCCGCGCTACTCGAATGAGTAGTCAGCGGCCCAGGCGTCCCCCGGTGACGTACACGATTACTTGATGTACCAGCCCCAAGGCTCTTCCGCGCCGTATGCAGTAACCTGCTTCGTTTCAAGGTAGTTTTCCAGCCCCCACGGCCCGAGTTCGCGTCCAATGCCCGACTGCTTGTAACCGCCCCACGGTGCCTCGGGGAAACCCGGTTGCGAGCAGTTGATCCACACAATGCCCGCGCGCAACGCATCGGCCACGCGCTCCGCGCGGGCTGTGTCCTTGGTCATGACCGCCGCAGCAAGCCCAAACCGGCTATCGTTGGCCAGTCTGATGGCGTCTTCCTCCGTATTGAACGGGCGCACGCACACGACCGGTCCGAAAATCTCTTCCGTCCATGCGCTGCTATCGAGTGGCACGTCGACGAGAACCGTGGGTTCGAAGAAGTAACCATCGTCGAGTCCTGCTGGCCGGCCGCCGCCAGTCAGTACGCGGGCACCGTCGCTGCGAGCCTTCTCAACCGCGGCGCTCACACGTTCGAGCTGGATCGCGGACACCAACGGGCCGAGAAGCACACCCTCTTTCATACCATCTCCGATGGTGATCTTCTTCGCCTGTTCGACCAGTCGCTCGAGGAATCGCGGGTACAAAGCCTCTTGCACCAGCACGCGGGAAGTCGCGGAGCAAACCTGCCCCTGATTCCAGAAAATTCCGAACATGACCCATTCGACAGCCTTGTCCAAATCGCTATCGTCGAAGACGATGAACGGAGACTTACCCCCGAGCTCCAGCGTGACCCGTTTGATGTCCTTGGCGGCAGCCGCCATGATTTTGGACCCAACCGCTCCGGAACCGGTGAAAGCAAGCTTGTCGACAAGCGGATGATCAACAAGCGGTTGACCGGCGTCCGCTCCGAAGCCGGTAACGACATTCAGCACACCCGCCGGAAGCCCGATTTCTGCCGCGATCGCCGCCAATTCCAGCGCCGACAACGGCGTAGCTTCTGCCGGCTTGAGAACAACCGTGCAGCCAGCCGCGAGAGCCGGCGCGACCTTCCATGCCGCCATCAACAGCGGATAGTTCCACGGAATGATGGCCCCGACGACGCCCAGGGGTTCGCGCACCACCTTCGTCTTGAAGCGTGCGTCCGACACGCTGATCGGCTGACTTCTCTTCTCGTCGAATTCCTCGGCGAGCTTCGCGTAGTACTCGAAGCAACCGGCCGAATCGCCGAGATCCATTTCCGCCTCGGGACGCGGCTTGCCGTTGTCCCGAACTTCAATCTCCGCCATTGCTGATTGCCGGGCACGAAGCGCATCCGCGAATTTCTGAAGATAGCTCCCGCGCTCACGGCCAGACAACTTCGACCATGCGCCGCTATCAAATGTGCGGCGTGCGGCCCTGACGGCTCGATCGATGTCCTGTGCGGTTCCCGCGGCAACCTTGTGAAACACCTTGCCGGTCGCCGGATTAACGACGTCCAGTTCTCCGCCGAGTGCCGGTGAGACCCATTGACCATCGATATAAAGTTTGGTTTGCATAGCTTTACGAGATTAAAGAGAGAAAAGCGTAGGCCGGAATGGTGCTCTCATGAACCGGTACGTATGACTCAGTGATACGCGCAGCCGCCGATTACGCCAGTGTCAGGAATCTTTTCGGGAACGCACCTCGGAAAACGCGATCCAGCACGATCGCGAGCAGCACGATTGCGATACTGGCGCGCATGCCAAGTCCGAACTCCATCCGTGAAAGACCACGGGTCACTTCAGCGCCGAGCCCGCCTGCGCCGACAAGTCCCGCCAGAACAACCATGCCCAGTGAGAAAAGGACACACTGGTTCACGCCCACCAGCAGCGTCGGCATAGCTGACGGCAATTCGATTTTCCAGAAGATCGAACGCTTGCTTGCGCCCATGGCATGACCCAGTTCCACACGGCTCTCGGGAATCTGACTCATTGCCAGAATGGTAAGCCGGACCATCGGCGGAATCCCGTAGATGATCGTGGACAGCAACGCGGGAACAACCCCAAGTCCAAACAGAATCACCGCCGGCACCAGGTATACCCAGGGCGGGAGCGTCTGCATGACATCCAGCACGGGACGAGCGGCAATCCTGAGCTTTTCGCTTCTGGAAAGGAGAACGCCGACGGGTACGCCCGTCACCACGGAAAACACGACCGCCAGTGCGATCACCGCGAGCGTCTCGACAGTCGCCGCCCACATTCCCAGCCCCAGACAGAGCGCGAGGCCGGCCGCGCAGAGCAAGCCGCCCCGCCAGCCGGCGACAATCAGTGCGATCACCGCAAGTGCCCCGATGATCGCGGAAGGCGGCGCCAGCGTAAGCACGTGAACGATGGCTGAAATCAGGCGGTTGAAGAACGCGGCCACCGCGACGAACGCGTCGTGATGGTGAACGTTCAGGTATGACAGGACGGGCGCGACGACCGCCCCGGGTGAAACGTGCAGTGACTCCATCACGCGCTCCTTATCGCTGACCGAGCCGTTGCGAAAAACGGTCCAGTACGATGGTGACAACAACGATTGCGATCCCTGCGTTCACCGCATGGTCGATTTCCAGTTTGCGAACCGCATCGTAAATTGCCTGGCCCAGCCCGCCCGAACCGGCGATGCCTGCGATGACCACCATACCGAAGCTCAGCATCAGACTCTGGTTGATTCCTGCGAAGATCGACGGGCGCGCGAATGGCACACGAATCTTGAAAAGGTGATCGAATACGTTCATACCCACAGCCGTTCCCAGTTCCCTGTACTGGATCGGCGTCATACGTACGCCATGTGCCGTAAGACGCATTGCAGGTGGAATCGCGACGATCCATGTGGCCCACATTGCGGTTGCCGGACCGTAACCCAGCAAGGCGATACCCGGAAGCAGGTAGATATACGGCGGCATTGTCTGGAGAAAGTCGAGAAAGACCTCAACGCCCTTGATGGACCGTGAGGTGAGACCCAGCAGGACGCCCGCAGGGATCGCGAACGCGAGTGCAAGCAGCGTTGAACTGAACACGAGTGTCAGCGTGCTCATGGTTTCAGCCCACAACCCCATTGCCTGACATAGCCACAACCCGATCAATGCCGTGATGGCAAACGTGCGACCGACGAATCGCCAACCGCAAACTGCCGCGACCAGAGCCACGACCCACCATGGCACAAACGTCAGGGATCCATTGATACCGTTGAACGCCGCGTTGAGAACGTAACTCAGGCCGTTGAAAACGTTCGTGGCGTGATCGGTCAGCCACCCGAGGCTGTTATCGACAGCCCCATCAAAGACTTCTGTCATGCTTGCCATCGCATCACCATCCATCAATTGGTTGCAAGGGCGCCCGAGCGCTCGGTTCGCACATCGATGCCGCGTACGGCTTTCAGGATTGCCTCCCGGCTGACCGTACCGACCACGCATCCATGCTGGGTGACTGTCAGGCTCTCGCTACCCTTCGCGAGCGACAGGTCGATCATCTCTTCCAGGTCGGCGTTGATATCCACGCTCGCCTGCGATTCAGCCGGCTGCCGCCCCGCAGCGAGCGGTTGCATTACCGAGTTTGCCTTGACCAGCTTGAGGCGCGAGATCCCTTCCATGAAACTGGTGACGTAGTCATCCACCGGGCTTAGCGCGATCTCTTCTGGCGTACCAATCTGAACGATCTTTCCTTCGCGCATGATCGCAATGCGATCGCCGATGCGGATGGCCTCTTCTATATCGTGCGTGATGAAGATCGTCGTTTTCTTGAGCTTCGTGGATAGCTGCTTGAATTCGATCTGGAGCTGCTTGCGGATCAGTGGATCAAGCGCGCTGAACGGCTCGTCCATCAGCAACAGTTCCGGATTGGCCGCGAGCGCGCGTGCGATGCCGACGCGTTGCTGCATGCCCCCCGACAGCTCTCTCGGATAGCGATCTGCCCAGCTGCCGAGCCCGACGGTGGCGAGCGCCGCCTGACTTTTCTGCCGACATTCGGACGCCGACAACCCCTGCACTTCGAGCGGAAGCATCACGTTCTGGAGCACGGTGCGGTACGGCAGTAACGCCACTTGCTGGAATACCATACCGATACATGAAGAGCGCAGCTTGCGCAGTTCCGGGTATGGGAGCTTGCAGATGTTCTTGCCCCGTACGATCACCTCGCCACTGGTCGGGTCGATGAGCCGGTTGAAGTGACGGATAAGGGTTGACTTGCCACTGCCGGACAGACCGATAATACAAAATGTCTCGCCTTCAGCCACCGAGAATGTCACATCGGCAACGGCGGCAATGCAACCGTGCCGTTTAAGCAGTTCGTCCTTTCCGAAGCGACCACTCTTTGCGGCTTCCATGGCCGACGGACTTTCGTTGCCGAAAATCTTCCATACACCGCGGCACTCCACGATCGCCGACTGCTTCCCGTGGGCAATGTCGTTCATCATGTTCATACTTCCATCCGAAGTGAAAGGCTCTCGTGGGGTGCCAATTGCCGGAGGCAGTTCTCGGACATCAACCGGCCGCCGGCCCCTTCCTCTTGCGTTTACTTCGACATCACGGACCACTTGTTGACCAGCACCTGATGCTGCTGCCACCATTCGTTGACAGCCTGATCCATGGTCAAACCGTCTTTCATCCGGACAGTCATCGTTCCGACGTCTTCGATCGGCACGAACATACTCGCCAGGACTTCACGGGCATGAGGGTTGGCTGCAGCGAAGCCCTTTTTGGCGATCCAGTAGTAGGTCTGCGTCGGTGCGAAAACATGCTTCGGATCTTCGAGCATTTTCACGGGAAACTTCTTGAACTGCCACGACGGGTCCCAGAGGATCACGGCGATCGGCTGTTTGCGCTCGACGGATGACTGCAACTCGGCGGTCATCGCTGCGGTGCTCCCGTCGACAAGGTTGTACTGCAGACCGTACTGGGTCACCGCCTGATGCGCTTCGCGCATGGCACCGGAGCCCGGCTCAATGCCAATAATCTTCCCGCCCATCTGATCCTTGATCGAATTCAGCTGATCGATCGACTTGATGTTCACATAGTTGGGCACCACGATGCCCTGAATGTTGCCGTGCGATACCGGAGCAAGCTTCTCCAGGCGATCCTTGTTCTTCGCCCAGTAGTCCGCCGTGACGTAGTTGATATGGGAGATCATCACGTCCACGTCACCGCGTGTGAGTGCGGCGAATGCGACGCCCCAGTCAGCGAACGTCGTAACCTTGACGGAATAGCCCTCCTTCTCGAGGAAGCGCTTGCCAATCAAGGAGATCGTTCCAACATCTTCCCAGCCGAGCGTGCCGATCTTGAGTTCCTTTGTTTCGGCCGCATTCACATATGCGGTAAAACTGAACATCAACGCGACGGCGAATAACAGATTCCATAGCTTGCGCATGATTTGTCCTTCTGTAACGCGGGTTAATGACCTTGGTTTGGTGGCGAATGCGGCCGACTGTCAGAAGATATCGCCGCCGATCAACCGAGCAGCGGTGCGAGCGCCTCCTTCAGCGCCTTTTCTTCCTCGGCGTTCAGCTTACGCAGCGGGCGACGCACATTGCCTGTACCGAAGCCGCGCAGGTGCGCCGCATGCACGACGGAAGGAAGGTAGTTGTTGCGCCAGACGTAGAGGATGGAGGGCAGCATCTTCTTCCAGAGCTGCAGCGCTTCGGTGATCTTCTGTTCCTGAACCAGGTTGTACAGCGCCACCGCTTCCTTCGGCATGAAGTTGGCCGCGCCCCAGATGGTGCCCACGGCCCCAGCCATGAATGCATACGGCGCGATCGGGTCTGCACCGTTCAGAACGTTGACGTTGGTCTGGAGGTATTCCTGGTGCGTGACCAGATCGCCGCCACTATCCTTGATGTACTTGAAATTCGGCAGCTGAGCCAGACGCTTGAGTAGCGAGGTCGAAACCGAGATTCCGGTCGACTGCGGGATGTTGTAGCCAACGATATCGACCTTGATCGCAGAGTCAACGTCCTCGTAGAACGCAAGCAGGCCGTCATCATCAGCGGGGCCTTCGAAGTACGGCGGAAGCACCATGATCGCGTCTGCTCCAATGGCCTCAGCGTGCTTCGACCGACGGATCACTTCATCCACGATCAGGGCCGACGTCTGGCAGATGATGTTGCAACGACCGTTGATACGCTTGACACCGACTTCGTACAGCTTGTTGCACTCGGCCTCGGTGAGATACGGGTGTTGACCGGTCCCTGCGCCGAGCACGAGTCCGTGAACGCCGGCGTCGATGTATTGGTCGATGAGCGCTTCGAAGCTATTGAAGTTGATCGAACCGTCCGCGTTGAACGGGGTTTGCATTGCGAGATTGATACCTGCCAGCAGCTTTGCCATTTAAGACCTCACTTGATGAATTTAAACTTCGATGCCTGCTTTCCTGAACCGCCATCCCGTCACGACATTGACGCCTGTCGAGGTGATGAACTCGGGGTATGCCCGACGCGGCGGCGCCTTCCTTCTCAAGATTTCAATCGACCGGCTGCTTTCGCCTGCAGCGAGCTCCGCTACGGCCTTTCCGAAGGCGGTCCCGCGTGCGACGCCCGTGCCGTTGCAATAGGCCGCTCCGTACACATTCGGCGCGAGCTCGCCCCACACCATTCCCCCGTTCTGCGACAGGGTGAACATGCCTCCCCAGCTCGCCTCAAAGCCCATCTTTGACAGTTCAGGCCAGCGGCGTCTGAAGGAAACCTGCTGCTGCTCTCGCGCACTCATCACCTTGTCCAGCGTCGCGGTGAAGTGGTCTGCATAGTTGTAGACGTTACGCAAAAAGAGACGATTGTCGAAAGTGCGGCGTACTGTGGTGCCGAAGCTATTCGCGGGAATCAGTCCGTAAGTCCGCTGGTTTCCCACTTGCTCGAGTTCACTCGCCGTGAGCGGCCGCGTCATGCTCGCGTAGGTGTAGACAGGGATTGCCGTTTTCGGATAGAAGCCGAAGTTCTGCAAATGAGCAGCAGTACAAAGGATCACCTGCCGAGCCCTGATGGTGCCATTCGGTGTTTCGAATGTATGGCTTGACTGACCAAACACAGCCGATGTGACCGGCGTGTTTTCATACACCGTGACGTTTGCCGGCAGCTTGCGAGTCATGTTCTTGAGATATTTGGCCGGGTGAAGGAGCACGGTGCCCGGCTGATGAATCGCACGAATGTAATGCTTGCTTCCGGTAAGCGCCTGCATCTCCTCGCGGCTTACCCAGCTGTACGGCTCTTTGAGGCTGTCGAGCGCCTTCGAGAAGGCAACAAGGTCGGCGACGCCACTTTCTGTGGCGGCTGCATGATATTTGCCTTGCGGGTCCCAGTCACAGTCAACACCGAGTTCTTCGACGGCTGTTCTCAGATACTCGGTGCCTTCCGAATTGACGTGAAATTCGTCCCGATTGCCCTGCTCGTCCTCGAGGAAATCACGCTTGCGCGGGTTGTGCGAAAGGTTGATCGCAAAGCCCATACAGCGGCCGGATGCATTGTTCCCGATTCGTCCCGCATCGACGAGCACCACCTTCGCCTGTGGCCGGATTTCAGCATAACGACGGGCAGCGTGGAGGCCCATCCAGCCCGCGCCGATCACCAGAACGTCACAACTGACGTCACCCTTCTGCGCATTCAGGGGAAGGTCTGGGCCGGAGGTCAGGTACCAGCCCGACGGCGTTGCTTCCGGCTTCGGAGGTTCGACTGCGATGCGCTTGTTCAATGTTCGAGCAACCACGATTGATCCCCTTGATATCAACTCGCGTAGTCTGATTTCTGCTTGTCCAGGAATCTCTTCACACTTGCGAAGTGAAGCCGCGCTGTATCGTGCGCGCACGCACGTTCGGCCTCTGCAACCTTCCGGACGATGTCCAAGTCAACCGGTACGGTCTTGCGCCCGGTGCTCATCGCCTTCACCTGCGTCTCGGCGGCCCGTTCGAGGTAGTAGAGGTCGTCCCAGGCTTCCGCGATGGTCGGCGCGCCAACGGTCACGCCGTGGTTTTGCATGAAAGCGATCGCCTTCGTCCCCATCGCTTTAGCGATCCGGTCGCCCTCGTCCTCGCTCAGGGCGAAGCCGTTGTAATCACGGTCGATTGCAATACGGCCGTAGAACTTCATCGAAGTCTGCAAAGACCAGTCGAACGGATCTGCATCGATCATGCAAAGGCTGGTTGCGTACGGCATGTGCGTGTGGAACAACGCCTTGATGTCTGGGCGCAGCATGTGAATGCGCGCGTGAATCCAGAAAGCCGTCGCCTCCGGACGCGCTGCCCCCGCAAAGACGTTGCCATTGAAGTCGCATACCGCGATCGACGACGCCGTCACTTCCCGAAACGCGAATCCGTAGGGGTTGATCAGAAAGAGGTCCGAACGGCCCGGCACCACTGCGGAAAAGTGATTGTCGATTCCCTCGCCATATCCGTGATAACCGCTGATCTGCAGTGCCGCGGCAAGATCGACTCGCGCCTGCCAGATTTCCGCTGTATCGACGCTGATGTTCGCGGTGGACGCACCTTCATTTTTCACAACAAGTTCGACTGCCATAGCCGTTTCCTCGCTTCGCTGGCTGTTAAAGGTCAAAGAGACCCTTGTTGCAATGCGCCGGGGCGCTTGCATCACCCGGCTTCCTGCTGCATTCAATCAACAATGCATACGTGTATACAATCGTGACAGAATACACGTGTCAAGCGGCGGGCGAAAAATCACCGTAGTGGTTAACGCGCGGTTCACGGGTAAACACCGGAGTCCACGTAGAAGAGGCGCGTGTTGCAAGCACATGCTTAACAGCCGCCCGCATTGCACGATTGCATCCATGTATACAATCGTGAGAAACTGGACTATGCTGATCCGCGTCGGAGTCGGTGCCAAGTGGCAATGAGAGAGAAGCGATGAATAATCGAGCAACCCCGGTCTGGGAGCCTGTGCGGGCTCGCACGATGGTTGATGCGGCTGTAGACGCGATAGTTGCCGGGGCAGCGCGAGGGCTGATCTTGCCGGGTGATCGAATTATCGAGTCCCAGATCGCCGAAAAGCTCGGGGTGAGTCGCGTACCCGTGCGGGAAGCGCTACGGATGCTTGAGATGCAGGGCATCGTAAGCAGCATTCCCAACAAAGGCATCCGGCTGACACCTGTTACGCGGGAACGAGTCAGGGATCTACTCGAAGCACGCATTGCGCTTGAACTGGTTGCGCTGCGCCGGATGGTCGAAGGGGGAAAACAAAAGTCACCGGAGTTTCTAAAGCGCCTTCGACATCGCATTGACGTCATCGAGTTGATGGTGACGCGCCAGGACTACTATGAGCTCGCACTGGCGGACGTCGCCTTTCACAGGGAAATTGTGGACATCGCTGGCAATGAGGCGGTCCGACATCTCTGGGAAGGTACCGCACGACAGTTGGTCATCATTCTTGGATTGACGACCGGCATGGCTGACCTGCGCAAGACAGTTGATGAGCACCGTGAGGTTTATGACGCAGTCGAGAAAGGCGACCTGGCCGAGCTCGAACGCGTATGGACAGAGCACATAAACAAGCAGAGCCTTGAGATCGATTACGAGAAGATCATCTCGGAACGCCGCGAACAGATGAGTGCGGGCTGACGCGCATCGTTGGCGCAATGGAGCAAGCGTCGAGCACAGCCCACCCGCTACCGTTCAGCCGATAATGATTGCACCATCGTTAACAGGCGGCGTTTATATTCTTTAGCGTTACTAATTTATGAGTTTGAAATGAGCAAGATCGTCGTAATAGGCGCGACAGGAACTATCGGAAAAGCCGCGGTCGCTGCGCTACGGCCTCGGCATGAGATTATCGAAGTCGGGGCAACGAGAGGCGACAGGCGGGTGAACGTCACCGATCCGAAGGACATTCAGCGTCTCTTTGAGTCGATCGGCAAGGTCGATCATCTCATCGTATCGATGGGTGCCGTGCATTTCGGGCCCTTTGAACAGATGACGTCCGAAAATTTCTTGATCGGCCTTCACGACAAGCTCATGGGCCAGGTCAATACCGTGCTCGTTGGCCAGTCATGGTTGAACGACGGTGGGTCGTTCACGCTGACGAGCGGTATCTCGGCTCACGAGCCGGTTCGCGATGGATCGAACGCCTCGTGTGTCAACCTCGCACTGGAGGGTTTTGTACGAGGTGCGGCCGTCGACCTAAAGCGCGGGATGCGGATCAATCTGGTCAGCCCGACCATGCTCGAAGAGTCGGTTGAACTGTTCAGCGCAGCCTTCCCCGGTTTCGAGCCCGTCAGTTCAGCCCGCGTTGGACTTGCGTACGTGCGTAGCGTTGAGGGCCCGGAGACGGGACGCGTTTATCGAGTCGGCTACTGCTAATTTGCGCGATGGACATGTCGGTTGCACGGCCCCTGCGGTCGAATTCTGTTGCTGCCGCCCGGCGTCCGCCCACGGGACAAGTTGTAGATCGGCAGATCCATTCGGGACATCGAACTCAAGCCGTTTTCATAACTATCCTAGTGTGAGTACTCAGCGGCAATCTCCGTGAGACTTTTGCCTTTTGTCCCGTGACGATGGTAGCGGGGGGACGTCTGGATTTGCAGAGCGCCTAGTCCACAAATATTGCCGCGACGCAGCATGTTTTATCCCGTTGCCGCAGACTTTGTTGCATTCGAACGGCAGGCCTTACGTTCCCGCAGACCTTGTTGTACGCCCATAGCCGACTGGCCGACCGGATGATGAAAACGTTTATGCGCATAAACTTGAAATTTCTTATATTTCTAGTAGGCGCGCCACGCAACGGCCTACGTTGACGACATTTTTATGCGGCCGCGCGATCTCTTTAGGTCGGGCGTTCCGGCGGCGCGCTACGCTGGAAACATCTCGACTCCGGGGCATCGTCCATGCTCAAGCTGCTGGTTCCTGTCGGTCATTCGCCCCGCTCGCTGCAGGCGGTCCGCCACGCGACCTTCCTGTATCGCGAACGGTGCGCGTCGGAGATCGTGCTGATCAACGTACAGGCGCCGCTCGAAGCGACGCGGCTCGAGGCATTTCACCCGCTGTCGCGGCTGCGCTCGATCGAGGACAAGTTCGCGTGCGACGATCTGGCGATGGCCGAGCGGGTGTTGCGGGAGGCCGGTGTCCGATACAGCATCGTGAAGAAGGTCGGGCCGGTGGCCGACACGATCGCGGCCGTCGCGGCCGAGACCGGCTGCGACGAAATCGTCGTCGTCGCGCCGCGGCACGATCCGTTTCACGCGCTGCTGTCGATGTTCCGTCGCAGCGTGATGGACCGGCTCGTGCGGATCTCGAATGTGCCGGTGACGGCGGTGCATTAAACGGCTGAACGCCGCCACATCGCCGTCGCGGTGGCGGCACCGCGCCGCAGACCTCGATGCGCGCAGCGCGACCAGGTCGTCATGGACCCGCTTCGGCGGGTCGTTTCATTTGGGGCGACGCAACGATGCGTCCTGCACGACGCCAAGCCGTCGTGTGCCATGCACGAACGCCGCGATGCGCCACACGTGCGCCTTCGCACGGCGCCGACATGGTTACTTGATGGCCTTGCGCACGAAGACGAGATAGGTCGCCAACGAAGACGCGCCCAGCAGAATTACCCACAACGGCGCCATGCTGATCAGGACGGAAGAGACGTTGAGCATTTGGATTCCTCACTATTTCGACAGGGATGTTCGATACGAGCCTGCTTCACCCGGAACCGGTGCGTCCATCGCTTGCAGCACATCGCGCTCCGTTAAACATGCATTCATGCTATCGCTTTGACCGGTAGCGCGACCGTCTCGCCCTGCCCGCACACTGACATTCGTCAAACTCGCGTCAATCGCCCGCCGGTCCGGCCGACTGCCACCCTTTTTCCCTGCTCGCGCAGTTAAAAAAAGGATGCGATCAGCCCGGCCAGCCGGTCTTTCAACAGACGTTTACCGGGGGAAGCCCCAAGTGCTTCGCCGAACGTGTCCGCGTTACGCTCGAGCGACGAGGAGACGAATCATGAGACGCGCCGTACACATTGCTTTTTTCGCATTGCTGGCCTACCTGATCGGCGACCGCGCGCTGCTGCACGCGCAAGGCCGCGACGCCAGCCCGACGGCGTGCTCGCAGGGCGCCGAGCAGGTGAAATACGACGCGCTCAGCCGGGGCTTCGGCAACGCGGCCGCCAGCAGCCAGAGCGAGGCCTTCATGTCCGGCTGCCTGGTAAGTGGGCGCGGCAATCAGGATGTCGCGATGGCGAAGCACTGACGCGGTTCGGCATGCGGTGCAGGTTGCCGGTACGTCATGCCGCCCGAGTCGATGCCGCGCCGGTTTCCGGTGTTTGCCGTCATTTTCCCGATCGATGCTTCGACTGACGCAACTACCGGCAACGTCGAACGTCGGTTCGCGATCCTCGATGCAATGAACCGCGATCGCCCCGCTCCGCCGCCTACATCGCATGCGGATCGAAATAGGCTTCCCATGTGAGGGGATCGGCCGTGAACGCCGCACCACGCTTCAATACGGCCCGCGCTTCGTTCATGCTCGAACGCTCGAGCATCGCGACAAACAGGTTGAAATACGTGTTTCTGTCCGTCGATCCCAGGTGGATCGCCTCCACCAGGTACTCGCGCGCTTCGGCATGCAGTCGAAGGCCGCACAGCACCGCCCCCAGGCAGGTCAACACGGCGACCTCGTCGGGATTGTCGTCGAGCGCCCTTTCGAGCAACGCCCGGGCTTCCCCAAGCAGCGCGTCGTACGGCACCGGATCGTTCGTCCAGGTTCGATCGACCAGGGTTCGCGCCGACGTCACGAGCATCCTGCACTGAGCGTTCACAGTCACCTCGCTCGACATGCGGCGACGCATCGAATCGTCGTGTCGAATCGGCTTTCACCGACGTCCGGACACAACCGGCACCGGGCGTTCGCCATTCATGCCCCCTCGTGCCGGATCGTCAATTCATTGAACCCGGTGCCCGCATCGGGTTCACGGGAGAAGCGATGCGCGGGCAACAGCACGAGCAGGATCTCGGCGGTCGTCCGCACCACGCAGCCGCTCGCGACGTGTCCACCCGACACACGGCCCTGTGCGTCGGACACCGACATGTGCAGGTGCGCGCCGTCCGGCGAGACCGAACCGGCCAGCGTCAGGATCTCGAGGTCGCCGCGCAGTTCGGTCGGTGCGTCGACGCCGGCAAAGCGCAATTGCGCGACGTTCAGGCTGCCGATCCCCTGGATCACGAATGCCGCGTGCGCGCCGAGCCCGCGCAATGCGTGCTCGATGGCAGCGCGCAGATCGTCACCGGGAGAAAGGCGCAAAGGATGGGCTTGCATGGTCGAAAACCTGCTGGTGGGCCAAGGTTCCGACCAAGAGTACGTTCGACCAGGCAATCCGGCAAGCGGCCGCCTGCCGGATGGAACGCCGCGCGTGCGTCACCGCCACGCGCGACGCCCGCCTTACACGGTGAACCGCTCGCTCGCGAACTGCGCATCCGGCATGCCGGCCGCAACGGCGACTTCCCGCGCACCTTCGACGAGCGGCGGCGGCCCGCATACGTAGACATCCGGCAGCACGTCCGCCTGCTCAAGCGCCGCGCGCAACGCATCGACCGGCGTCCCGCGGAACCCGGCCCATTCGATGCCCGGTCGCCACACGCACAGATCGACCCGCAGCTGCGGCAACTCGGCCCGCAACCGCTCCAGCTCGTCGAGCATGAACAGTTCGCTTTCCTCATTGACGCCGAAGAACAGCCGCGCGTCGCCCATCTCCTGATACTCGGCCATGCGCCGCAGCATCGACAGGATCGGCGCGAGCCCCGTGCCACCCGCGACGAACCAGCGCGGCCGCAGGCTGTCCGCGAACAGGCCGAACCCGCCCATCGGCACGCGCACGGTCAGCGGATCGCCGGGCTGCGCGCGCTCGCGCAGATAGGTCGAGAACCAGCCGCCCGCCCGCAGCCGGATCAGGAATTCCAGACGGCCGTCCCAGTTGCTCGTGTTCGCGAGCGAATACGGCCGGCGCAAGCCGCTGCCCGGCACCTCCAGCTCCGCGAACTGGCCGGCCTCGAACTCCGCCGCCGCGCCGAACGCGTCGTCGGGCTCGATCTGCAGCTCGACGCGCAGCGTGTCGGGCGCGATCGTATCGAGCACGGCGATCCGCGCGGTGCGCACGGGCACCGGCTGCAGCAGCACCTTGGTCCGGTCGTACGGCGCGGCAACCTGCAGATCGCCGAGCGGCGTCGTCCGGCACAGCAGCACCGCGCCGGGCTGGCCGGCCGGCAACGCGTCGGCGCTGTGCGCCTGCATCTCGTAAGGGCCGTCGACAACGGTCGCCTGGCATGCGCCGCAGCTGCCGCGCCGGCATTGCGACGGCAGCGTGATGTCGGCTTGCGCGGCCGCCGCGAGCAGATCCTGGCCGGGCTCGCAGTCGAAGCCGAACGGCACGCCGTCGCGCGTCGTGATCTCGATCCGGTAGCTCATCGAACGATCCCGCTCACGCAGCCTGGCGCGCGAGCGCCGCGGCCAGGTCCGTACGGGCGTCACCGATCGGCTGGATCCCGAACTGATCGACCAGCACCGCGAGCACGCCCGGCGTGACGAACGCCGGCAGCGTCGGTCCGAGCCGGATGTTGCGAATGCCGAGCGCGAGCAGCGTCAGCAGCACGGCCGCCGCCTTCTGTTCGAACCACGAGATGACGAGCGACAGCGGCAGGTCGTTCACGCCGCATTCGAACGCATCGGCGAGCGCGGTCGCGATCCGGATCGCCGAATAGCTGTCGTTGCACTGCCCGACGTCGAGCAGGCGCGGAATGCCGCCGATATCGCCGAACGCGTGCCGGTTGAAGCGGTACTTGTTGCAGCCGAGCGTCATCACGACCGTATCGTCGGGCGCCTGTTCCGCGAACTCGGTGTAGTAGTTGCGCCCCGGCGCCGCGCCGTCGCAGCCGCCGATCAGGAAGAAGTGACGGATCTGTCCGGCCTTCACCGCGTCGATGACCTTGTCGGCTACGCCCAGCACCGCATGCCGGCCGAACCCGACGGTGATCGTCTCCTCCGGCGCGGTGGCCGCGAACCCGGGCAGTGCCTGCGCGGCGCGGATCAGCGTCGAGAAATCGTGATGCTCGAGATGGCGCACGCCCGGCCAGCCGACCGGCCCCGTCGTGAAGATGCGCTGCCGGTATTGCGGCAGCGGCTCGATGATGCAGTTGGACGTCATCAGGACCGGCCCGGGGAAATGCGCGAAGTCGCTCTGCTGGTCCTGCCACGCGCCGCCGTAGTTGCCGGCCAGATGCGGGAACGCCTTGAGCGCCGGATACGCGTGCGCCGGCAGCATCTCGCCGTGCGTGTAGACCTGGATGCCGGTGCCCGCCGTCTGTTCGAGCAACGCGTGCAGATCGCCGAGATCGTGACCCGACACGAGGATCGCCTTGCCTGCCACCGGCGACACGCGCACGGCGGTCGGCTGTTGCACGCCGAAGCGGCCTGTGTTCGCGTTGTCGAGCAGTTCCATCACCGTCAGGTTCAGCCGGCCGAGATCGAGCGCCTGCGCGAGCAGCGCGTCGACGCCGGTGGGATCGCTTGCGAGAAACGCGAGTGCGGCCTCGACGCCTTCGTAGATGTCGTCGCGTTCGTAGCCGAGCACTTTCGCATGATGCGCATACGCGCACACGCCCTTCAGCCCGTACAGCACCAGCGCGCGCAGCCCGACGATATCCGCGCCCACCGTGTCGCGGCCCGCGTCGATGCCGACGGTCGCCGCCTGCTTCAGCAAGCCGGCCAGATCGTCGGCCGGCTGCCATGCGGCCGGCCCCTGCAGCACCGGCACGGCCGTGCCCACGGCGCGTGCATGCGCTTCGCACGCGGCCTTCACGCGATCGCGTGTCTGCGCCGCCTCACGCAGCAGCGCGACGAAGCGCGCCGCATGGAAGTTCACGTTGGTCAGCGTGGTGAACATCGCGTACAGCACGAACCGGTCGGCTTCGCGGTCGGGCACGCCCATCGTGCGCGCGATCGCGCCGTACTGCGCGATGCCCTTCACCGCATGGATCAGCAGATCCTGCAAGTCGGCCGTCGTCTCGTCCTTGCCGCAGTTGCCCTTCGCCGACGCGCAGCCGGGCCGTGCGCCGGTCCGGTCGGTCTGTTCGCATTGATAGCAAAACACGGTGTTCTCCTTTGTCGATCATGGGGGCGCGGGCCGGTTCGGACGACAGGCTGGAAGCGTGTTCCAGGCCGCCGGGCATCCCGCCCGCTTCAAGATGCTTGCTTTATGCATCTTTTCGCATGATGTTTCGGCGCACCTTCGGCCACCGTGACGCAGATCAACAAACCACCGGCGCACGGTGAGACAACTTGTCGCTACGACTGCCCGCCCGCCGGCGCTGCGGTTGCCTTTTCGCTTTCGTCATCCTCGCAATCGATGCCCCAGTCGCCGTAGCGATACCAGTCCTCGCCGAGCAGTTCGCACGGGTGCTGGGTCCGGCTGGAGCCGTTGCCGCAACGCATCGCATGCGTCGGGCAGTAGTTGTCGCATCCCCAGCAGATCCGCTCCGGATGGTTGGGATGCAGCGGAAATTTCTTGGCCATGATTCGTCGTCTTCCCGGTATCGTTGCGTCCGCTACCGTTCGACTCTAGTCCACCGCGAAACGATGCCGATGCGACATTCGTTCGCAGCGGAGGCGCAGCATCACCCGCGTCGATCGCTCGCGCGCAACCCGTGCAGCGCGCGGTCCGCCACTCCGTCGCCGACGATCCGGCCTTCGTGCAGCAGCCCTTCCCTGACGAAGCCGAGCCGCTCGCGCATATACCCGCCGCGCCAGTACCGGCGACGCAGGCCGAAGCCGATCTCGGCTCGCCGGCGTTGCTCATGCGCATGAAACGGCACGCATTCGCCCAGACACAAAAGGCCCGGGCAGTTCAATTGCCCGGGCCTTCCATGTCCGCCGTTGCAGCCGGCCGCGCTTACGCTTCCAGCGCCTCCAGCACCTTGCCCTTCGTCTCGATCCCGACGAAATGAACGGTCAGCGCCGCGATCAGCGGCACGATGCCGATCAGGTAGAACGCCGGCGCGAGATTGCCGCCGATGATCGCGTGCGGCACGATCATCGGTGCGGCGAACGACGCGATCTTCAGCCACGCGCTGCCGAGCCCGCAGCCGGACGCGCGGATGCTCGTCGGATACTGCTCCGGCGTATAGACGTACGCGGTGATGAAGCCCGACGCCATCAGCCCGAGCGACAGCGAGCAGAAGACCGCGACGACATACACCGACGACGCGTGATAGATGCCCGCGAGCGCCAGCGACAGCGCGCACAGCACGAACGACCACACGATCACCGGCTTGCGGCCGAGCTTGTCGACCAGCAGCGCGGACGCGAGCGAACCGAGCACCCCCATCACCGAGCCGATCACCGCGAGATTCAGCGCGAGCTGCAGCGGCGCGTGATAGAAATTCTTGTAGATCGTCGGCAGCCAGGTGGACAGCCCGTACTGGATGAACCCGCAGGTCGCCCACAGCGTCGCCACCGCGAGCGTGCGCTTGCGATACGCGGCGCTGAACAGGTCGCTCATCCGGCGCTTCGGGTGCTGACGCACCATCTCGTCGAACGCGGCCACCTGCGTGACCGGCGGCAGCTCGCCGCGCACCGACGCTTCGAACGCACCGACCGCGCGCCCGGCATCCGCGAGCCGTCCGCGCGACGCGAGCCAGCGCGGCGACTCCGGCACAAGGCGCGTGAGCACCAGCGCGAGGATCAGCGGCAGCCCGCCGACGAAGTACATGATCTCCCAGCCGAACCGCGGCACGAGCCAAGCACCGAGCGCCATCGATACCAGCAGGCCGATCGGGAACACGATTTCATACAGCAGCACGAAGCGGCCGCGACCGTGCGCGCGCGTGATTTCGTTGATGTAGGTCGCCGCGACCGGCAGCTCGCCGCCGAGCCCAAGCCCCTGCAGGATCCGCAGCAGCACGAACACCTCGAACGTCGGTGCGAAACCGCACGCGATGCTGGTGATGCCGATCACGGCGGAGCTCCACGCGATCGCCTTCACGCGGCCATGCTTCTCCGCGAGCGCGGGAAACAGGAACGCGCCGATCAGCTGGCCGATCGCGCCGGACGCGATCAGCATGCCGATCTGCGTCGGCGACAGCCCCCACTTGTGAATCAGCAGCGGCAGCGTCGCCGCGATCGTGATCACGTCGAAGCCGTCGAAGAACGTCGCGGTGCCGATCAGCACGCGTGCGCGGATCTGCATCGCGTTGGCCGGAAGCCGCTCGAGCCGCGCGATGATCGCGCCGGGCGTGGAGGCGGCAGCTTCCATCGTGGCCCTGCCGGCCACGACGTTGTCGAAAGTGCTCATGCGGGTTGTCTCCTGGATCTTTTGGCCGTCCTGGCCGGTCAGGCAAGCGCTTTGGTCGTGTCTGCCAGGGCTTCCGTATCCACTGCCCGGCCCTGGTTCATCCACTTGCGTGCGAGCTTCAGCTCGCGTGCGTTGTTGATGGCGATGACACCTCTCACATGCCCATCGCCCACGAAAAACAGCGTCGCGCGGCGCGCGGCAAGATCGCCGCGCACGACAAGCTGCGCATCGGCCGGCAGATCGCCGAGGATCTGCAGGTTCACGTCGTATTGATCGGACCAGAACCACGGAATCTCCGCGTACGGGGCGCGCACGCCGAGCACCGCCTTCGCGGCCGCGATCGCCTGGTTCTGCGCGTTCGCCCACGATTCGAGCCGCACGCGCCGCTTCAGCCAGCCGTTGTGATGGTTCGCGACGTCGCCGCACGCGAAGATCGCCGGATCGCTGGTCGCGCCGAATTCATCGACGACGATGCCGTCGTCGATCGCCAGCCCCGCGTCGCTCGCCAGCGACGCGTTCAGCGCGAGGCCGATGCCGGCCACCGCGAAATCGGCGTCGATCGTCGTGCCGTCGGCGAGCGTCGCGCGCACCTTCGATGCGTCGTCCGGTTGCGTGTCGAGCGATGCGAGCGCCGCGCCGAGACGCACGTCGACGCCGTTCGCGCGATGCAGGTCGAGCAGGAAGTCCGACACGATCCGCGGGACCGAGCGCCCGCACAGACGCGGCGCGCCCTCGACCACAACCGCTTCGACGCCGAGCTTGCGCGCGGTCGCCGCGACCTCGAGGCCGATCCAGCCGCCGCCGATCACGAGCACGCGTTGGCTCGCACGCAGCTTCTCGCCGAGCGCGGCCGCTTCGTCGAGCGTGCGCAGGTAGTGCAGGTTCGGCGTCTTCACGATCGCATCGGGCAAGCGGCGCGACGTGCCGCCGGTCGCGATCACGAGGCGGTCGTAGTCGATCTCGCGGCCGCTTTCGGTCTTCACCACGCGACGTGCACGATCGATCGATGCCGCGCGTTCCGGCTGCCACGCCTCGACGTTCAGCGCGTCGAATTCGTCCGGGCGCACGACCCGCACGGTCTCGATGTCGGCGTCGCCGGCCAGCACGGCCTTCGACAGCGGCGGACGCTCGTACGGCAGGTGCGGCTCGTCGGCGATCATGACGAGGCGCCCGGCGAACCCTTCCGCGCGCAGCGTCTTCAGCACCCAGCCGGCGGCCTGGCCGCCGCCGATCACGACGACCGTGCCCGGCGCGGCCGATTCCTGCGGGTTCGCTTCGCTCACGATTTGCGCTCCGTCATGAACTTGCCTTCCGGCGCCTTCGCGTTCTTCTGCCGGCGCGTGTTGCCGTCGAGGCCACCGTCGACGGCCCATTCGGCGAACACGGTCGGGCCCGGTTCGAATTCGCGCGGCTGCCACTCGGGCGTCAGCACGTCCTCGTCCGCGTAGTACTCGATCAGCGCGCCGGCCGGATTCTGGAAGTACCAGAAGTACGCGGACGACACCGGGTGGCGACCCGGGCCGAGCTGCGTTTCCCAGCCGCAGCGGTCGATGTGCATGCCGCCGCCGAACACTTCATGGATGTCGCGCACCGTGAACGCGACGTGGTTCAGGCCGCGTTTGCCGTTCGGCAGCGCGAGCAGGAACAGGTCGTGGTGGCCGCCGTGCGGCGCGCAGCGCATGAACGCGCCGCGGCCCGGATAGCGGTCCGACGTCTCGAAGCCGAGCAGCTCGTGATAGAACTTTTCCTGCGCGTCGAGGCAGTTCGTGAAGAACACGACGTGCCCGACCTCGACCGGCTCGGCGCGCGCATAGATCGCGCTCGGCTGGTCGACCCGCACCGTCCAGCCCCACACGTTCGACGGCGAGCCGGTGATGTCGAGCGCGCGCTTGCGCGTGACCTCGACGCGGATCGCCATCCCGTTCGGATCGATGCAGCCGACCGCATCGTCCTGCGCGTAATAGCCGGGCTGGCCGGCCAGCTTCGTGCGCAGCGCGTCGACTTCCTGCTGCGTCGCGACGCCCCACGTGACTTCACGCAGCGTCGGGCCCGCTTCGAACGCGGGCGGCAGCGACGGATCGTCGGCCTTGACGACCAGCACGGTGCAGCCGTTCAGCGTCTCGAAACGTGCGCGCGTGTCGTCGTGCGCGACTTCCTTCAACCCCCAGTCGGCGAAAAAGCGCCGGCACGTCGCGAGGTCGTCGACACCGTACGTGATCTGCTCGATACCCAAGATGCTCATTGCGTCATTCCCCTTCGCTCAGTTCGCCCACGGCAGCGGCGCGTCGTTCAAGCCCCAGTAGAGGCTCTTCTGCTGCATGTACTCGCGGATGCCGAGACGCCCCTTCTCGCGGCCCATCCCGCTCTCCTTCCAGCCCGAGAACGGCGTGGAGATCGAGAACAGCTTGTACGTGTTGATCCAGACGGTGCCCGTCTCGAGCGCGCGCGCGGTGCGCCATGCGCGCTTGTAGTCGCGCGTCCAGATGCCGGCGGCGAGGCCGAACACGCTGTCGTTGGCCTGCGCGATCAGCGATGCCTCGTCGTCGAACGGCATCGCGACCAGCACCGGCCCGAAGATTTCTTCCTGGCAGATGCGCGCGCTGTTCGGCAAGCCTTCGAGAATCGTCGGCTGGTAGAAGAAGCCGTCCTCGCGCCCGTCGCCCGTCGGCCGCTCGCCGCCGCACAGCAGGCGGCCGCCTTCCTCCAGCCCGAGCGCGACGTAGCGCTCCACCGATTCGCGATGCTTCGCGGTGATCAGCGGACCCATCTGCGTGTCGGGCCGAGTCGGGTCGCCCACGCGCAGCCTGCGTGCGCCGGCCACCAGGCGCTGCATGAATTCGTCGTACACCGCGCGCTGCACGAACAGCCGCGAACCCGCGATGCACGCCTCGCCCGACGAGCTGAAGATGCCGTACAGCACACCGTTGACCGCGTGATCGAGATCCGCGTCGTCGAACACGATCGTCGGCGACTTGCCGCCAAGCTCCAGCGACACGGGCATCAGCTTCTCCGCGGCGATGCGCGCGATGCCGCGACCCACTTCGGTGCCGCCGGTAAACGACACCTTCTTCACGAGCGGATGCCGCACCAGCACGTCGCCGATCACCGAGCCCTTGCCCGGCAGCACGCTCAGCACGCCCTTCGGCACGCCGGCTTCCTCGCAGATGCGGGCCAGCGCGAGCGACACGAGCGGCGTGACCTCGGCCGGCTTGAGCACCACCGCGTTGCCGCCGGCGAGCGCCGGCGCGAGCTTCTGCGCATCGGATGCGATCGGCGAGTTCCACGGCGTGATCGCCGCGATCACGCCGATCGGCTCGTGCACGCTCATCGTCAGGTACTCGCCGCGCGACGGCGTCAGTTCTTCGTCGAGCGTCTCGAGGCAGGCCGCGAAATAGCGGAACGTATTGGCCGCGCTCGCGACCAGCACGCGCGTCTCGCCGATCGGCTTGCCGTTGTCGCGGCGCTGCAGGTTCGCGAGCGCCTCGTGACGCTGCATGATCAGGTCGGCGATCCGGTACAGCACCAGCGCGCGCTGGTGCGGCTTGAGCCCGGCCCAGTCGGCGCGACGCCATGCGGCGTCGGCGGCCACGACGGCTTCGGCCGCGTCTTCCGCGTTCGCCGTCGATACTTCCATGTTCAGCGACTGGTCGGCCGGATAGAGGCTCGCGTAAGGCGCGCCACGGCCGCGCCGCCACTCGCCGCCGATCAGGATGTCGCCGTCGGGTACGAGGCGCGTATCGAATGGAGTCATGTCACAAGTCCCACAAATCTGTCTCTGCGCAGCCGCCCGTGCCGTGGCGCAGGCGGCCGTTCAATGGCCCGGATGGCCGGACCGGCCGGGTTGTCCGTTCAGATCACGCAGCGGGCCGCGCGATTGCGCAGCGCGCGGATCGCGCAGTACGCGGTCAACGCGGACGTCTTCGGGTTGTCGGGCAACGGCTTGCCGCTCATCTCGAGCGACATCTCGCCGAATGCGCCGCGTGCGGTGATGCGGTGCACGTTGCGCGCGACGGCCGGATCGGCGATCAGGCGCACGCGCGTCGCGTCGAGGCCGAGGCCCGCCAGCGCGACGGTTGCCGCGACGTTCGCGTTCTTCGGATACAGCCGCGCGGCATCGCGTGCGGTGCCTTCGAAGATCACCTTCTCTTCGGTCATCGCGCGCAGGTCGCACAGTGCCTCCGCGGGCGTGCCGAGCCAGCCGAGCGGCGGCTTGCGGCCGACGTACAGCACCTCGTCGAGGCCACCCTGCTTCGCCGACGCCAGCGCGTCGATCCCGCCGATCGCGCCGGACAGCAGCGTGAGCGTCGCGTCGCCTTCGTCAGCGGCCTGCGACAGCACGTCGAGCAGCGCGAGATCGGACAGCGCGCCGATCGACGCGACCGCGCAGTCGGTGCCGGCCTTCAGCAGCGGCACGACGTGATCGACGAGCGCGCTGTGTCCGGCGCATTCGAGCGCGAACTCGGGGCGGCGGGCCAGCGCGTCGACCGACGACACGACCTCCACCGCACCGCCGAGCTCACGCTGCACCGCTTCGCGCTGGTGCTCGGGCACGATCACGTGCGCGACGCGCAACGACGCGTCGTGCTCGACCGCGTGATACACGGCGGCACCGATCGCGCCGAAGCCGATCATCACGACGTCGACGGGCGCATGCGCGTGTGCGTGGCCCGGGTTGCGTCCGTTAAGCATATTGGCGCTCCGACGGCGTTTCCTCCTTCTTCACCGGGGGACCCGCGAAGGCCGATGCGAACGAGCCGACCGACAGCATGTCGACCTCGACCATCACCGGTCCTTCCTTCGCGATCCCTTCGCGCACGATCGCTTCCGCCTGGTCGAGCGACGTGATCCGGTAGTGCGTGAGGCCGAAGCTCGCGCAGAACTGCGCGAAATCGGGCTGGTGCAGCTGCACGAAGCAGCGGCGGCCGCCGTAGTGCGCGTCCTGGATGTTGCGGATCACGCCGTAGCACTGGTCGTTCATCAGCACGATCATCACGTTCGCGTTTTCCTGCACGGCCGTCACCAGCTCACCGACGTTGACCATCAGGCCGCCGTCGCCGACCAGGCAGACCGTCTTCGCGGCCGAACCGGCCAGCGCCGCGCCGATGCCCATCTGGATACCCTGGCCGATGCCACCGCCGAGCGCATGCACGCCTGCACGCGGCTCGAAGATCTTCAGCAGGCGGTTGCCCCACGTGCTGTTCGAGATCGTCACGTCGCGCACCCAGTTGTAGTCGCGGCCCACCGCGCCCTGCAGCGTGTCGACCAGCGTCTTGTACGGCCCGAGGCCCTCCGCCACGCTGGCGACGGCCTGCTCGCGCGCCGCCGCGAGATCGGCCGCGAACTGCGGATCGACGGACAGGCGGCCTTCGAGGCGGTCGGCCAGCTCGGCCAGCACGCGCTTCGAATCGCCGTGCACGAACAGCTCGTTGCGATAGCCGCGGTTGTCGGCGAGCGCGTCGGCGTCGACGCGGAACAGCGGCCGCGGCAGCGCGAGCTTGTACTTCAGCGTCTCGTTGCCGCGCAGGCGCGAGCCGACCACGACGAGCGCGTCGCAGGTCTTGTAGAACGCTTCGACGGCCGAATGCACGTTGAACGCGCCGAGCGTCGCCGGGTGGTCTTCCGGCAGCACGCCGCGGCCCTGCACGCTCGTCACGACGCCGAAGCCGAGCTTCACGAGGCGTTCGACTTCCGCACGCGCATGGCGCGCACCGCCGCCCAGCCACAGCAGCGGACGGCGCTTGGCCGCCAGCGCGTCGGCGAGCTTCGCGACGCGTGCGTCGTCGTGCTCGCGCACCGCGACGTGCGCCGGCGCGAGGTCGTCCGGCCATTCGATTGCGGCGGCCTGGATGTCGATGGGAATCTCGACCGACACCGGGCCCGTCGGCGCGGTCTGCGCGATGCGCACCGCTTCGCGGATCGTCGGCAGCACGGTTTCGACCGTGCGCACGCGGAACGCGGCCTTCGAGATCGCGTCGAGCATCGTGAGCTGGTCCGGCGCTTCGTGGATGTATGCCAGATCCTGGTCGAGGTACGGCGTTTCGATCTGCCCCGTGATGTGCAGCAGCGCGGTGCCGGCCGTCAGCGCCTCGACCATCGCGCCGGCCGCGTTGCCCGCCGCCGTGCCCGTGCTCGTGAACGCGACGCCCAGGCCGCCCGACACGCGGGCCAGGCCATCGGCCATGTTCACCGCGCCCGCTTCACCGCGCGCGCCGACATACCGGATGTTGCCGCGCGAGTTGATCGCGTCGAGGATCGGCATGTTGTGGATCGAGATGACACCGAATGCGGTCTTGACGTCGCACTGCTCGAGAAAGGCGGCAATCAGCTCGCCAACCGTGGTTTTTTTAGACATGGCGTGCAAAGCCTCCAGAAACGTCGATATGGCTGCCCGTCGTATAGGACGACAGATGCGTTGCGAGATAAAAAAGTGCCCAGGCTGCCTCGTCAGGCGTGCCGAAGCGGTTCAGCGGAATGTTCTTCTTGCGGGCGAGCGCGCCCGTCCAGTCCTCCCAGCTTTCGCCGGCCTGCGCCTGCGCTTCGTGGCGGCGGCGCCACTGGCCCGACTCGACGATGCCGATCAGGATCGAGTTCACGCGGATGCGCTGCGGCGCCAGTTCGGTCGCGAGCGACTTCACGAGGCTCAGCACGCCCGCGCGCGCCGACGACGTCGCGACCATGTGCGGCTCCGGCTGCAGCGCGAGCAGCGAGTTCACGCAGGTGATGCTCGGCGCCTGCGCGTCGCGCAGCAGCGGCAGGAACGCGCGCGTCGGGCGGATGATGCTGAAGTACTTCAGTTCGAGCTCGTCGCGCCATGCGTCGTCGGTCGTGTCGGCGAAGGTCGACACGCGGCCCTGGCCCGCGTTGTTGACGAGCATGTCGGCCCGGCCGAAGCGCTCGGACACGGCCTGCGCGAACGCGGCCACGTCGGCTTCGTCGAGTACGTCGCAGCGCACGGCCAGCAGTTGCGCCCCCGGGTATCGCTCGCCGAACCTCGCTTCGGCGCGCGCGAGGCGTTCGCCGTCGCGGCCGCAAATCGCGACCGACGCGCCGGCCTGCAGGAACCGTTCGGCAGTCGCGAGGCCGATGCCGGACGAACCGCCCGTCACCACCGCCACCTGCCCGGTCAGATCGATCTCAATCATCGGAGTCCTAAAGCTTTGAGAAACGTGTGCTCGTCGTCCGAGCGGTAATTGAGCCGCCGCGACAGTTCCGCCGCCGCGCGCTGCACCTTGTCGATCAGCCCGTCGGCGATCAGCGCCGCGTCGATCTCCGGCCGCGGCACCGTCACCGTGATGCACGCGACGATCTTCTGCGTGTCGTTGCGCACCGGCGCCGTGACCACCGAGATGCCGCGCTCGAACGACGAATTGCTGACGCCGTAGCCGCGCAGCGCATCCTCGCGGATCACTTCGTACAACGCGTCGACCGATTCCGGCGTCGCGCTCGTCATCCGGTTCAGCTTGCCGTCCGGATACAGCGCACGCAACTCCTTCAGCGACAGGTCGCCCATCAGAACGTGGCCATGGGTCGTCGCATGCGCGGGCAACCGCGTGCCGACATTCACGCGAATCGAGCTGAACACCGGCGACTGGCTCTGCGCCTTCGCGACGAACACCACGTCGCGGCCGTCGCGGATCACGATGTGCGTCGTGAAACCGGTCGCATCGCGCAGGCTCTCGATCACCGGCAGGCCGAGATCGGTCAGCTCGAGCGAGCTCAGGTATTCGAAGCCGAGCCGCAGCACGGCGATGCCGAGCTTGTAGTTGCGATCCTTGTCCGCGCGCTCGAGAAAGCCGAGCGATTCGAGCGTCTGCAGCAGACGGAACACCGTCGTGCGCGGAATGCCGAGGCGCTTGGACAGTTCCGGCGCACCGAGTACCGGCTCGCGCGGCGAGAATTCGGCGAGGATGCGCAAGCCGCGTTCGAGGCCCGGCACCACATAGCTGGCCTCGGACTTCGCGGTGTCGGATTCTGGTTGTTGCAGCGGTTCGCTCATGCCCGCCCCCGCTGTTGATCGCACTGGCGACAAAAAGCATCGATCAGTGCGGAATAGGCATCCGGCGCTTCCACATAACCGGCGTGACCGGCCTGCGGAATCACCTGCAGCCCGACGTGCAGCGCGGCCGCGATACGTTCGCACGCGGCAGGCGGCGTGATCGCGTCGTGCGCGCCAACGGCCACCGCCGCGCGGCTCCTGAAGCCCGCGAGATCGGTTGCCAGGTCGGCGTTCGCGAGCAGATGCGTGGCCTGCGCATAGCCGGCCGGCACGATGCGCGCCATGTTCCAGCGCACCCACGCCCGCGCATCCTCGCTCGCGAATCCGGACAGCATGTTGCCGCTGCGCTGCTCGGCGAGCCCGGCCGGGCCGAGTTCGTCGAGCATGGCAAGGCGTGCATCGCGGCGCGTGTCGCGCGTTTGCGCGGGCGCGCTGCCGTAGCCGCCCGCGGGCGAGATCAGCAGCAGGCCGGCGATTCGCGCGGGCATCACGCGGGCCAACCCGCCCGCGATGATCGCGCCGAGCGAATGCCCGACCAGCACGCAGCGTTCGATGCCGAGTGCCTCGAGCCACGCGTTCAGCGACGCCGCGTAATCGGCGGCCGCAGGCGACGTGCCGTGCACGGGGGTCGACACGCCGTAGCCGGGCGCATCCCACGCGAGCACGCGGCGCGACGCGCCGAGCGTGTCGAGCTGGCGCACCCACGATGCGGCGCCCGAGCCGATCCCGTGCAGCAGCACGACGGGCAGCGCGTGGCCCGCATGCTGCGCGCCGGCCTCGCCTGCGCCAGCCTCACGGTAGCCGATCGTGCCCGCCGCGCCGGCCGCGCAGCGCTGATCGGGAAACTGCCCGAGCAGCGCGGCGAACGCCGCGGTGCGGTCGCGTTCACGTTTGTCGATGACACGCATTGCTTGCTCCGCCCCGTCTCAGCGCTTGATCTTCGCGAGCGGCGAATCCGGCGGATACGTCGGCGTGATGGGCTTCGGCGAACCGAGCATCACGCACATCAGCGCGTCTTCCTCGCCGATGTTGATTTCCGTGCGATACACGCCCGGCGGCACCGAGATCAGGTCGCGCTCGCCGAGGACTGCTTCCCAGGTCTCGCCGTCGCGCTCGCAGATCACCTTCATCCTGCCGCGCAGCACGAAGAAGATTTCCTCGACGTCGATGTGGATGTGGCTCGGGCCGATGTTGCCGGCCGGGATGACCATCGTCGAAAACGTGAAGTTGCCGGCCGGCACCGTGTTGACGTCCTTCGCGACGCCCGTGCCGCCCGTGCCGACGTAGCGCATCTGCGCACGGCGATATTTCGGGTCGTAGTCGGCCTGGAACTTCAGCGCGTCCCAGTCGTAGCGCCGCGTCGCATGGCGCGCGACACGCCCTTCCATCCAGTCGCCGAAGCTTGCGCCTTCCGGCTGGTCCCACGACTTGCGTTCGAGATCTGCGTCCGCCATCGTCCTCTCCTTCATTCCCAGTGAAAACTTCAATTCAATTCATCACGAAGCCGCCGTTCACCGGCAGCAGTTGACCCGTCACGAAGCGCGCGCCGTCCGACAGCAGGAACAGCACCGGGCCCGTCACGTCGTCGGGCACCTGCGTGCGCGTCAGCGCACGGCCCTGCATGTAGAACGCATGGCGTTCAGCCGGCACGTAGGCCGTCGCCTCGACTTCGGTGAGCCCCGGCGCGATCGCGTTGACCGTCACGCCGTGCGCGCCGAACTCGCGTGCCTGCGCATGCGTCATCGCGATCACGGCGCCCTTGCTCGCGACGTACGCGAGCAGCTTCGGCGCGCCCCACAGCGCGGTGTCCGAGGCGAGGTTCACGATCGCGCCGCGGCCCGAGCGCGCAAGGTGCGGCAGCGCCGCATTGCTGACGAGCCACACGCCGCGCACGTTCACGTTCATCACGGCATCCCAGGTCGACACGTCGAGTTCCGTCGACAGCTTGCCGCCCGAGTTCGTGATCGCCGCGTTGTTGATCAGCGCGTCGATGCCGCCGAGGGCTGCCGCGCCCTGCGCGACGAATGCGTCGACGCTCGCCGGATCGGCCAGGTCGAGCGCGAGGAAATGCACGGTGTGGCCGGCTTGCGCGAGCTGCGCGGCCAGCGCGCGGCCTTCGTCGACGAGCACGTCGCCGAACGCGACCTGCGCGCCCGCATCGACCAGCGCCTTCACGAACGCGGCGCCGAGACCGCGCGCGCCGCCCGTGACGAGCACGCGGCGCCCCGGCAGCGATACGACCGGTGCGGACTCAGCCATTCGCCGGCTCCGCCGCGGCGTGCGCCGCACGGTGCGCGTCGAGCGCGGACAGGTGCTCCTGCGCGCGCTGGCGCAGCATCCGGCGCACGCGCGTGATGCCGACGTCGTGCTGGTACAGGTATTCGTGATCGCGCGCATGCGGCGCGAGGCTTTCGAGGACGTAGCGGTCCTGCTCGAGCACGTCCCAGTGCAGGCCCTCGAGGCGGTTGCGGTACATGAAGCGCCACACGTCGCGCTGCCAGCCGCTGACCTTGCGGGTGCGCCAGAAGTAGACCTGGCAGTTGTCGCCGTCGACCGGCGTCGCGAAGCCGATGATCCCGAAGTTGCCGCCCGGGCCGAACTTCTGCTTGTACGGAATCGCGAGACGCATCCACAGGCAGCCCGTTTCGCCGAGCTCGACCCAGTCGAAGTTCACGTCGCGCTGGCCGATCTTCTCGAACATCAGGCCCGTTTCCGTCTTGCGCACGCGCATCTCGGCCTGCTTGTCGCCTTCGGCCATCGAGTGCGACGTCGCGTGCAGGTACGCGCCGTGCATCGGGTCCATCACGTTGTCGATCGCGTACTGGTAATTGCACTTCCAGTTCGACACGCACAGGAAATGGCCGTACTCGTCGGCGACCAGTTCTTCCGGCAGGTTCAGCGGCGCCGGTTCGCCGTGCGCTTCGTCGCCGAACCACAGGAAGATCGCGCCGGCCTGTTCTTCGACCGGATACGACTTCACGCACTTCGTGCCTTCGAGCGGACAGTTCGCGACCGCCGGCACGCGGCTGACCGTGCCGCCGCCGTCGACTTCGATGCCGTGATACCAGCAGGCGATGTTGCCGCCGAGGTTCCAGCCGAGCGACAGGCGCGCGCCGCGGTGCGGGCAGCGATCTTCCAGCGCGTGGACCTTGCCCTCGTGATCGCGCCACAGCACGATCTGCTCGGACAGGCGCGTGAGGCCGACAGGCGCGTTCGACACCTGCCAGCTCGGGGCGACGGGATACCAGTAGTTCTTGATGCCGCGGTCGAGGTAGTCGCGGACCGGGTCGTGTTGGGCTTCGTGTTGGTCGGGGGACGTCATCAGTGTGCTCCGGATGCGGTTGTCGGGTCGGCGCTCAGGCGCCCGGCGCGGTCGCTGCGGTCATTCCGCGAGCGAGGCCATTTCGGCGCGGAAACGCTCGGCGGTCCAGGCGGTGCCGTCCGGTGCGCGAAAGCCGATGCGGTTCAGGCCCGCGACGACATCGTCCAGCTCGGTCGCACCGCTCTCGAACACGCGTTCGAGCGCATCGCCGAGATCGTTCTCGTACTGCGTCGGCGCGGCCTTGCGGTTCTGCCAGACCTGGTTCTCGACCTGGCCCGGGATCTCGATCTGTCCCTTGCCGGCGACGTTGTTCGGCTGAGGCGCCACCCACGGCTTCAGGAAGGGATTGAAGTTGACGGTCGCTTCTTTCATGTCATTCCACCTTGACTTGGATTTCTTCACCCGCAAGGCGCACCGCGTACTGCTTCAGCGCGCGCCCGCCCGGGCCCTTCAGGCATTCGCCCGTCCTGATGTCGAACACGGCCTCGTGCAGCGGGCATTCGACCGTGCCCTCGTCGACGAACCCCTGCGTCAGCAGCGCGTACGCATGCGGGCACACGTTCTCGAGCGCATACACCTCGTCGCCGACGCGGTAGATCCCGATTTCGACACCGTCGGTCCGCTTGAACTCGATCGGCGTGTCTTCCGACAGCGCGCCGGCGTGCCCGGCGCAAATCCATTGTTCAGACATCTCACACCCTTCCTTCTGATCGACTCTCGGTTCGCTCCTGACTTGTTCCATATCCGGAACAGCAGTTTATGGATGGTGATTATAGGAGCGACTTTCCACGAGTAAAACAAAAAGCTGCATGTCCTAGGGAAAACACCGACCGACCGACGGCGGGCCCTCGCCGCCTATCTCGTCAAATGTGATTTTTTGTTTGTGCACGGGGATTTAAGTCCTTTTTCCAGGATTCCCCGAGCCAGGTTGGGGATCGCCCTCAACCCAATCAGACCCGATAAATTTATTTTTGATACGACGCGCCGCGCCTCTATACTCCATTCCATCAGAGGCACGTTGTTCCTTATATGGAACACAAGAAATGCCCGCCCCGGTGGCAGGAAACGCGCGACGGCCGGCCGTCCCCGCGCCTGCCGCCACGGGCCGTTTTCATCAGGTTCGGAGAGTCAGGAGATCAAATGGTCAAGCATGCGGTAGCAGCAGCAGTCATCGGAATGGGTGCCGTGTCGGGCGCGTGGGCGCAGAGCAGCGTGGTGCTGTACGGCAGCATGGATGCCGGCGTCGCGTACGTGAACAACGTCGGCGGCCACGCGAAGTGGGCAATGATCCAGGGCAACACGCAGCCCGACCGGTGGGGCCTGAAAGGCAAGGAGGATCTCGGCAGCGGCCTGTCGGCGATCTTCCAGCTCGAAAACGGCTTCTATACGAACAACGGCCAGTTCGCGACCGCGAACACCATCTGGAACCGCGCGGCGTTCGTCGGCCTCAGCTCGGAGCGCTACGGCACGCTGACGCTCGGCCGCCAGACGCCGCTGACGTTCGACTATCTCGATCCGCTCAGCACCGCGTACCTCGCGATGAGCTGGTATGCGTTCCACCCGGGCAACATCGACGGGCTCGCCGCGACCGGCAACGTGCCGTACAACAACGCGGTCAAGTACCGCTCGCCGAGCTTCGCCGGCTTCTCGGCCGCGGCGACGATGGCGCTCGGCAACACGACGAACTTCTCGACCGGCAAGTCGGTCGGTGTCGCGCTCAACTATGCGAACGGGCCGTTCAAGGCGTCGGCCGTCTACTCGAACGAGCACGACCGCTCGATCCTGATCAGCCAGACGGGCATCACGTCGTTCCAGGGGCAGAACACCGCGAACGGCTACCTCGCGAACAAGGTCGAGAACATCGGCGTGGGCGCGTCGTACCAGCTCGGCGACTTCCTCGTGCATGGCCTCTATACGCGCGTGAAGATGCAGTCGAACGGGTTCTCCGACACGTTCCAGAGCTACGACGCGGGCGTGAATTACCGCAGCAGCGCGTTCAACACGATCGCGGGCGGCGCGGCGACCACGACGCTCGCCGGCCGCCGCTGGACGCAGGTGGAGCTCGGCGACATCTATTCGCTGTCGAAGCGCACGCAGCTCTACGCGAACGTGCTGGTCGAGCACGGCTCGGGCGGCGCGAAGGCCGCGTTCTTCACGGCCGGCGCGTCGAGCACCGCGAACCAGGTGATCGTGCTGACCGGCATTCATCACTCGTTCTGAGCGGCGACGGGCGCGTGCGCCCGATGCCCGAAACGAAAAGAGCAGCCCGCGGGCTGCTCTTTTCGTTGGCGTTCATTGGCTGTTGCCCAAGCCGTACGATACGGCTCGCTCGACGGATCAGAACATCGCAACCCGGTGGCGCGCGTGCGCGAACGTCGGGTCGCTTTCGAGCGGCCGGTAGTTCAGGCGCTGCGACAGGTCGACCGCCGCGCCGCACACCGCTTCGACGAGCCGCTCCTTTTCGCCGGCCTCGCCGATCTCCGAGCGCGGCACCGTCGCGGTGATCGCCGCGACGATCACGCCCGAATGGTCGCGCACCGGCGCGGTCACGGCCGAGATGCCGCTCTCGAACGCGGCCTCGCTGACCGCGTAGCCGAGCCGCGCGTAATGACGCACGCGCTCGTACAGCTCGTCGACGGTGCCCGGCGTGCGCTCGGTGAACTGTTCGAGCCGCTTTTCCGGATACAGCTGACGCAGCGCGTCGCGCGTGAGGTCGCCCATCAGCACGTGGCCGTGCACGGTCGCATGCGCGGGCAGCCGCGTGCCGACGTGCACCTTCACCGAACCGAACATCGACGTATTGCTCTGTGCCTTCGCGACGAACACGACATCGCGCTGGTCGCGGATCAGCAGGTGCGTCGACAGGCCCGTCGCATCGCGCAGCCGTTCGAGCACGGGCGTGCCGAGATCGGTCAGTTCCAGCGAATTCAGGTATTCGAAGCCGAGCCGCAGCACGCCGACGCCGAGCCGGAAATAGCGGTCGCCGTTCACGCGCTCGAGAAAGCCGAGCGCTTCGAGCGTCTGCAGCAGGCGGAAGGTGGTCGTGCGCGGGATGCCGATGCGCTTCGACAGCTCGGGCGCGCCGAGCACCGGCTCGCGCGCGGAGAATTCGGCGAGGATGCGCAGCCCGCGCTCGAGGCCCGGCACGAGATAGGACGACGCGCCGCCCGACGTGTCGTCGTCGCCGGCCGCGCCGGATTCGGGTGCGCCGCTCATCGTTGTCTTGGCCATGGGTACACGGACGAAAGGAAATCGATCACAAAACAGGTCGTGGATCGCTGCGGACATTCAGTCATGCTACTCCAGCGCACGCCCCGTGCTCGCCACTGCGGGCATCGCCGGAACGCCGCGTACGCCGTCGCGATCCAGTGAATAGTCGTCCACGATCGAGAGGATACCAGCGATAGACGGCGGGACGCCATGCGGAAATCGCCGGACGCGCGGCCGGTTACAAGCGCGACAGGTAGACGCGGATGCTGGTCCGGTCGTACGAGAAGGTGCCGTCGTCGTTGCGCGGCAGCACGCGCGGGAGATCGACCGCATACATCCACCCGCTTCCGAGGCGCCCGCCGTTGACGCCCCGGATCCGGCCGCCGCCGACCGCGATCGCCGCATGAAAAACCGTGCCGTTGCGCGAGAAGCCGACCGCGGTGCCCGCCGGAATGCCGCTCTGCCCGTCCCATTCATGGCCTGCCTCGAAGTTGAAGCGCGGCCGCCAGTTCTGGCCGATGGTATCGAGCAGCATCGCGGGCGTGATGATCGTGTGCCCGGCCAGCAGGTATCTCACGAAGGCGGCGGCATCGTAGCAGACGCCGCCGGACACGTATTCCAGGATGTCGGCCATCCCGTACATCAACGCCTGCGCATGTTTCTGCCGTTCGCCGATGCCGGACTGGGCGACATGCGCGCCCAATTGGGTGAGGTCCATGAGAGGGTCCTTTCGAGGGGAAGAGGTGTCATCGTCCCGCCAACGCCTTGACGTCATATCTTATTACGAGATAGCCCGTCACTCGCCGCACAGGATTCCCACCTCGAGCGTCGCCGCGCGCGCCGCATGCGGCTGCATCGGCTCGAGCTGCGGCGCGTCGGTTTCGTCGTAGCGCACGCCGCTCGCCGCGAGGAACGCCTTGACCGGCTCGACGGGCACCGCGATCACGTAGCGCGCGGCATCGGCGCGCGTCGCGACCGCGCGCGGGTCGCCGGCCGACACGTCGGCGCGATCCGTGACGACGCCGATCACGCGCCCCGCCTGGTCGAGCACGGCCGCGCCGCTCGCACCGTTCGTCGCGGCCAGCATCAGCGTGAGATCGTCGGCGCGCGCGCCGGGCCGCGTGAGGCCGTTGACGACCGCCGTCGCGCGATCGGGCATCCGGCGCAGCGCATCGTAGCCGGCCGCGAACACCGGTTGCGCACCGCCGCCGGGCGGCGTGCGCGCGAACGCGGCGGCCAGCAGCGGGCGAAGCGTGCTGCCGACGACCGCCAGATCGCGGTCCGGGCTGACGGCCAGCACCCGCGCCCGCGCGACGCGCGCATCCTTGATCACGAACAGGCTGCCGCATCCGGTGACCGCGTGCCGCGCGGTCAGCACGTCGCCGGCATCGTTGATGAAGATGCCGGTGGCATTCACGTCGAGCGTGCGGGCATCGGGTTGTGGACGGATCGCGAGCGGAGCCGGTTGCGCTAGCGGGTCTGCCTGCGCGGTTGGCGCGAGCGGTACGCCGCCGGCCCATGCAAGCGCAGCCGCGATCCGCGCGACACGCCGTACGCACACCGGCAATCGGGGCGCGACAAAGACAGCGATCGGCCCCACGGCCAGCAGGCCAACCAGCGATCGGCGCACGGCGAAGGCAGCGATCCGCATCACCGCCCGCACGCGAACCGGTGACCGGCGCGCCGCGAAGGCGGCGATCCACGTCACCGCCCGCACCGGAACCGGCGCTCGGCGCACGACGAAGGCAGCGATCCGCATCGTCACCCGCACACGAACCGACACTCGACATGCCGCGAAGGTCACATGCATGGCACTACGCCCGCGCGAAATCCACCGCGCCATCGCGCAACGTCGCCGCACGCAGATGCTGGCGCCGCGCAGGCAATATCACGGCGTGCGTACCGCCGACGCCGCCGGCGCCGGCGCAGCAGCAGCCGCGTCGAGATTCGGCGTCAGCCGCAGGCGCACCCGCAACGGCTGCAGCATGTCCGGCGGCGGCGGTTCGGTCAGCGGATCCGCTGTCAGCAGTTGCCGAAGCGTCGCATCCGCGTCGGGCTCGCCGAGCGACGCGAACTCGACGCGCGTGACGGCGCCGTTCGGGCCGATCCACGCACGCACGACGATCGCGGGCGGCGGCGCATCGGCACTCGCGTTCAGCACGCGCGCCTCGAGATACCGGTGCAGCCGGTCGGCCGCGTCGCCGTCGGCTTCGAGCCACGCCTGGAACTGGTGGCCAACGAGCTGCGCATAGCTGATCCACGGCCGCGGCACGTCGGCGGTCTGTGCCGCGGCCGGCACACACGCGGCCAGCACGCACGCGAACGCGAGCGCCCGCGGCCATCCGGAAACCGTCCATTCCAGCCTTCGCTTCATCACGTCCCCCGTCATTCCCGTTCGCCTGCGCGCGCCACGTATCCGGCTGCGCTCATCCGATCTCGATCGGCACATACAGCCGCGAGCCGCCGCGCTGCACAAGCAGCGCGACGTTGCCGTGCGCGGCCTCGATCCCCGTCATCAGCGCGCCGATGCTCGCGACCGGCGTGCCGTTGACCGACAGCACGACGTCGCCGGGCTGCAATCCCGCGCGCGCCGCCTGGCCGCTCACCTGTTCGACGACGAGCGCCTGGCTCACGCCCAGCTTCTGCCGCTCCTGCTCGGTCGCCGCGCGCAGCGCGAGCCCGAAGCGCGCGGCCGCCTGCGCGCCGCCGTTCGACGCCGACCCGCTGTCGAACGCGCCGACCGTCGCCGCGAGGTGCGTCGCGCGGCCCGCGCGCCACACGAGCAGGTCGGCCTGCCGTCCGGCGCGCATGCCGGCGATCGTGCCGAGCAGGTCCGCCGATTCGGCGACCGGCTTGCCGTCGACCGCGAGCACGACGTCGCCGGCCTGCAGCCCCGCCTGCGCGGCCGGGCCGTCCGGCTCGACCATCGTGACCAGCGCGCCGTCGGGGTTCGCAAGGCCGAACGAGCGCGCGAGCGCCTGGCTGACCTCCTGCACGGCAATGCCGAGCCGGCCGCGCGTGACCTTGCCGGTGCGCAGCAGCTGGTCCTTCACGTCGAGCGCGATGTCGATCGGAATCGCGAACGCAAGCCCCTGGTAGCCGCCCGTCCTCGAGAAGATCATCGAGTTGATCGCGATCACGCGGCCGTTCAGGTCGAACAGCGGCCCGCCCGAATTGCCGGGATTGATCGGCACGTCGGTCTGGATGAACGGAATCGCGCGCTCACCGGGCAACGAGCGCGACTTCGCGCTGACGATGCCCTGCGTGACCGTGTTCGCGAACCCGTACGGCGAGCCGATCGCCATCACCCAGTCGCCGACCTCCGTGCGCGCGGGGTCGCCGGTCGCGACGACCGGCAGGTTGCGCGCGTCGATGCGGATCACCGCGACGTCCGACACCGGATCGCTGCCGATCACGCGGCCCTTGAACTGCCGCTTGTCGGTCAGCTTCACGTCGACGGTGGCCGCATCGCCGACCACGTGCCGGTTGGTCAGGATCACGCCGTCCTCGCTGACGATGAAGCCCGAACCGAGGCTCACCTCCTCGCGGTTGCCGATCACGCGCCGCGCGAGAAACGGCGCGAGCGGGTGATCGGGCGCGATGCCGGGCGGCAGCTGGATGCCCATCTGCGTGACTTCGCGCGTGACGCTGATGTTGACGACGGCCGGGCCGACACGCTTGACGAGCGCGGCGAAGTTCGGCAGCGCGACTGTCGGCGCGCCGTCGGCCTGCGGCGCGCGATCGGCGGCCTGCGCTGCGCCGCATGCGCAGGCGAGCGTCAGTGCGAGCCCGGCCGCGAGCGCCGCCGTGCGGCCAATGTGCTTGCCCGATTTCACGTTGCTGCTCCTCGTCGATTCGCGCCGGTGCGCCACCGGCTCATGCCTGCCCCCGATCGGTCGTCCGCCGCACCACGCGCATGGCGGCTGCGCAAGCGCATCACTTCGGCGGCACGGCCACCGGTGCGTTGGGGCGCTGCGGCGTCACGGACTTGCCCCAGTTCGCGCCGAAGCGATTCTGCTCGGTCGACAGGTTGAACGTGCCGACGCGATTCGACGGCTGTTTCGACAGTCGCTCCGAATCCGTCTGCGACGCGCCCGCCTGCGGTTCGGTCTTCGGTTTCAGCTGGTCGCTCAGGCAGTCGTACGACAGCGCGCGCGCACCGTCGACTTCCGCATCGACGCACACCGGCTTCGTGCCCGAGCCCGGCTGCGCCGGTGCCGCGCGATTGCCCTGCGCGTGCGCGCCGGCCGCGAGCAGCACACAGGCGAGCGCCGCGATTCCGTTTCGTCGCCACGTCATTCGAGCCTCCTTCGGCGAAGCTTGCGTCGCCGTTCCAGGTTCATCCGCGCACCGGTTCATGCGCCGGCCCCGCTTGCCGACGGCCGCGCCAGAAAGCGCGCGAACGCCGCGCGATCGGCCACGTCGACCGCCGGTTCGTTCGCGTCGGCCTGCCGTGCCCATGCGTCGCGCATCCCGTCGACCGGCTGCCACGCATGCACCTGCGCGCCGGTCGGATACGGCGTGACGAGCGGTTCGCGATAGTCGACGCGGAACAGCCGCGGCGCGTCGGCGCCAGCTGCCCACAGATCGCCGACGTCGCGCACGCTCGCGTCGAACCAAAAGCGGACCCAGCGCACCGTCGGCGCGAGCGTGTCGGTCGGCGCGTCGGTCGGCATGTCGGGCACGCGCAGGAAGCCGGCCAGCGCGAGCAGCACGGCCGCGAGATCGTCGTCGCGCAGCATCCGGTACGACCAGAGATCCGCGACGTCCACGCACGCGATCACCGCGATGAAGCGTTCGATCGTGAGCGCGGGACATGCGCGCCGCATCAGCGTGTAATGACGCGTCCACTGCGTGAGGAAGCGCTCGCGATGGCGCGCCGCGACCTGTGCGTCGCGCGAGCCGCGGATCGCCAGCTCGTCCGGCTGGTACTGGCGCGTGGTCAGCACGCACTGCGCGGAGCAGCGCGCGCTGCGGTGCCGCGCGTAGCCGCCCGCGCCGGGCAGCGGCTCCAGCGCACCGAAGCAGAGCGGACAGTGTGTCGGCCACGCGCCAGGCCGGCCCGGCCACGGGTTTGCCTTCGGCATGCGCGGGCGATCGGCCGCGGCGGACGCGCGCCGCCGCCCCGGCGTGCGCACGTCGGGCGCATCGACGCGCGGCGTCGAACGGACAGAGGCCATGGGCGAACCTATCGGGCGGAGGCGAGCGCTTTCTTCAGCGCGTCTTCGTTGATCGGCGCGTTCGCGGCCAGCTTCGCGAGATACGCTTGCGCGTTCTGCTGCGCGCGCTGCGCGCGCAGCATCGCGCGCACCTGCTCCTTCACGTCGGCCAGCGGTCGCGGCGCGGCCGCGCGCACGTTGATCAGCTTCACGACGTGAAAGCCCGTCGGCGTCTGGACCGGCGCGGACACCTGCCCGGGCTTCAACGCGTCGGCCGCCTGCCGCACGGCCGGCAGCATCAGCGAGTCGGGCACGTAGCCGAGATCGCCGCCGTTCGCGGCGCTCGCCTTGTCCTGCGAGTTCGCCTTCGCGAGCGCCGCGAAATCGCCGCCGCGCGCGCGGTTCGCGAGATCGGCCGCCTGCTTGCGCGCCTTGTCGACGGTCGCCGCATCCGCATTCGGCGGCACCGCGAGGTAGATCTGCGCGACGTGCAGCGCGCGCGGCGCGGTGAACGCGGCGCGGTTCCTGTCGTACGTGGACTGGATCTCGGCATCCGACGGATAGTCGGCCGGCGGCGCGCTCACCGATGCCAGGTAGCTGCGCACGACGATGTCGCGCTGCGCCTGCTCGACCGCCTGCTGCACCTGCGCCTGCTTGTCCCAGCCCTTCGCTTTCGCCTCGGCGATCACGGCCTTTTGCGCGAGCGTCGAGCGCACGACCTGGTCCAGCGCGGCCGGATCGGCCGCGAGCCGTTCGCGCCCTTCGGGGCTCACCGCCTTCAGCAGCTCCGCGATATCGGCCTGCGTGACCGATGCCTGCGCGGCGTTCGCGATCACGTCGTCCTGCGCATGCGCGGCGAGCGGCGTGGCCAGCACGAGGCCGGCCGCCACCATCGCCAGCGCGTTCATCTTCGTCATCATGATTCGATTGCCCTCTCGATTGCTCTTGATTCGCGCACGCCGTCCGTCGCGCGGCGCCCGCGTCGTTCCGTGCCGCCGCCGGCGCGCGCTAGCGCGCGCTCGACAGCGCCACGCGCATCACGATCGGCTGCGTCATGCCGCGCGGCGGCGGCGCACCGACCGCCCGGCCGACCAGCGCATCGCGCAGCGCGGCATCGACCGCCGGGTCGCTGGCCGGCGCGCTGTCGATCCGCGTCACGTGCCCGCGCCGGTCGAGCCACGCGCGCACCGGCAGCACCGGCACGTCGTCACCCGTATCGGCGAGCCGGTCGGCCCAGCGCCCGACGTGCGCGCGCAGCCGGCACGCGGCCGCGTCCTCGCCGTCGAACGCCGCCTGCAGCCGCCGTGCAACGCCTTCCGCATACGCGCACCACACGACGGGCGCATCCCCGGTGGACAGCGGGCCCGCCGCGGGCTGACGGCTGCCCGGCAGCAGCGCGCGCAGCGCGGCGCCGATCAGGCGGCCGGCGTTCCGGCTGGCCGCGATCATGACTGCGCGGCAGTCTCGCGGGCAGGCGGGACAGCCGCCGGTTCGCCGGCTGCCACGCGCGCCGCCGCTTCCTGCTCGGCCATCGCGGGACGGTTGCGCAGGTGCAGCAGGAATTCCTGGATCAGCCGGTCCCACAGCTCGATCGTCGAACGCAGGTAGCGCTCCGACACGCCGCCCGCGACGACCACGTCCATCTCCAGCGCGAGAAACTGCCCATGGCTCGCGAGCCGCGCGAACCGCTTCGTGCGGTTCCAGTTCGCGACGAGCTCGGCCGGCAGGTCGCCCTGCACCTGCAGCACGCACGACAGCGTGTAGTCGATGTACGGCAGCGCGCCGGGCTCGGTGTCCTGCAGCGCGAGCCTGGCGGCGGGATTGCCGAAGCGCACCGCGAAGCCGATCCCCTGGCTCGCGCTCATCAGCTGCACCGCGCCGTTCTGCTCGGCGGCCGTCACGCGATAGCCGGCGGCGCGCAGCACGTCGGCGAGCCGGTCGGCGCTGATCGTCTCGAGCGGTACGTCGTGTGCCGTGCGCGCGTCGCCGGCGTTCTTCAGAGGGGTGTCCTGCATGTCCGTGTTCCTTGTATTCAACGAATCGATCGGTTCAACCGCGGGTGCGTGATCCGCACGCACCGCACACTCACTGCGCCGCCGTCGCGGCGCCCGCCGACGCCGCGGACGCCGGCGACACGACGGCCGGACGCGCAGTCCGGTCGTACTTGCCCGCATACAGCGCATCGCCGTAGCGCTGCGCGAGATCGTCGTACTTCACGCGCGCCGACTGCGCGAACGGCTGCCGCGACGACAGGAACGTGCCGAGCCCGACGTGCTCGTAGGCGTCGAGGATCTCGTGGCCCACGCGATACAGCTCCGCATTGTGTGCTTCGCAGGTTTTCAGTTGCGTGTCACGCTCGGCGGCATCCTTCTGCACTTGCGTATGCTGCGCATCGCGTGCGCGCGACACCGCGAGCAGATCCTCGTAGGACGCCTTGTACTTCGCGAGCGACCGCGCATCCTGCTCGCGCCCCGCCCGCTCCGCCGCGAGCGCGCGCTTCGCGGCCGCCTCGGCGCCCGAATCGCCGCGCGCCGCGGCAAGCTGCCCCTGCAGCGTCTTCAGCTGCGCGAGCGCATCGTCGCGCTGCTTCTCTGCAGCCGCCTTGTCGGCCTGCAACTGCGCCTGGCCATCCTGCAGCTGGCGCAGCGCCTGCACGGTCGAGCGCAGCTGGCTGCGCAGCTTGTCCTCGATGCTCTGCGCGCGCGCGCCGCCGGCGGCCAGCAGCAGCGCGCCGGCCAGGCCGGCCGCGAACATCGTGCGAGTGATCGTGTTCATCCGCGACTCCGGTCAGAAGCGTGCATTGAGCTCGAGCTGCAGCACGTCGATCGACACCGGCGGCCCGTACACTTCCTTCGAGCTCAGGTAGCGGGCCGACACCCACGTGTCGCGCGCGACCGCATACGCGGCGCCGATCACGTAGCCGCGCGCGTTGGTGCCGCCGAGATGGAAATCCGGGTCGTTGAACGCGTCGAGCACGGCGTCCGGCTGCAGGTACTTGTAGGCGATCGAGAAGTTCCACTGTCCCTTCTCGCGCGGCTCCGGCTCGCCGATCGTCGCCTTCGCGAGGAAGCCGTTCGGGCCGCTGCGGTAGTCGGCGCGCGTCGCGTTCACCGACGTCGACTCGTAGTTGTTGACCGGCAGCGATGCCGCGGCGAACGCCTTGTTGTCGTTGTACGCGAGGTTGCGCACGAATTCGCCGTCCAGGCGCACCTTGAAGCGGTCGGCAATGACGGTATCCCACTGCGCCTTCAGGTCGAGCAGCCGGTAGTTGTACGCGAGCCCGAACAGCTGCGGCTGCGGCGTCATCCCGGGCGCGAGGTTGGGGTTCTGCACGATGTTGCGCAGCGCGATCAGCGTGTTGCCGCCCTGCATGAATGCCGGCGCCTGGTTGTCGGTGCTGCAGCTGGTCGCGCCGAGATACAGCGCGCACGGCGACGACAGCGTGCCGCGCATGTTCTGGAAGTCGTAGTACGCCACCGCGCCGCGCAGCCGGTTCTTCGCGTCGATCTTCCAGTCCGCGCCGAACTGCGCGCCGAACATCCACTTCGTGTCGCTGCCGGCCTTGTCGGTGCTGTTGGACGGGAAGTTCTCGCTCGTGTACTGGATCGGGAACACGCCGAGCGTGCCGAACAGCGTGACGTCCGGATTCCACGGCAGCGCATGGCGCAGGTTCGCGGCGAGGCCGTCCATCATCAGGTCGTCGGAAAACACCAGGTCCGACTTGAAGAACGGGTTGTCGAAACGGCCGGCCGTCAGGTTCAGCCACGGCGTCGGCCGGTACGCGAAGAACGCCTTGTTCAGCCAGATGTTCTTCTTGCCCCAGCCGCCGCCGGCCGTCCCCGTGGTGGAAACCGGGCCGTTGTCGTTGCCGCTCGCGAGCTGGAGGCCGGCGATCATCTCGTCGGACAGCGTCGCGGTCACGCCGAGCCGCGCGCGGTAGCGCAGCAGGTTGTTGCGGTTCTGCGTGGTGTTCTGCGTCGGCAGCTGCGTCGTGTTGGTGTTCGGGTTGATGTCGAACCCGCCGCCCTGGTTGATCGCCGCGAAATTCGTCACGTTGTTCGCGTTGCGGCTGCCGTAGAAGTGGTATTCGTCGCGCACGCGCATGTCGCCGTCGAGCTTGATGCGCGACACCCAGTCGGGGAACGTGTTCGGCTGCGCCCAGTTCTCGGCCTTCGCCTGCGCGATCACTTCCTGCTTCACCTGGTCGCGGATCTGGTCGCGCACGAGCTGCGGCACATACGGCACCGCAACGTCGCCCGGCTGCGTCGGCGGATTGATCACGCCCGCGCCGGCCGCCACCGGCCCACCCGAGCCGCGCGCGGCCCGCGCCTGCACGGCCTCGGTGCGTGCCTCGCTGATCAGCTCGTTCGCGTTCTGCTGCGTGAGCACGCCGCGCTTCACCAGCAGGTTGATCAGGTTGATCACCACGCTCTCGGTCGGCGCGGCCTTGCCCGTCGCCGCCTGCGCCTCGAGCGATTGCCCGTGAGCGGTCGACGCGCACGTCAGCCCGAGCGCCAGCACCGCCGCGCCGACGCGCGACAGACGCGCGGGCAGCGCGCCGTTGCGGGGCAGCGCACCCCGTCCGTTCATCTTGTGAATCATGGAAGCACTCCGAACAATTTCCGTTTCTTTTCCGGCAGCGTCCGTGCGACGGACCTGCCCCATCGATCGATTCGCCATTCGCGCACGTGTCGTCATGCCGGCTTGCGCCCCTGCAGCCTGACGAGCACCGGATACGCGGTCGCGGGCGGCGGCGCCTCGTCGACCCGGCCGAGCGACTCGACCGCCGCGATCACCGCCGCGTCGATCTTCGCGTCGCCGGTCGATTGCGCGACCGTCACCTTCGTGATGCGCCCGGACGCGTCCATCCACAGGTTCAGGCTGCCCGCGAAGCGCGCGCCGCCGGCTTCCTGCACGCCCTTGTCCTGCTCGATCGCGCGCTGCAGCACGTACACCATGTACTGCGCATAGCTCGCATTGCCGAACTTGCCGCCGCCGCCGCTGCCGACCATCCCCGAGCCGTCGCCCGCGCCGATGTTGAAGCTGTCGGTGCCGGCCTGCGCGGGCGCGTTCATCGTCATCTGCTTCGGCTGGTTGTCCGACGGCTTCGGCGCTTCCGACGGCTTCGGCGCGATCGTCGGCCGCTCGACCGGCGTCTTGACCTCTTCCTTCACCTTCTCGGGCGGCGGCTTCCGCGGTGGCGGCGGCGGAGGCGGCGGCAGCGGAATCACCGTCGTCACCTGCGGCGCGCTCGCGCGCTTCACGCCCGCGGTATCGCCCGCGAAATGCCAGATCAGCGCGGCGAGCCCCGCCAGCACGAGCGCGATCGCAACCGGCTTTACATAACGGCCGGGGCCCTTGTCCGGCGGGCCGCCGTTGTAGGTCATCTCCATCGCGCGGCCCTAACCCTGCTTCGCCTTGCCGGTCACGAGACCGACCTGCGACAGGTCGAGGCGGCGCAGCAGGTCGAGCACGTCCATGACCTTCTGGTACTGCACGGCCGCGTCGCCCTTCAGCACGATCGGAAACTCCGGATTGGTCGCCTTCTCGGTGCGCAGCCGGCTTTCGAGCTCGTCCATCGTCACCGGGTACGCGTCGAGGAAGATCTGCCCGGAATCGGCCACCGTGATCGCCTTCGTCTTCGGCTTCGCGAGGCTCGCGGACGAGCTCGCCTTCGGCAGATCGACCTTGATGCCCTGCACCGACGCGGTCGTCATGATGATGAAGATGATCAGCAGCACGTACGCGAGGTCGAGCATCGGCGTGATGTTGATGTCGTCGTACGGCTTGTCGTCGTCCTGAACCTGCATGGTGGTCTCCTGCGTGCATTCAGTCGGCCAGCACCGCGTGATCCGGCGTGCGATGGGCTTCGGCGAGGCGCGTGACGAATTCGTCGACGAACACCTGCATGTTCGCGGTCACGTTCTTGTTGCGGATCAGCAGGTAGTTGTAGCCGAACAGCGCGGGAATCGCGACGAACAGGCCCGTGACGGTCGCGAGCAGCGCGGCCGCGATACCCGGTGCGATCGCGTTCACGTTCACGTCGCCGGCCGCGGCGATCGCCGCGAACGTGATCATCACGCCGACCACCGTGCCGAGCAGGCCGAGGAACGGGCCGCCCGAGATCGCGATGGTCAGCAGCACCATCGACTTCGACAGCCGCTGGTTCTCGCGCACGAGCGTCGCGTCCATCGATGCGCGGATCGCCTCGATCGACTCGCTCGTGATCACGGTGCGGCCGTTGCCGTCCATCCGGCTGTGGATTTCATGCACGCCGGACTTGTAGAGCCGGTACAGCGACGACTGGTAAAGCCGGCGCCCTTCGGTGCTCGCCTCGTCGACGTGCGCGAGGCCGACCAGGTGACGTCCCGCCACTTCGCGAAAGCGCTGCACGAAATACTGGTTCGCCTTGTCGACGGTGCCGACGTAGCGCGCCTTGGTCCACATCACGATCCACGACACGAGCGCCATGCCGAGCAGGATCGTGATCACGACCCACGCATCGACCGTCACCGACTGCACGATCACGCCGAAGTAGCCGAAGCCGAAGCCCGACTGCTTCTCGTCCGCGCCATAGGCAACGAGCTTCGACTCCGAACCCTGGGCCAGGGCATCGACCGCGATCGCGGCCGGCGAACGCGCGATCTTCGACAGCCGCAGCTCGTCGAGCGCGCCCGTGTAGGCGGCAAATCCCGCCGGTGCACCGGCCGCATCCGTGCCGACCGTCGCCACGCCGTTCAGCGCGGGCAGCGCCGCCGCGACCTGCGCGGCCTGCTTGCCGTTCAAATAGACGGTCAGGGTCTTGCCGTCGGCCGTCACCGCGAGATGCGTCCACTGGTTCGCGGCGACCGGCGCCGCGGCCGGCGTGCGTACCGGCGCAGCGCTGCCCGCCGCGCCGTCGACTTGCGCGAACGGCACGCCGTTGTCGAGGCCGACGAGCAGCGCGTTCGCGCCGTCGCGGCGGCTGTAGAGCAGCGTGTTCGGCGCGAGCGCGGCAGGCTTGATCCACGCGCTGAACGTGAAGCTGCCGCCGGCCGCCAGGTTCAGCGACGGGCTCGCGGGCAGCGTCAGCGACGCATTGCCGTCGAAGCGCGCGCCCTTGCCGACGATGCCGTCCTCGACCGTGCGGAACGTCGCGTTCTGCGCGTTGTTCGCATAGGCGGTCAGGTCCTTCGGCGGCGTGCCCGATGCGCCGTTGAAGTGATACACGAGCGTGTAGTCGGGATCGAACGTCTCGGCCGGCTTGCCGCCGTCAGGCGCCTTCTTGTTGCCGTAGTACATCCAGATCGCTTCCGCCGCACCCGCCGGCATCTTCGGCACGTCGACCCAGATCAGCGCGACGCCGAGCACCGGGTCGTATTGTTCGACGTGGTAGTTCAGCGGCGTCTTGTCGTCGGCCGCGACGAAGCGGATATCGGCGCCGTTGTCGGCCAGCCCGTCGAACTGGAAGTTGCCCGAATGCAGGCGGATCAGGAGCGGCACGCGGCCTGCCGAATCGGCAAGGTTCGCGCCCTTCGGGCTCGCGTCGATCGTGATCGCCTTGCGATACGACCAGTCGTTCTGCCACCATGCGTTCGCGATGCCGGGCAGCACGCCGAGCATCACCGCCAACAGGAAAAACAAGACTCGCTTCACGATCCACTCCCCGAATGTGCGGGCGCGGCGCTCGTCGCGTCGCCCCGGCACGGTCAAAAAAAATCCGTCAGAACCCCAGCCGCACGTAGAAATCGAACCGCGGGCTGTACTGCCGCGTATAGACGCCCGCCTTCAGCGGCCATCCGGCCTCGAAATCCGCGCTCGCGTACTTCATCAACTGCAGCCGCGTGCCGACGCCGACGCTCATCAGGTTGAAGCGCGACGTCTGCTCCGGCAGCGGGCTCAGCAGCCACAGGTGCGCCGCATCGAAGAACGCGTGGAAGCGCCACTCGTTCACGCGGCTGCCGATCGCGCCGCCGAGCCACTTCGACAGCGACGGGCTGCGCAGCTCGAGCGACGCGATCACGCCGCTGTCCGCCGTGTCTTCCGCCTGCATGTAGCCGCGCACGCTGTTCATCCCGCCGGCGGCGAACTGCTCGCTCGACACGAGCGGCGAGTTCGAAATCTGCGCGCTCACGTGCGCGTTGGCCTGCATGTCGTTCGCGAAGCGCTGCGTATGGTTCACGTCGAACTTGCCGTACACGAAATCCGGCGTCGCGTTGTAGCGCTTGTTGTCCCACGCGCCCCAGTCGCTGCCGAGGCCGCGGATGTTGGTGGTGAGCGACGCGGAGAACGACGTCTGCGAGTGCTTCAGGCTCAGCTGGCCGTTGTACGAGAACGTCACCGGCACGTAGGTCAGCGGCGCGGTGGACGTCTGGCCCACCAGGCTCACGTTCTCGTCGTAATGCTTGCGGTCGATCTCGATGCTGACCGAGTGCGCGTAGGTGTCCGACGCGGGCAGCGCGTAGATCGCGGTGAAGCCGTAGGTCGTGCCCTTGCCGAGCACGTTGGTGCCGCCGACCGACGCGACGTTGCTGTCCGAGTGCACGACGGTGGCGAGGAAGCTCCAGCGCGTGTCCCTGATCGGCGCGAGATACGAGAACGCATAGACGCGCGCATCGTTCGGATGCTGCGGCGCGATCACGTAGGTGCCGGAAATCACGTGGCCGAGCTGCCAGAGGTTCGAGTAGCTGAGGCTCGCGCTCGTGCGCAGCGTCGACGTGCCGGGGCTGTTGTCGTTGTTCAGCTCGAGCGTGCCGTGCAGCGGGCTGTGATCGTCGACCTTGAGATCCACGTCGACCGTCTGCGGCATCGCGCCGGGCTTGAGCACCGGAATCACCTGCCGGTCCGCCGAGCGGTTCAGGTCGGTGAGCTGCTGCTGCGCCTGGTTGAAGTCGGGCACCTTGCCTTCGGCGAGCGCGGGCACCGCGTCGCGGATGGTCTGCGGCGAGTTGTATTGCGCGCCGTCGACGCGCAGCCGGCCCACCTTCGCCTCGACCACCTGCAGCAGGATCACGCCGTTCTTCACCTGCTGCCGCGGCAGCTCGACGACGACCGACTGGTAGCCGCGCTCCTGATAGGCCTTCTGCAGCGCATCGCGCGCCGCGTTCACGTCGGCGAGCGTGCGGCCCGGCCCTTCGAACGGATAGACGGCCTTCTCGATCTCGAGCGTCGGCAGCGTCGTGTTGCCGCGCACGACGAACGCGTTCACGTCGAACGTCTGCGGCGTCGACGATTCCGACGCTGCCGCGTTCGCGGCCGGTGCCGCGGCAGCTTCCTGCGCGCGGACACCCGATGCGACGCACAATCCTCCGGCCAGCACGGCACCGGCCAGGCATCGGCATTCCATCCGCCATCGTTCGCGTGACTTGCGGTCTACTCTCGGCGGCATGCGCCATTCCCCTTTGTTGTTCCGGATCGCGGAACCGTCGCGCTGCCCGAGCCGCCCGTTCCGCTATCAAACGCCCGTTTCACTTTGATGACGATTTATTCGTCATCCTTATCAAGCCGTGCGCCATGCTTTTTCCTGCTTGCCGCTTCTGCCTCAGTCGCGGCGCGCCTGCTCCGGTCTTACGTCCGCCGGACAACCGAACTGCGCGCACGCAAACCGCGCCAGCGTATCGACGCACGCCGCGAGCGACGCGCGATCGGTGTCGATCACGAGATCCGCATCGACCGGCGGCTCGTACGGCGACGACACGCCCGTGAAGCCCGGCAGCACGCCGCGCCGCGCCTTCGCGTACAGCCCTTTCGGGTCGCGCGCTTCGCAGCTGGCGAGCGGCGTGCTCACGTACACCTCGCGGAACGCCGTGCCGACGATCGACCGCGCCGCGTCGCGCATCGCCGCGAGCGGCGAGATGACCGCGACGATCGCGACGACGCCCGATCCGCTCGCCACCGCCGCGACCTCGGCGATGCGCCTCACGTTCTCGAAGCGGTCCTGCTCGGTAAAGCCGAGATCCCGATTCAGTCCGGCCCGCAACCGGTCGCCGTCGAGCACCATCGCCTGCCCGTGCCGCTCGCGCAGGCGCTGCGCCAGCGCATCGGCCAGCGTCGTCTTGCCCGCGCCCGACAGCCCCGTCAGCCACAGCACACCGCCCGCATGGTGCGGCGCCGCGCCGCGCGCCTCGTTGGCCGCGTCTATCGATAAGGACGAAACGACCGCGGAAAACCCGCAACGATCGAGGTTCATCGTGCCTGCCCGCCGAGGTTCGCGGGCTCGTCGTCCTCGCGCGGGCGCGTTTGCCAGAATCCGCCCTGCATCGTGACGATCGACGGCGTCCCCGCCCATTGAGGTGCGCTCAGGATCTCGGCGCGCCGCACGTTCGGCAGCACCTGCACGTCGAAGATCTCGTCGACGCCGTTGAAGAACTGCAGGATGCCGAGCACCGCGCCGCTGTTCGCGTCGAGCGCGGCGACGCCCGCGACGATCGCGTCGGCCTCGCGTTCGATCGGCAGCCCCTGGGGGCCGCGCTTGTCGCGCAGCTTCGACAGTCCGACGAACAGCACACCGCCGTATTCCGCGAGACCGTGCGTGAAACCCGGCAGTTTCGCGAGCACGCGTCGTGCACCCGTTTGCGGATCGATCTTCAGCACCTGGCCGCGGCCGCCTTCGAGCACGTGCAGGCGACCGCCGATCACGCGCGGCGAATGCGGCATCGACAGCCCCGACGCGACGATGCGGCCCGACGGCACCTCCATCACGATGCCGCCGTCGGCCATCCCGCGCCGCCAGCCGAACGGCTCGTCGGTCATCCCGAGCGCCGTCGCGAAACGCACCTTGCCGTCGCTGAACGCCATCCCGTTCAGATGGCAGCGGTCGTCGGGCTGCATCGCGGTCACGAACGGCGGCTGCCAGATCGGCGTGAAGTTGAAGTAGCCGTCGATCACGCTGATGCACGAATAGCGTGTGTTGACCGCGAGCACGACGTGCCTGTCGAACGCCATGTCGTGCAGGTCGAGATCTCCGGTGTAGTACGCCATGCGCGGCACGAACATCGCGTCGTAGTGACCGGGGCGCTCAGGATAGAGCGGCGCGAGCGTCGACACGTTCGCGAACACCATCAGTTCATGCATCGTCGCGACCGCGAGCCGGTTGCCGGATACGGCCATCCCCATCGAGCGCGGCAGCAGGCACGCGGACAGCGTCGGCACACCCGCGTCGACGCCGATCACCGCGACGCCCGACGGGCGGCGGCTGACCGCCAGCGAACAGCCGAGCGCCTCGAGCACCTGCAGAAAGCGTCCCGTGTCGCGCAGGTTGATCACCGGCGACATCGCTTCCGCTGCCCGTTCCGATGCGGCGAGCGCGTCGCCGCCCTGCCGGCCTTCCTCGAACTGTTCCACTGTGATGCACCTGTCGGCTTCGCGCCGCGTGATGAATAAAGGTGAAGTCCGCACTCGCCCGTCCGCACGCACGGCATGCGCGCGCCGGCCGCGAGCCGGATCGCGCGTGCCGGGTCGCGACACTCACCTACCTAGACGGAACGAAATGCGCATTGCCGCAAACTTTTTTGCGTGGACCGACCGGTGCGGCGCCGAGCGCGCGCAGCCGGCCGGTCGGCCCGCGTGTACGCGCTGTCGGCGGCGCCGATCCGACGGCGTCGACGACAGCGTGCGGCCTGCAATGCGCGCACGGCGCAACCCGCGCGCGAATCGCGCGGAACGCCGTGCAGGAATGTGCGTGGCCCCCGTTTGGTGTGCATGTCGCCTGCCCGGCCCGTGTCGGCTCTTCGGCGTCGCGCGTGCGCGGGTCGCCGGCAAACGTGTTGCCGCCGCGTGGGCAGATCGCGAAAACGCGTCGCACCCGCGTACGGCCCGACAATCGTCGGGTGCTATCGGGAAGTTTTTGTGACATTCCGCTGAAGATATTCACGAGACCGGGTGCGACAGCGCGCCCGATATCGTTTACGCGGAACCGCGCCGGCGCGGCCGCAGCGCGGCAAACGCCCGGACATCACGAAAACCTGCGGTTTCGCGCTCCCCGATCCGTCCTAGCTAATGAGAAAAACACGTCGACGACGGGGTCCGATCCATGTCATTCGCCACGATGCTCGTACGCTGGCTCGCCGGGAGGCTGTCCGGCGCGGCCGCGCCGCCGAACCCGCTGCGCGCGGCCGTCGCCGGTCGTGCCGTGCCGCGCCGTCCGTTGCGCTGGCGCGCGCCGTGGCTCGCATGGCAGTTGCTGTCGTGGTGCGTACTGACGCTGCTGGCGCCGCCGATCTGGACGATCGGCACGCTGCTGCTGATCAACGCGTCGAGCGACCAGCCGCTGTTCTGGACGCTCGCGATGGCGATCGTGCCCGTCGCGAACGGCGTGGCGATCGTCGCGACCAACCAGCGCCACCACCGCGTGCCATTCACGCGGCGCTCGACGGTCGCGCTGTGCATGTTCTTCGTCGCGATGGCGATCGGCTGCACGCTGTTCGCGCTGCTGCTGTGGCGCTCGCATTCGATCGCCGCGCTGGTCGGCCCGCTCGCGCTCGACGGCGACGACGCGCGTCCCGCGACGCTCGCGTTCTGGGTCGCGGGGCTCGCCGCGATGTTCGGCGTCACGTCATCCGCGCATGCGAGCATCGCGCATGCGTGGCTGGCGTTCGAGGCCTGAATGCGGTTGCGCCCACACAACGGGGGCACGCGAATGCATCGATACGGAAGATCCGGCGCGGCACGCGCGCCGCGCGCACGCGGCATCGCGATCGTGACGGTGCTGCTCGTCGTCGCGCTGGCGGCCACGCTCGCGGCCAGCGTGCTGTGGCGTCAGCAGGTCGCGACACGCGACGTCGAAAACCAGCGGCTCGCGACGCAGACGATGTGGGTCGAGCGCGCCGCCGTCGAATGGGCGCGGGCGACGCTGCGCGCGCAGAACGCGACGTCGAACGTGACCTTCGTCGGCCAGCCGTGGTCGGCGCCGTTCGCCGACGTGCCGCTGTCCGACCTGCTGCCGCCGGATGCGGTCGCGGTCAACGCGGAGCTTGCGCGCGCATCGATCTCGGGAAACGTCGAGGATGCGCAGGCCCGCTTCAACCTGATGAATCTCGTGTCACGCATCGCGCCGGGCAAACCGTGGCAGGCGAATGCCGAAGGCGTGCGCGCCTACCGGCGCCTGCTCGGCGAACTCGCGCTCGATCCCGCGCTCGCGCAACAGACGGCCGACTACATGCTGCGCTCGCTGCGCGACACGAACGGCCCCGGCGGCTGGCCGCTGCAACTCGTGTCGGTCGACGATCTCGCGCGCATTCCCGGCTACGACACGCATGCGATCGACGCGCTCGCGCCGTTCGTGACGGTGCTGCCCGACCTCACCGTCGTGAACGCGAACACGGCGGCCGAGCCGGTGCTCGTCGCCGCGATTCCGACGCTGTCGAACAGCCAGGCGAAACGGCTCGTCGACCGGCGCGGCACCGCGTATTTCGTCAGCACCGGAGACATCGCCGAGTATCTGCTGCCCGCGCAGGGCGGCAACCCGACGCTGCCGGACGGCTCGGCCGTGGGCGTCGGCAGCGGCTATTTCATCGTGCACTGCCGCGTGCATTCGGCGCGGATCAACGCGCGCGTCGATACGCTGATCGCGCGCTACGGCAGCGGCAATTTCACGTGGACGTCGGTGATCTGGGTGCGGCGGCTCACGAGCTGAATGCCGACCGCACGGATTGCGCGAGCGCATGCGAATCGCACATGAGCGGAACCGCCGATCTAGACCAGCGACGACTCGCTCACCCCGACCGCACGCGCACCCTGCGGCGTCACCGCGCAATCGAACGTCAGCCGCGTGAGGCTCGTCTCGCGCACTTCGCCGAGCAGCCGGTTCCAGTCGTCGATCGACACGAGCAGCGCGATCGGCCGGTTGTATTTCGTGACCATCACCAGCGCCTCGCCCGCATGCCGCAGCGCCTTCGACGGATTGCTGCTGAAGTCGCGCGTCGCCATCGCGATCGTGCGCAGGCTGAACACGTTCGTGGCGGCATCGTCGCCGTCGTCGTGCAGCAGCCGCTCGAGCGTCGCCGCGCGCAGCAGCGCCTGCGATTTTGCGGACAGCCGGTTGTCGCGGCGCTTGCGGCGCTCGCTGCGCGGGTCGACGTGCACGGCCAGCAGCCGCACGATCTGGCCGAGGGTGGCGGCGGGCAACTGGTCGTAGCGGCGCCACCAGTCGGGCGGCAGCGCGATCATCATCCCCGCGTAGATCGCCGCGGCGCCATCGGCGATATGCGACGGAAGACGCTCGGCGTCGCGCGCGTCGAGATCGAGTGCCGTGGCGACCACCTGCGTCATCACGCTGAACGCGTTATACGCGAGTGCAGCGATCCCGCAGGCGAGCAGCGACGCACGCGCCGGCGCATCGCCGAACGGCGCGCCTTCCCGCACCGGTTCGAGCGGCAAGGGCAACGCGTCATGCCAGCGTCGACGCGATAACTGCACGATCTGCACCGCATCGAACCGCGCGACCGGCAAATCCGTCAGCAGCGTCACCGCTTCGACCGGTTCGCCCGGTTCGCCCGGTTCGCCCGGTTCGCCCGGTTCGCCGCCGGCCGCCGCACGACGCCATTCGATGCGCCGCAACGTACCAGTTGCGCCGCCGTCACCCGTCATTCCTGCCGGTTGTTCGCGCACGAACCCGTCGTCGAACTCACCCGCGTCGTGCCATTCGCCAAGCGGCCGGCACGCCGTCGCGCGGCCGTACTCGCGCAGGATCAACGCGCCGCCGCGACGCGGCCAGCCCGACAGAATCGCGTCCGTATCGAAGCATCCGTCGACGATCCACAGCTCGCCGGGCCGCACCGCTTCGAGCAGCGCGGCGACGAAGGCCCGCGCGTGCTGCCGGCCGCGCTCGACCGGCAGCAGGTCGACGATCAACCCGAGATCGGGATCGTAGACCGGCAGCACGCGCGGGCCGCCGCCGAGGGCCGCAGCGCGCGCCGGATCGTCGCAGGCCCGCCCGCAATCGCAGGCAGCCGGCCCGGGCGCACACGCGTCGCCCGCGCCGTCGAGCACACGCAGCCGCATCCCGCCGAATCCGCGCTCGTCGGCACGCGCCGCCGCGATCGGCAGCAAGAGTTCCGCGCTGTCCTTCACGAGCGCGCGCCCCCACCCGGCGCGCAACCGGCTCATCCCGTCGTGCAACGCGGCAACGGCGGCCCCGACGCCCATCGGCGCGACGCCAGCCGCATCGAACGGCGCGCGCGTGCGCGCCGCGAGCGCCGCGATCGCATCGACCGCAAGCGCGAACAGCGCCTCGCGGATCGGCTCGTCATCGGGCTCACCGCCGGTATCGGCGCTCGCGTCGAGCCAGTCGTCGTGCAGCGCGCACTGCAGTACGAGCCGCGTCATGATCGCCATCGGGCGCTGTTCGACGAAGCGTTCCACTACCGCGCGCATCATCGGGACACCCCGTGCCGCTTGCAGCGACGCACACGCAACCGGTCTGCGCCGCACGATCGCACTTGACGGGCCGCAATCGACGCCGCAGCATCGTGAGCACCCGGACGCGCGCGGCCGCATGCCGTCGCGGCGCTCCGCCCGCAATCGACGCACGAGACCCCGGCATGTACGTAGATCCACGCGTGGCGCACGGCCGCGCCCGGTTCGACCTGAGCCGTTCCCCGCGCCTGCTCGCCGACAAGCGCCGCTGGGAGATCAGCGACCTCGTCACGCGCGCCCTCGACGATTTCACCGGCGTGCGCAACCGCCGCAACCTGATGCGGCTGCTCGGCCGCCAGATCGCGCCGAAGCTCGCGCGTCTCGGCCTCGATCCGTACGTCGGCGTGCTCGGCCGGGCCGAAGGCCTGTTCGTCAACTTCTCGACGATGAGCGCCGAGCACGGGCTGCGCGAATTCCAGCTGCAGCTGACGGTGCCCGACCTCGTGCTGCGCAGCTTCGCGTCGAACGTGATCCGGCCGCACGCGGTCGCGCGCTGCATGCAGCGCAACGGCGTGATGACGCTCGCGGAGATCGAGCACGAGACGAATATCGCGTTCGTCGCGGCGCGCGTGATGCGCTCGCTCGCGATCGCGGAACAGTGGCGGCAGACCGGCGTACCGACGCCGCACGGGCTGTTCGTCGGGATACTCACCGACGCGAACGACGTCGCGATGAACACCTATTTCCGGCCCGGCGACAACGACCGCCCGTCGCGCTGGAGCGGCTTCGCGGCCCTCTTCGCGACGATGCCGGACTGGCGCCCGGAACAGGTCCGGCACGGCGGCGAACTGCTGCAATGGATGGTCAACCATATCGTGGCCCTGCAAGAATCCGCACCGTTCTTCGAACGCTTTCCGTTTCTGCGTGAACCGCTGCGCGACGCCGACGACCCGCTCGACGCTGCGTGGCGCGGCGCGCGCGCCGGCCTCGACGGCAGCGCGACGTCCTGACCGCCGGCCCTCGCCGCACACCACGCCCCACGCCGGCGGCGATCCGGAGGCCGGCTTCGGCCCCCGGTTCCGCTCCACGGCGCCCTCGCTCTCTCGTATACAAGGTCGAAGCGGGCGCGCATAACCCGCAGAATTTCTTGTGGCACCCGGATGCGCGTGGATGAAAACGATTCCGCCGCAGACCGGAATGCCCGCATCGCCGGCCGGTCAATGCGTGCGCGTCGGCCCGCCCGGTTCCTGGCGACCGACCGTCTCCAGCACGGCCCACATCCAGATCAGTTCGCGGACGGTGCGCGCATGCTCGTCGCTCTGCGCGCGCCAGCGCCGGAACGCATCGAGTTCGCCTTCCGTCGTATCGCCGGTGCGCAGCCACAGCAGCCAGCGCACCGCGCCTTCGCGGATCGCGTCGGCGCGCGTGCGCGCGTCGCCGGAATCCGCATCCCGTTGCGATTCGTTCATGATCACGCCACCGCCCGAAGCTCCCTCGACACCCATCCCCCGCACCGCGCATCGCTGCATGGCCGGGGCGCTTGCCACCCACGCCTCGGATCCGACGACGCTCCACCAGGCGGCCGCGAACGGCAGCCCGGCGTTTGCCGGCCCTCATTGATCAGGTCGTATCGGCGGGCCGCAACCCGCAGCGCACCGGCAGCCCGCGGCAGCGCGAACGGGTCGCCTGCCGGAGGAGGAGGAGGAAGACGAGAGGGAGAAGCCGCTCAGCTCAGCAGTACGATATTGCCGGGCAGACGCGTGATGTGCGCGCCGTACAGGCGGCCGACCATGTCGATCACGTCGTCGAGCCGCGTGATCGGAAACTGCGCCTGCATCCGGTTCGCGCCGAGCGCGGCACGCCGCAGCACGACCCTGCCCGGACGATAGCGGTTGATTTCGTCGACGACGTCCGACAGCGGCACGCCGTTGAACACCAGCATCCCGCGCCGCCATGCGCTGACCGCGCCCGGATCGGCGCGCGACACGGGCTGCACGCCGCGATCGTCGTAGACGACCTGATCGTCGGCCTTCAGCGTGCGTGCGCCGCGCGGATGCGCGAGCGCGACCGTGCCCGACAGGCAGGTCACGCACACCTGCGACCCGGCACGCCGCACGTTGAAGCGCGCGACGGTCGCCTGCATGCGGCCGTCGCCCGCCACCACGGTGACGGGCTGGATCGGCGTCGCGCGGCCGGCCGGCGGCGTGGCCGCGTCGATCTCCGCCTCGCCGGCGACGACTTCGACGCCGTGCGCGGCATCGTTCGCGGGCAGCACGTCGACGCGTGTCTGCGTGTTCATCGCCACCGTCACGCGCGACGACAGCGCGACGCTGCGCTGTTCGCCGGTGCCCGTGTGGTAATCGGCGGCCAGGTCGCCGAGCGACGGCCACAACTGCAGCGGCGGGCGCACCGCGAGCCACGACGCGCCCGCCGCCACCGCGAAGCCGATGAACGCGCGGCGGCCCGTGCGCATCGTGCGCTCGCGCCTTGCAACGTTTGCCCAGGCCGCGGCCGTGCGCTCTTCCTGCGCGAGTTCGGCCGCCGCCGTGCGCAGGGAGCCCCAGGTGTCGCGCAGCAGTGCGGCAGCCTGCGGACGATCGGCGCACCAGCGCTCGAACGCGTCGGCCTCGGCCTGGCTCGCGTCGCCCGAGCGCAGACGCAGCAGCCACGCGCTCGCTTCGTCGAGTGCGTCGTGGGCGGGTTCGGCCTGGGCTTTCGTCATCGTCCGGGTACTCAAAATTTACGCGGCCCGCCTCGCGAGCCCGTGTACGAATCACCGTCTTCCTGCATGCGCTGCAGACAGTACTTCATCGCCGCGCTCAGCTCGCTTTCGACGAGCCGCAACGAAATGCCGAACTGCTCGGCGATCTCGCGGTTCAGCAGGCCGTCCACGCGGGCGGCCAGCAGGATCGCGCGGCGCCGCGGCGGCAGGCCGCGCAGCACCTCCTTCAGCGTGTCGACCTTGCGGCGCGCCGCGACGATGCGCTCCGGATCGGCCAGTTCGTCCGGCGTCTCGAGCAGCGTCTCGACGTCGTCGTCGTGCAGATGGCGGCGCTCGCGGCGATGCTGGTCGATCGCGACATTGTTCGCCATCCCGAGTATATAGGCGTCCGCGTTCGTCACCTGCGTGGACACGTTCGCATTCTCGAGGCGCAGCCAGGTCTCGTGCAGCGCGTCGGCCGCGCCGTCCTTCGAGCCCGTCACGCGTTCGAGCCGCCTGACCAGGTACGCGTAGCGCGTCGCCAGCAGCTTCCTGAGCCCGGTGCGGGTGGTGTCGGACATGGCGGCCTAGCCTCGCGACGCCGTCGGCGGACAGCGGAAGTGCACGCCGTTGCCGGCCGGCCGCAACAGGATCGTGACCGGCTGCGGCAGGTCCGCCGGCGGCGCGTCGTCCAGCTTCAGCGCGCGCAGCGCGCGCATCACCGCCGCGTCGCGGGCGGCCGAACCGCTCGATGCCACCATGTTGACCGCCACCACCGCCCCCCTGTTGTCGATGCGCACCTGCGCGACGAGTCGATAGCTGCCCGGCACCGCCGCCGGCTGCGCGCACAGCGCATCGATCAGATGCGACTGCAGCGTGCCCGCGAACGCGCGCCGCTCGCTGGAATCACCAATCCCGTCGATCGGTAGCGCGGCGTCCGCCGGCGCGTCGACCGTGGCGGGCACCGCCTCGGCGGCCGGCCGCGCGACGATGATCGCTTCGTCCGCACGCGAGAATTCCGCACGCAACCCCGTTCCGGCCAGCATCCGTTCGAGCGCGTCGCGCGGCACGTAGTCGCCCTGCACCGGTGCGCTCGTGCGCCCGTCGAGCAACGGCGCTGGCGCCAGCACGATCAGCTCGGTGAGCCGCGCAAAGTCCTGCAAGGCCTTCGCGAGCGGCTGCGCGGGCAGATCGAAGTGCGCGGCGCTGCCTGGCGGGCGGCCGGTGGAGCTGGTCTCCTGCGCGTGCGCGCCGCGCATGCACAGCACGACGAACGCGAGCCACGCGACGAGCGCCAGGACACCGGTCGGCGCCCGTGAACGAGTCATGAATCCCTGGTCGGAAATGGAGTTGCACGCTGCGTGCCGGAACGCGCACCCCCGTGAGCGGTTCGGTCGCAAGCGAACGTCAGATTGTGAGCGGGCACTGTGACAGTCAGGTGAAGCGTGCAGCGGATCGACTCAATGCGGTGTGCCACGTTCGCGCGCCGCGCGCTCACGGCCTGCGCACGACGAAGTTGCCGATGCCCGTGCCGACGACCGCCATCCGCACGTCGCCCGACCACAGCGTGATCGTCACCGGCACGTCGATGCTCTCGCTGCCGAGCACGACGCGCGACGGTGCGTCGCCGCCGCCGGTATAGCGCACCGACACGGCCGTCACCTCGGCGCCCCAGCGGCGCGCGCGATACAGGTCGTCGGTCATCGGCGCCCACGCGCCGTTTTCGGTGCGCTGCACGAACCGGTAGCCGCCGCCGACCGGCTGCCACGCGATCGGCATCGAGCGCACCTGCGCCTCGTCGCCGGCCGATTCGAGCAGGTTCGCGAGACGCTGCGCTTCCTCGGCGAGATCGGTGCGGCGATTGCGCGACGGCGCGAGCGTGACGACCGCGACCAGCATCCCGACGATCACGAGCACGACCAGCATCTCGAGCAGTGTGAAGCCGCGCTGCAGGCGGCGATGCGTGCTTGCATGCGGTCGCCTCGCGTGCGAGGTATGCGCTTCGTCGTGCCTCGTCATCATGCATTCACCCTTGCGTCAAAGAATGGAACGCGTCTTCCGTTCTGTTTTCCATCATCCGTTATCCGAACCGATCGTCATGAAACCACTCGCCCTGTTCCGCACCGTTCCGTCCCGCCTCGATCTCGCGCCTCTGGCCGCGACGCTCGCCGCCGCGGCCGCGCTCGTCGCCGTGTCGCTCTGGGCCGTGCACGTGCTGAGCGCGGGCGATGCGCCGGTTACGGCACCCGCGCCGCCCGCACCGGTCGACGTCTCGGCCGGCGCACGCCTCTTCGGCGCGAAACCCGACGACGGCCGCGACGCGATCCAGCTGCTCGGCGTGCTCGCGTTCGACGCGCGCCGTGCGGCCGCGATCGTCAGCATCGGCGGCGATGCGTCGCGCGTCGTATCGCTCGGTGCCGCGATCGGCGAAGCCGCGACACTCGCCGAGGTGCGCGCACGCTCGATCGTCGTCGACCGCAACGGGCTGCAACGCGAGATCGCGCTGCCCGCCACCGAGAAGGCCAACGCGTTCGTGCGCTGAGCCGCGCCTCACTGCACCATGTTGTTCAGCTCGATGATCGGCATCATCACGGCCAGCACGATCACTAGCACCACGCCGCCCATCGCGAGGATCAGCAGCGGTTCGAGCAGGCTCGTCAGGAACATCGTGCGGCGCTCCAGCTCGCGCGACTCGCCTTCGGATGCGCGATCGAGCATCGTCGTCACGTCGCCGGTCGCCTCGCCCGAGCGGATCAGGTGCACGAGCACCGGCGGGAACGTCTTCGTGTGAGCCAGCGCGCGCGACAGCGCGGAGCCTTCCCGCACACGGACGATCGCATCATCGACGTTCGCGCGCATCGCGCGGTTCGACAGCGTCTCGCCGGCCGCCTGCAACGCGCGCAGGATCGGCACGCCGGCCGCCGTGAGAATGCCGAGCGTGCTCGCGAAGCGCACCGTGTTGTAGCCGCGCACCAGCTTGCCCGCGAGCGGCGCGGTGAGCAGCCACTGATCGAAGCGCATGCGCGGCCCGTCGCGCGACAGCACCTTGCCGATCGCATAGCCGATCGCGACCGTCGCCGCGAGCGACGCCCACCACCAGTGACGCACGAAATCGGACAGCGCCATCATCACGACCGTCAGCGTCGGCAACTGCTGCTTCGTGCTGGTGAACACGTTCGCGACCTGCGGCACCACGTAGCTCAGCAGGAACGTGACGATGCCGAATGCGATCAGCGTGACGATGCCCGGGTACGTGAACGCGAGCAGGATCTTCTGCTTCAATGCATTGCTCTGTTCGATGTAGTCGGCCAGGCGCGACAGCACGACGCCGAGCTTGCCCGTGTGCTCGCCGGCCGCGACGAGCGCGCGGTAGATGTCGGGGAAGTCGCGCGGATGCTGCGTCAATGCATTCGTGAACGAATGGCCGCCGACGATTTCCGCGCGGATCGAAGCCATTAGCTCGCGCACGTATTCGCGCTCGGCTTGCTCGCTGAGCACCGACAACGATTCGTCGAGCGGCAGCCCCGCGACGAGCAGGCTCGCGAGCTGTCGCGTGATGATCGCCTGCTCGCGCTGCGACAGCTTGCGACCGAGTGACAGGCGTTGATGACGCTCGCCGTGCAGACGCTGCGCGGCCAGCTCGACGACGAGCGGCGTGAGGCCTTGCGTGCGCAACTGGCTACGCCCCGAACGCGCGCTGTCTGCTTCGAGCACGCCCTTCAGCGTGCGGCCGGTGGGATCGATCGCTTCGTAGCGGAATGCCGACATGCCGGAGTTCTCCTGTCACGTGCGCGACTGCTTCCTTCGATGACTTCGCGCGGCATGGCGGATGGAGTCGCCCGGGGAAGACTAAGGAGCGAACCGGCGCAAATTTGTGACGGATGTTGGGCTACCTTTTTGGGCGGGGTTTATTACTGCGGTGTGGGGTGCATATAACGCAAAAACGATTTCATCGTTGATGACACCAACTACCGTTCAGACATTAAAGATTCGATAAAGATGGATTGAATTTATTATTTAAAATATCCACTCTATTTCGAGGTGACGACAAAAACTTCGTCCAACAGACATCGCGCGAAATGTTCCGTAGCATCCGCCACGAAACTGACTTGAAGTCGGGATAGCGCGTTGCGGCACGCTATAACTGCCCGCCCCAAGCGCCTCGGGCAAGCTCCCCAGCTCAATCTCAACATCCGGGATGCCCGATACGCATTGAATCCAGATCGAATAGCTGCTTTACCAATCCGAATAACGCAATGGCTTACTCGATCAAAATGTTACGCACCATTCGTTATGAAAAATTCACACGCGTCATTCGGATTTCCCCCTACATTTACCCGGCGGTCCACAAGTATTCCAACCGCAGTAGCAGGGGTTCCCGTTTATCTTCGTCCAAGGAAATTTCTCATGAAATCCAGCAAGCGCAAGATCTGTCAAGTCCTCGCTCTCCTCGTTTCCGGTCTGGGTGCCACGGCCGCGATGGCCTCGCCGAACGTGCAAGGCGGCGGTTCGTCGCTCGTCGCGCCGACCATCGGCGCGATCGGCAACACCGCGACCGAAATCGGCCTGTTCGGCACGGCCGAAGGCTCGTTCACGTACTACTCGGTCGGCTCGGGTGCCGGTCAGAACGCATTCCTGAACAACCAGCCGACGTACTTCGGCTCGACGGTCACGGGTACGGTCCATTTCGCGAACAGCGACGCGGCGCTCTCGACCGCGCAAATCACGTCGTACAAGGCCGGCCTCGGCGCGACCAACGGCCCGCTGATCCAGATCCCGTACATCGTCACGCCGATCACGGTGCCGGTCGTCAACGGCCCGGCCGTGACGAGCACGACGACGCCGCAAACGACGCCGGGTCAGGCGCACAGCATCGCGCTGAACGACAACGACCTGTGCGGCGTGTTCTCGGGCAAGCTGACGAACTGGAACCAGGTCACGAATCCGGAAACGAACGCAACCTACGCGCTGAATGCGCCGATCACCGTCGTCTACCGTTCGGACAGCAGCGGCACGACCGAACTGCTGACCCGCCATCTGGTCGCCGTCTGCTCGGCCTCCAACACCGCCGCAGGCGTCACGTTCGTCGATTCGACGAACTTCACGGCCTCCTTCCCGACCGGCTTCCCGTCGGGCTCGCATTTCGTCGCGGCTTCGGGTAGCGGCGGCGTGCGCAACCAACTGGTCACTTACGCAACGACCACCGCGACCACGACGGCCGCGGTCGGCTACCTGAGCCCGGACTACACGAACACGTACCTCGCGCCGTCGAGCACGGTCACGACGTCGGCCGGCGCAACGCAACTGCCGGTGGCAAGCCTCCGGAACACGACGAACGGCACGTACTATGCACCGACGTACGCGAACGCGTCGACGGCACTGGGTTCGTTCGCACCGCCCGCGTCCAAGCTGACCGCCTCCAACCAGGCAAACTGGGTGCCCAATGCAGGCAACCCGGGGTCGGGCTATCCGGTTTCCGGCACCAGCCAGATCATCCTCAGCCAGTGCTACGCCGATTCGAACGTCAAGACGGCCGTGCATGACTTCCTGAACGCTCACTTCACGAACGCCAGCTTCGCGTCGATCGTTCACGGCAACGGCTTCGACACGGTTCCGTCGAACTACCAGACGGCCATCTCGAACGACTTCCTGAGCAACGCGAGCGGCTACAACCTCGACATCGGCAACACGAGCGTCTGCACGGGCACCGTGACCGGTCGTTAAGTCCATTTAACGGCGGATACTCCGCCGTTGATTCGACCGCGCCCCTGGATCGTCAAGGGCGCGGTTTTTTTGTTTACACGTCCAATCGGTATTTCTCATCGGCGCCCGGTCGAGCGTCGCTCGAGCACGCATGGCGCACTATGTCATCACGCCGATCACGATCGCTAACGGCCCGACCCTACCCAGCACAACAACGCATCAAACAACGCCAAATCGGGCCCACTGCATCGCGCTGAATGACACTGACCTCTGCGGCATCTTCCCAGGCAAATTGACGAACTGGAACCAGGCGATCAACCCCGAAACGGGCTCGCCTTACGTGTTCAACACGTCGATCACGGTGATCTGTCTTCCCGTCGGCGACGAAGACGCCAACAAGATGCTGACGCGCCATCCAGCCGCGGTCTGTACACAGCTTCGAGCGTCACATTCGTCGAGAAGAGTCTGTACCGGCACGGCTACCGGTCGTAGGGAAGTTTGCGATCCGTTCTCGCTTTCCGCGACACCTTCCCGGGGTCACCCCCGGGCGGCGTCTTTCATGCTTGCAACCATAACGACCTACGTCCGTATCACATCCTCATTGACGACTCGATAAAGGAGCGAGCCTCCGATCAAGCCGGCCACTCGCATCAACTGCACATCATCAGATCTTGCCCAATCGCGCACGCTCACCGTCCGTCAGCGCTGCCCGCTGCGACGGCCCTGCCTGTCCGAAACCGAGAATAGACACGGAACTTGACGCGTCGTAGCCAACCTGCTGCTTGTGCTTCTTCGCCCCATCGCCGCCGGCATCACCAAATCCCTCGACCTGCACCGAAATCGTCCAGCGCCGCGCCGACGCACCGGAAGCGTTGTTCTTCGCCATTTCCTGCGCGACCTGCGTCGCCGCCGACGCAGCCGCGCTCGCGGCCGTCAGCGCACCCGTGTTCACCGCCTGCACGAGCGGGATACCGGTCGCCTTTCCCGTCACCTGAATGTTGTCCGCGTTCACGACGCGCAGCGCCGCGACGTTCAGGTTGCCTGCCCGAATCCCGGCGTCGCCCGCATCGACCGTGCCGCGCGGCGCAATCAGGTTGATCGTACCCGGCGGCACACCCGGCACGCTCTGCAGCGTCGCGATGCCCGCACCGGTCACCTGCCCGCGCGCATCGACCGTGCAATAGTGGTTCGCGTCGCACTGATATTGCGGCGCCGGGGTATCGGCCGACGACTTCGCGCCCTTGCCGGCGTTGATGTCGCCGTTCGAGCTCCAGATCGTCATGTCGCCCCCCTGCTCGGTGAAGATCCGGCTCTGCGCGAGCAACACGCTGCGATCCGTGAAGATATTCACGTCGCCCTTCTCGAGCGTCAGGATACCCATCGACCCCGGGCCGGCGATCACGGTTCCCTTGTCATTGACGATCTGCGGCGGCGCGGACGTGCTCCCGACCAGCGCCTGCCCACCCGGGCCGAGAATCGATACGCTGCCGCCCTGCTGCGTCTGGATGGTCGTGCCGCGCATATCCAGATCGCCGGTGTCGACCTGCTTGTTCGCGCCATTGCTACCGCCACCGAGACTGTTGGCCGTGTAGCCCAGCGAAGCCGGGAACAGCGTATCGAGCGCCTGATAGCCTCTGGCATATTTCTGAAAATACGGGCTCGCGGGATTGTTGTAGTCCTCCCCGACCCGGGCCAGCACGTTGAACAGCACCTGCTCGGCAAAGAGCTGCTGGACATACTGCGGAAGCGCCTTGAATTTCGACCACGCTTGCGCTGCCGTCAGCGGTGCGATTGCAGGCTGATCGTTCACCAGCCCCGTGTCGACCGCCTGGCCCGCTTCGTACTGCTGCACGAATGCGATCAGCGCGGGCGTCGTGCCGGGCACCCCTGCCACCGAGCTCGCCGGGTCGATGTATGTCGAAACGAACGTCGCAGTATCGACGCCCGGCCCCACGCCGAACAGCACGTTGACGTTCGCGCTTTCATGAGGCAGGTACGGGTTATTCGCGTTACCGATTGCATTTATCCCGGTAAGCACACCCTGAAGATTCACTTCAATCTGGTTGGTCAGCGGTCCGATGTTCCGCCCCGCCTCGATGTCGAACGTGCCGGGGCCACCCAGTACCAGTGCCGGAACGACGGCGTTCACGGTACCCGCGTACGGCGTATCGTAGATATCGCGCCCGGCCACGATACGCGTCACATCGGACTTGCGCAGGTTCTGCCCCTGGAAAGCGAGGTTGACGATGTCTTGCCCGGCCTGGATGAACGTGGGCTTGTCGATCGAGATAGGAACGAGTTGGTCGTAAAAGCCGGTGGTCTGCACAATCCCGTCGACAATGTCGCCATTCAGGCTATAGATGCGCGCCGGAACGGTATCGTCTTCGTGCAGCGCGCTGGATGCATGAGCGGCCAGCGTCTTGTCGGTCAGGAGCGGCACATTGGCATGAGGATTCGTGGGGGACGGCATCGACGCAGGATCCATATCGAGCATGCCGAACACCGGGCTGGCACCCCCTATCGCACTGCTCGCGAGGCCATTGAGGCTGGAGACGTTGATCGACTGATCCGCGATCAAGCTCAGATTGCCCGACGGCGATGGCGCGAGTTCGCCGCTGGACGCCACCGTGATGCCGCCGGTGAACGCGGTCAGGTTCATCGAGGCCGGTAACACGAACGACATATCGTTGCGACCGGGAAGGTTGCTGGACGCCCCGCCTCCTATCGTGTCGATCCCGCTCAGCGTGCCGATTGCCACGTCGCCCGTCGTCGACATGATACTGACAGCCGAATTCGTCGAATAGCCTTGCGCGTCCGCGTACTGCCCATAGGCGTTCAACAGTGCGCTACTCTGCACATACGACGGGTTAAACACGCGTCCGATGCTGGCGCCCTGGCGGGCACTCACGTCGAGCGTGCCATCCTGTGTCGCAAGCAACGTATCCAGCGCACCAGGCGGCTGTCCGACGGACAGCGACGGCAACGTGATATCCGAGCCGATCTTCCCGTCCGCGGCAATCGTGCCGACGCCCTTCGCGACGAAATAGCCGCCGCTCAGAATGTCCCCACCGGCGTGTACCGTCAGGTTGCCGCCACCGACCGTATTGACCGTCGGGTTATCCGTATTGGCCGCGGTCAAATACCACGTCGTCGGCAGCGACACCGACAGATCGGAAATATTCCCGCCTGCGGACACGGAAATGTTGCCGCCAGAACTCAGCACGCCCTGGTCGAAAGCGCCGAAATTGATCGACGTTCGGACTGTCTGTATCGCAGGAAACGTCGCGCCGACGGTTCCCGTCGGATTGCCGATCTGCATCCACTGCCACCAGAATTGGCTGATATCGCTGCCTTGCTGGCCTGTCACCTCACCTGTCGCATCCGTCAAGCGCTCGGCACCGACGATGTTCCCTTGCGCGTGAATGGTGATATCGCCGGCGGAGTCGGGGTTGACGGCCGGCGTCACCAGAATGTCCTGCTTGCCGGTCCACAACGGATGCACGATCGCGACATCGCTGCCCTGCGCGGGCGCTCCGGCAGCCGGAGCACCCGCCGTATAAATGACACCGGGGACAACCATCACGCTCGGATCGTTCGCCGGCGTCGAACTCGCGTCGAACAGTGCGATGTCGTTCGCGGCCGCCACGTCGATCGATCCCGTACCCGTGCGTAGCGCTGTTGGCGCAATCAATGCCAAACCGTTGGCGTCGACGTAAGCGGTGTGGCCGTCGAAGGTCACACTGCCGTTGCCCGGCGATTTCGTCGAAGCCGACACAGCCTGTACGGCAAGCGGATTCGTGCTGCTCAGATCCGCACCCGCCACCACGCGGAAGGAACTGCTTGCTCCACCAGCCAGAGAGGCGGACTGAAGCGGGACAGGATTCCCTGCGGTTGCAACCGGTGCTGGAGTGTTATCGGTTACGGCTGGCAAGCTGATTGTCGACGTCGAGATTACCGCAACAGGCTGCACAGCCGGTGGTGTAACAACGTCCACGAACGGAAATGGATCGAGTTGATGCTGGTTGCGATAGCTGGCAGCCGCTAAAAGATATGTCTTGTATTGATTCAAATAGATCAGATAGGAGCCTGGATTGACCGCCTGCTCCGATGCGGTTGGCGCAATCGGAGCAGTGAGACCTGCCACTGATTGACCGGTGCTTCGAAAAATGCTGATGATGTCGATGTTGTCATTGGTCGGATCCCATCGGAACATGGAATTGATCGTAGTGGCTGTCTCCGTCAGATAATTCGCATACGCTGAATACAATGCATAGTATTCCGCTATTTCATCCGGAGTCCCGCCCGTCGGCTGACCAGGCCCAAAAGCCAGATTCCGATTGGACCCAAATCCGTTTTTTCCAAAGTAGGCGAGCGTGTATCCGTAGTGATATCCAAATGAACCGGACGGCATGTCGTAAATCGACTGCGTCGCACTCAACGTGGACAACGCCGGCACCGGAATCGTACCCCCGCCGCCAAGCGGATTCGCGATCTGGAAGAACCCGTCCGTCAGGCTCGCCTTGATCTTCACGTTGTTCTCGGCGCGCAGCGTCACCACCGGCGCGTCCCCGTTGAAACGGAACGCGAGATCCGTCGGCGACGTGCCGGCACCCAGGTTCCAGTTCGTCAGCACCTGAATGTCGCCACCGTTGATCGCCCGGCTCGGATTGTCCAGCTCGATGCCCGGTACCACATGGACGTTCGCGACGTTCTTCCCCGCGAACGGATCCACCAGCGCGTCGAGCCCATGCTGAACGAAGCCCATCAGCGTACCGGGCGTCGTCGCGGTCGCACCGCCAACCTGATGGCCGTAAAACGTCTGGTGATCGGCATTTGCCGCGCCCGGCGCGAAGTACGTGCCGTTCATCCCGCCGAAACCGATCGACGCCACGCCGTTGCGCAATTGCGCCTGATCGCCTGCACTGCCCGTCAGCACCACTTGCGCGCCGGTCGAGTTGTTCGTCAGCGTGCCGCCACCGTCGCCGCTTGCATTCGGCGTGAAGCTGAACGTTACACCGCTCGTGCCCTGCGCCGTGAACGTACCGGCAACCAGATGTCCGTTTCCGTCGTACCAGCCTGCCGGATCGATGATGCCGTCGAAGTGCTGCGCATGCGTCGTCGCATCGGTCGTGCTCCATACCGCATAAGCCTCGAGCGTCGTCGCGCGCGACCCGACAATGCCCTTGCCGTCGTTGAATGCCGCCGGCGGATCGACGTTGACGCCGCCGTCCGCGAGCAGCGGCGCACGGAAATTCACCGTCCCGCCCGATAGCCCGCCGGCCGTGCCGCCCGACACGTCGATCAGCGCGTTTGCCCCCAGCGTGATCGTCCCCGCGTTCGCACGCGCGATGTTCTCGTAGCCGTAAGCCGCGTTGTACGGATTCGCGACGGTCGGATCGAACATCGCGCTGGTGCCGATATCGACCTTGCCGCCACGCTGCTTCGGATCGGAGCCGCGCGCCAGCAGCGTACCTTCGATATCCACCCCATTGCGACCGTACAGGTCAATCTCCCCACCTGCCTTGCCCGATGCGTCGATCGTGCCGAACACGTTCACGTTGCCGTTGACCGTGTCCGCCGCGTTGCCCGCCCCGCCGTCCGCCGTAAGTTGCACCGTACGCGCGACGAGCGTGTTGCCCTGCGACAGCGTCAGGTTGCCCGTGTTCGTGCGGATCGCGATCGACTGGTTCACGCCGCTCGACGCGAGCGTCTTCGACAGCGTGTCGAGATCCGCCGCGCCGCCCGTATTCAGCGAGAACGAGCCACCCGCATAGCCGTTCGCCGCACCGCCCTTGATCGTGCCGTTCAGGTTCACGCCCTGTTGCGGCGCGGACAGCGCAAGGCTGCCTGCCGCGCCACCGCCATTGGCGCCGGAAAAATCGACCGTCGAGCCCGCCTGCACGTCGACGGTACCGGCGTCGGCCGTCAGCGTGATCGATCCGGCCGGCGCATAGCGCGTCACATCGAAGAACTGCTTCGCCACGCCGGCCGAACTCACTGTCGAGCCGCTGCCGATCGTCAGATTGCCGCTGGTCGCCTCCAGGCTCACGTTGCCCGCCGGCGCGGCAATCGCCGCGCCGTTGTCGGCGATCGTGCCGCCGATGAAATGCCACGCACCGCCGACCGGCGTCTTCGTCAGCGCCGTGCCCGATGCGCCATTCAGCGTCAGCGCACCAGTCGTCTTCACGGTCGACGCGGAGCCCGTGTCGGCGAGATATACCGGCGCACCGAGCGCCACCGGCAGTACGCCGAAATCGAACGTACCCGTGCCCTGACCGACGATGCCGCCGGTCGCACTCATCGTCACCGCGCCGAAACCGCTCAATGTCTTCGTGCCAGTGCCAAAATCGATCTCCTTCGCGTTGACCGTCAGCGCGCCGTTGCCCGGCGCGGCCACGCCGTTCGGCGCCCCGGTCTCGTTCGTGAACGCGATCTGCTGCGCATTCAGCGTCACGTGGCCGCCATCGCTCGTGAACGTGCCCGCGCTCAGGTCCACGCTATTACCGAACGTCGCGTTCACGTCGCCGACGAAGCCGATCGCACCGTAGCTGCGCAGCGCCACCTGCTGCGCGTTCGCGAACTGTGCCAGGCCGGCCGGATCGACCACGAAGCCCGGCAGGCTCGCGGCCGCGCCGCCGCTCGCGTTCGTGAACGTGATCGCCGAACCGTCAGCCGTGATCGCCCTGGCCGACAGCACCGCGGACGGATCGACCTTCAGATCGCCGGACGAATCGAGCATCAGTGCCTGGCCACCTGCGAGCGTCGCACCGGCGCCAACGGTCAGCAGGCCCGTGCCCGTCCCGCCCGTGCGCGTCAGCGGCGCCATCGCGCCGTTCGATACGCGCAACAGTGCGCCATCGCCGACGATCGAAAGCGGCTGATCCTTCGCCGCCGGATAATCGCCCTGCGCGGCGACCGACGCGCCTGCGTCGACGCGCAAACCGTTCGGCGCGTTCGGATCGGTGCCGCTGCCGTCCGCCTTCGTGACGAGCAGGATCTCGGGGCCTTTCAGCGTCGTGCTCCCGTCGTTCGACACGACGACGCTGTTCGCGATCGGCGTGATCGCAACACCCTGCGCCGTCGCTTGACGCGTGCCGCCGATCAGCAGGCTGCCCGCGGTCAGCGAATCGAGATCGCTTGCGCCGATCTGCAGATAGCCTGCCAGCGCGGCACTGCCGCTGCCGGTGATCTGAATGTCCCGCGACGCGATATCGACCTCGGCCGGCGCGCCACCGGGGCCGGCAGCGGTGTTCAACGTCGCGCCGAGCGTAAGCGCCTTCGTCGCCGCCAGCACCAATTGACCGCCATCCACCGGCAACGGCGGCGTCACGCTGCCTTGCTTGGCCGCCTGCGTGGCAAAGAATTTGTTCGCCCCCGTCAGCGTGTACTGCGAGTACTGCTGCCAGACCGGGCCAGACTGCACGTTGAACAGCGTCGGCGTCGCGTTGCGGCCGCCCGTCAGCGCGTCGGCGAAATAACCTGCCGTCGTGACCGTCCCGTCGGGCAGCACGGTGCTCGCGCCCGGCACGACGGCGCCGGCCGTACTCGCCACCGTGACGCGATACGCGCCCGGCAGCGTCGCATACTTGCCCGGCAGCAGCGTGTAATAGCCGGCGGCCAGTCCCGGCACGCCGGACAGATACACCGCCCTGCCGATCCCGTCGCTCAGGCCGGCCTGCCCGACACCGAGCGTCGCGGTCGTCGTGGTCGCCGTGCCAGAGGCGCTGGTGGCCGGCTGGACGGTCTGCGCAAACACCGGATCGTAGGCAGCCACCGGCGACTGCGCACCCGGCAAAATCGCGTAGACATTGCCCGCGCCGGCATTGACCGGTACGGCCGCGGCGCCCTTTCCGCTCGCATAACTCACGTTGTATTGCGACAGCACATCGCGCGTGCCGCCGGTCCCCGGCACCCACTCGGCCGCCTGCAGATCGCCGCCGCCCGACAGGTCGATCGTCGCGCCCTTGTCGAGCGCGACGTTGCCTGCGTTCACGCCGACGTACTTCGCGGGCGGCGCGGTCAGGTCGGCGACTTTGGTGTTGCCCGCCATCGGGTTGAATTGCCATTCGACGCCGTCGACCGTCGTGCCATACGGGATGACCGCGTTGTCGTTCGAGACCGACGTCACGCCGCCGTTCGCGAGCCTGACCGATTCCGTCGCAACGAGCGGCAGGCCGTTGAATTGCGCCTGCGTCGCCGTGCTGGCCGGATCGCCGACACCGAATACGAGCGAACCCGACGGCGCACGCACCGTGCCACCCTGCACGATATTCGTGGCATCCACGAGCAGCGTGCCGCCGGCCGACAGCGGCGTGCCCGACGCGCCGTTCGACGCGAACGTGATCGTCGTCGGGACAGGCTTCCCCGTGGCCGGATCGTTCGGCCCGACCGCATCGACGATGAACGTGCTGCCGGTCGCGGGATAGAGATCCGCCGCCTTGAAGGTCAGGTTGCCGGAGGTATAGAGCATGCCGGCCGCAGCGAGGGCGGTCGACGACGTCTGGGGCGCGTTCGTCGAGCCGAGGCGAATATCCCCGCTGCTCGTGAAGTTCGCCTGCCCGAAGTTGTCGAGCTGAAACTGGTTCGTCAGATCGATGAACGACGCGTTCACGTTCAGCGTTGCATCGGAAACCGTCGCGACCGGCACGAACGCCGACGACCGCGACGTCAGCGTCGGCCCGTTCAATGCGACATATGGCGCATCGATCTCGACCGTCGTTCCGGGCATATGCTGCGACGGCTGCGCGAGCAGTGTCGAAAGCGTCGTCGAGGGCGCAGAAAGGAGCGTGGCGAGCTGGTCCTTCCCGATTGCGGCGATCCGGCCGGCATTCAGCGTCACCGACTCGGGCAAGCTCAGGTTCACGTTTCCGGCGAACGCAATCAGCGGCGCCGACGATGTCGCGCTGCCCAGGACGAGATTCGCGATGCCGGAGCCGTCCAGCCGGTCGGTGGCGAACTGAATGACACCGGTCGGCTGACCAATCGGCAACCCGGTCGTCGAATCGATCGCCGTGTTGAAACTCTGCCCCGCTACCAGCCCGACCGGCGTCAATTCGCCGCTTTGCCGGATGACGAGCGTAGCCTCACCGGTACCGGCCCTGTTCTGTTGCGGCAGAATCGTCAACACGCCGCCCCGCGCCTGTGCGGCACCGGCGTGAGCAGCCAGCGTCGCGTCGGCAAAGAGCCCATACCCGGCGGACAACGTGATCGAACCCGCATCGCTCCACACCGGCTGCGACGCATACGTCCCGTTCGACTGCAACTGGTCAAAGTTGGCCGAGGTGCCCGACACGTCAATTTTTGACCCCGGCTGAGCGACCACGTAACCCGCGTCGCTCGACAGCGTGACCGAGCCACCCGGCAGGACCTTGCCGGTATTCGGCACGACGACGGCCGTGCCGATCCTGACCGGCGCCGCCAGCGGGTTCACGAGCGCTGTGCCCGACACGTCGAGCGTGGCGGCCGAGCCGAGCCAGACCGATCGACTGTCGCTCGGCACGAATATGCCGTATTGCCCCGTCTGCGCGAACGTGCTGCCTGAATCCGCGCTGAGCGTGATCGAACCGCCGGGCGCGACGATCGAGCCGAGCACCGTCACCTGTGTCGGCGAACCGAAGCCGATGTTCGCGCCGGCATCCGCATGAATCGACGCGCCGGACGACAACGTAACGGCACCCGTCACCCCCGGATACGACGGTGCCGTATTCGCCGGCGTGATCCATGACGCGTCATTGCCGCCCGTCAACACGAGGCTCGTGGGCTGCCGGTGATAGTCGTCGAGACGACCCGACGTTGTCAGGCCCGACGTCGACAGGTTGGCGCCCGTCGCGGTTTGCTGAAGCGCCGGCACATCGGGAATCAGATTGCGTTGCGTCAGCGTGATGGCCGCACCGGGCGCCACGGTCGCGTCGTAGTATGCGTTCAACACATACTTGCCGAAACCCTGCTGCGCGAAAAAGCGCTCCGGCAAATAGACATCCCACGGCGCGGCGGCCTTCGGATCGCCGCCGATCTGGAAGCCGAGTGCCTGCAACGCCAACGTGCCACCGCCCGAAAAACCGTCGCTGAGGATCGTCCCGCCGAGCGCGATCGTACCGCTGACGGGTTGCGTGGTCGGCATCACCTGACCGCCGTCGCCCGTATGACCGAACTGCCGGGTGACCGGCTCCGCGTAGGCCGACAGCGATACGTTGCCGCCGCGTCCGACCGGAATGCCGTTCTGCATCAGCAACTGGCCGTTCGCCAGCAGTTCGCCGCCGCTCGACACGTCGAGCACGCTACCGGGACGCAGCAGAATCGATCCCGTCGCGTCCCTGAAACCGTCGCCCGAGTTTCCGACCGTCTGCTCGGTGGTCGATAACACGATGCTGCCGCCATTGATGAACTGGCTATTGCCCGGCGTCGTGCCCGGTGCGGCCTGCGCGTCGTTGTTGACCCATTGCCCGGCCGCACTGATCACCGCCTGCGGTCCGACAACGATATTCCCGCCGCTCGCAATCGAAATCGTGCCCGACGGTACGATCAGCTTGCCCGCCACATTGACATCCGCGCCGATGGGCACGCTGTTGAGCGAAATGGAACCGCCCGGTTGCAGGGCCAGCTGCGTGCCTTGCGGCACGACGACCCCCTTGCCGCCACTCTTGTCCTCGGTCACGTTCAGGTTCGCGAAACCGCCGTTGTTCAGCGTCGCGACCGGCACCACGGTGGTCGTCAGCACGTTGCGCGGATCGTTCGCGGGCAACGCCTGCAGCGCCGTCTTGTCGAGCGGCGTATCGATCGAGAAACCCGGCGCGATGTCGGCGAGCTGCGGCGCATTGTCCTGCAGTACGACCAGGCCCGCGGTTCCCGACGCGACATCACTGTTGTTCGACGTCAGATGCACCAGCGCGGCGCCGTCGAGTTTCGGATCGGCGCCGAGGTTGAACGTCCCGCCGCTCGGCAGGCTGTTGCCCTGCATCTGCTTCGCGCCACCGAACGCCTGCGCGCTGATGTCGCCGTCCAGCACCGTGGACTGCAGCCCGTAGATATCGAGCGTGCCCGCGTTGCCGCCGACGATGTAGTCGCTCTGATAGACACCCGCGGTCTGCAGCGGGTTGTACCAGGACTTCGTCACGCCCCAGCGCGGATGGGATTCCGTGAACTGGCCCGCGATGCCGACGTAGGTATCGTACGGGCTCGCCTTGTCGATCGGCACGATTGCACCGTTGGCATCGACCAGCCGCGTCGTGTTGACGATTCCGCCGTCGACGTGCACGTAGCCGCCGTTCAGGTTCATCGACGAACCGGTCGCGGTCATCACTTCGTTGCCCGACAACGTGATCGAGCCGCCATTGGTCAACAGCTGGTCGACCGTGCGCGGAATCAGATTCACATAACCAGACAGGTTCAGGATCGGGCTACCGACCCATTGCACGCCGTCGCTGCGCGTGCCCGTCAGCGTGCTGTCGAACACGAGATTCTTGTATCCGAACAGGAAGCCGTTGCGCAGCAGAGGCGAATCCGCGAGTTCGTTCTGGCCGATGCGGTCGACCGTCACGAGCGTCTGCGCGATCGGCACCTCGACGTTCGCGAGGCCCGACACGTCGATCGTCGCACCGCTGTCGACATAGATCCGGCCAGGCACGGCCGTCTGGCCAGCCGGCGCCTGCGCGCCCGATGCGGACGGCGTCAGTGCCGTGACGGAGACCTTCGAACCGGGCGCCTCGATCAGCGAGCCGCCCTGGAACCACACCGAGCCGGCCGTCATCCCGATGCTGCCCGGCGTGAAGGTCGCGCCGGGCGTCGACGGCGTCGTCTGGCCGTTGCCGTCCGGCATCACCGCCGTCACCGAATCGGGGCCGAAGCTGAGCAGGCCCGCGCGATGCACATCGTTCCCGCCATCGCCCTGGCTTGCACCACCGGTTACACGACCCAGTCCAAAGTACGCAGTGCCCGCCGGGTTGTTCGAACTGTACTCGTCAACCGTCGAGATGGTGATCGTGCCCGGCACGTTGACGCTCGTCGTCACGCCCACCACGCCGTTCTGCGCGACGCGGCTGCCGAGCAGGTTCACGTTGCCGCGCGCGGCCTCGACGATGCCGGTATTGGTCAGCGTGCCGGCCGGCGTGATGTCGGTCGTCCCGCCGTTCTGCCCCAGCAACACGATCTTCCCGCTCAGTTCAGGAAGAAGAACCTGCGGATTCGCATTGCCGGACGCGTTCGGCCGCAGGCTAACCCCAACGCCAGCCGCCAGGACGACCTGCCCGTCCGTCGCCTTGATGTGCCCTGCGTTCGTCACGTTCGGCGCGGCGATCATCACGAAGCCGCCATCGCTGACGTTGCCGTTCGCGTGCGTGGTAATCGATGCGCCCTGTTCGATGGTGACGTCGCCCCAAGGCTGGTACTGGCTCGCGGACGTGAGATTGACCTGATTGCCGAGACCAAGCACCTCGTTGGGAACGTAGGACGAACCTGTCACCCCGGTCGAACTGCCCGACTCCGGATACGCGAGCCCGCCCGTCGTCCCCGCCTGCAGACTCAGGAACTGCTTGTTGCTCGCGACGATCCCCGCCGCATCCTGCGCAAGCGTGCTGTCCGTCACAACCGGAATCCTGTTCTGCAGGGTCTGGTTGTAGTTGTTCATGTTCAGCACGTCGAGCGACGACGCCACCAGCGAATGCACGTTCACCTGCGACCCGGCGCCGAACAGCACGCCGTTCCGGTTGATCACGTACACGGCCCCTTGCGCGGTGATGTTGCCGAGAATCTGGCTCGGCCGCCCGCTCGGATCGTTGATCCGGTTCAGCACGGCCCAGTTGTTCGCGCCATTGGTCTGCGTGCCGCCCGACTGGTCGAAGTTCAGCGTGGTCTGCCGGCCGACGTTCATCGTCTCCCACGTCAGCACCGCGTTCTGCCCGGTCTGCTTCACGTCGACGTTCACGTGGCCGTTCGCGTCGGTACTCTGCGTCGGCGCGTTCGCGTTGAACCACAGCACCGGATTGTTCGTATCGCCCGACGCGCCCGCCGCCACCTGCAGCCCACCCGGCGCCAGCCCGTTCGGCACGGTCGACGGCAGCTTCGCCGCGGCGGCCGCCGCATTCTGCTGCGCGGCGATCTGCGCCGCGATCGCATGCGCCGCATAGCCGAGGTTGCGAATCGACGGCTGGCTGGCCTGCAGCGCCTGTTGCGGCGACACGCCGAGATTCGGCACGCCCGGCATCCCGCCGACGCCGCCGGCCCCGCCGCCCGACGCGCGCGCGGTGGCCTGCCCGAGGTTCGTGATGCCAGCCGCGTGCGCATGCGCGGACACGCCCGCCGCGAGCATCAGCACGACCGCCCGGTAGAGCGGGCTCAGCTCCGATTTCAGGACCGGCCGCGAGGCCGCTGCGTGAAGTTGCCGATCCGTACGTGCACGTGCCGCCATTCTTTCCACCCCGATGCTAGGAAATTGCGCGCGGCGCCGGTCGGGCCCCACGCGTGTCGTTGCGCCTGAAGCAGGCCGCTGGAATCCGGAGACCATACGAAGCACGCATGGCAGCGACGTGGCGACTGTTACGGACCATTCCGGCCGCCGTGAAATGGTCCGTAGCTTTTGTCATGGAAGGCCGTTCACGCCAGCGCGGCATGCGTGCGCAGCCGCGTACCGAGCGCGTCGGCCAGCCGCGCGACCACCGCCGGCCAGTCGCCGGGCCGCGCCTGCCGGAACAGCGTCGCGGACGGATACCACGGGCAGTCGTCGCGTTCGAGCAGCCAGCGCCAGTCCGGCACGCGCGGCAGCAGCACCCACAGAGGCCGCCCGAGCGCGCCGGCCAGGTGCGCGATCGACGTGTCGACGCTGATCACAAGATCCAGCGTATCGGCCAGCGCGGCCGTTTCGGCGAAATCCGTCAGCGCGTCCGCGAACGACAGCACGCCGCTCGCGGCGAAAGCATCGGCATCGCGTGCGCGTATCTGCGGCTGGAGGCTCACGAATGTCGCGTCGTGCGCGGCGACGAGCGGTGCGAGTGCGGCAAACGGTATCGAGCGGTTCTCGTCGTTCGCGTGGCGCGGATTGCCCGACCACGCGAGCCCGATGCGCAGCCGGCCCGGCGGCGAAATCGCATCGAGGCGCTGCGCCCACGCGTCGCGCCGCCGCGCATCGGCGCGCAGGTACGGTACGTCGGCCGGCACCGTGTCGAGCGTCGTGCGAAACGCATGCGGCAGGCTCATCAACGGGCATTGCAGGTCGAATGCGGGGGTCGGCTGATCCTCGGTGACGATCCGGCTCACGCCGCGCAGCGTGCCGAGCAGCTCGCCGAGCGCGGCGGGCGCCTCGACAAGCACCGTCGCCCCCCGGTCATGGAGCAGGCTTGCGTATCGACAGAATTGCAGCGTATCGCCGTAACCCTGCTCCGCATGAAGCAGCACCGTCCGGCCCGCGAGCAGTTCGTCGCCATTCCACAGCGGTCGGTCGGCATGACGCCGGTGCAGCACCACGTCAGACGCACGCCAGCGCATCTCGTGCTGCTGCCAGCCCGTTTCGAAATCCCCCATCAGCAGCCGGCAGAACGCCTCCGAACGACGCGCAGTGCCGTTGTGCGGTTCACGCTCACACGCGAGCACGTAATCGGCGAGCGCCGCGTCGTGCTCGCCGATCTGCTGCCGTGCAACCGCTCGCGTATCAATCGCCTGCGCGGTATCGGCAGGTGCGTCGGCCGCCGCCGCGTGGCTCACGAGCGCGTCGTCGTAACGGCCGAGCTGCTGCAACGTCAGCGCACGGTTGTACAGGAGTTCCGCCTGAGCGCCGGCGGTCGCCAGTGCCCGGTCGTAATGCGCAAGCGCGTCGTCGAACGCGCCCAGCGCGCGTAGCGCGGCGGCGCGATTGCGCAGCGCATCGATGTCGTCGGGCACCCGCGCGAGCGCCTCGCCGTATGCGATCGCGGCCTCGCCGTGGCGCTCGAGCCCGAGCAGTGCGTTGCCGCGGCCAAGCCACGCAGCGACATGGTTGCGATCCAGCCCAAGGATCGTGTCGCAACGCTTCAACAGTTCGTCGCGCGCATGCAGCAGGTCGAGCGCGACGCAGCTTGCGTACAGCAACTGCACGTCGTTCGGCGTGCGGGCGAGCGCTTCGTCGAGGCACGCCAGCGCCTCGACCGGACGGCCCAGCTCGGTCAGCACATACCCGCATGCATAGACGAGGTCCGGTGTCTTGCCGCGCACGACCATCGCGAGCTGGTAACCATGCAGCGCCTCTTCGCACCGGCCCAGCATGCGCAGCACATGACCGCGTTCCGCATGCGCGGCCGGATCGTTCCGATCGACGTGCAGCGCACGCTCGACACTGATCAGCGCGTCGGCGGGCCGTCCGAGCTTCCGCAGCGCCTCGCCGCGCTTGATCCAGGATGCCGCAAGATCGCGCGCACGCGTCAGCGCGCAATCGTACGCCGCGATGGCCTCCTCGTACCTTTCGAGTGCAAGCAGCGCGTCGCCGCGCGCCGCGTGGGACGGCGCATGATCCGCATCCCGCGCGAGCGCCAGATCGGCCGCCTCGAGCGCATCTCGATGACGGCCGACGCCGGTCAGCGCGGCCGCATGATTCGCGAGATTCCACGGCTGGTTCAGGCCCAGCTGGATCGATCGCGCGATCAGCGGTTGCGCCCGCATCGTGTCGCCGAGTCGCAGATGAACAAGTCCGAGCAGATGCAGCGCCTCGACGTTGTCCGGCGACATCGTCAGCACACCTTCGTAGAGTCTTCTCGCGCCGGCGAAGTCACGTTGCTCCAGTCGCGCGCGCGCATTGCGCAACGCATCGTCGAGCGCTGCGCGCAGCGAGCCGGCGCCTGCGCCAAGCGCCATGCCGGCGGCCGGACGCGCATTCATCGCGGCTCTCCGCCCATGATCGCCGGCAGTTCGGCCACGATCCGCTCGATGACCGGTGCCCACTGCCCGCCCTCCGGCTGGCGGAACAGCCGCGCGGACGGATACCACGGGCTGTCGTCCCGGTCGAGCAGCCAGCGGAAATCGGGCGTATGCGGAATCATCAGCGCAAGCGGCCGGCCAAGCGCACCCGCGAGGTGCGCAACCGACGTATCGACGCTGACGATGCAGTCCATCAATTGAGCCAGCGCCGCCGTATCGGCAAAGTCCCGAAGTTCATCACCGACGAATCGGATCGGGCTCGATTCGAGCACCGGACGGTCCTCGTCGCGCACCACCTTCTGCAGACTGATCCACTCGTATCGGTCATCGAGCAGCGGCAGCAGCTCGGTCAGCGTCATCGAACGGTTCCGATCGTTTGAATGCAACGGATTGCCGGACCACACGAGTCCGATACGCGGGCGGTCCGACGCGCCGAGCACGCCCTGCCAGTGCTCGACACGCGCGGAGCCGGCCTGCAGGTACGGAACACCGGCGGGAATCGACTCAAGGTCCGTCCGAAACTCGAGCGGCAGGCTCAGCAGCGGGCAATGCAGGTCAAAGGGCGGCAGCGGCTCGCCACGCGTGACCATCGTATCGATGCCGTCGAGCGTCGCCAGGATGGCCTTCAATTCGACCGGCGATTCAACCACGACGCGCGCACCGAGTGCCTTCACGAGCGGTACGTACCGGCAGAACTGCAGCGTGTCGCCGAGCCCCTGCTCGGCGTAAAGCAGGATCGTCCGACCGTCGAGCGGCATCTCGCGCGTCCATCTCGGTTGCGCGAAATGGCGCCGGCTGCCATCGAGCTGCGTATCGCGCCAGCGCCATTCGTATTCGGCCCAGCCCGCTTCGAAATCGCCGATCGACAGGCACAGGAACGCCCGCATGCAGTGCGCGTGCACGTAGTCGGGATCGATGTCGATCGCATCCGCATAGGCCTGCCGCGCATCGTCGTGGCGCCGCAGCGCGCGCAGCGCGTTGCCCTTGTGGAAATGCGCGAGCTTGTCGCGCGGCGTCGCATCGAGCGCGCGCAGAAAATCGTCGAGCGCGGCCTCGTAGCGGTGCGTCTCGAGCTGCACGCGGCCGCGCGTGAACCACGCGGGCGCATAGCTATCATCGAGCGCCAGCGCGCGGTCGCACATGTCGCGCGCATCGTCGTGGCGCTCGACGCGCATCAGCGCGCTCGCGTAGTTGCACAGCACGCCGGCGCTACCCGGCTCGGCATCGAGCGCACGCGCATAGCTGTCGACCGCGTCGCGATAGCGTTCCAGATGACTCGCCGCATTGCCGCGGTTCGCGAGTGCCCGCGCATGGCGCGGCTCGATCGCGAGCACACGATCGCAGCGCACCAGCGCCTCATCGTGCCGGCCGAGCTGTTCAAGCGCGACCGAGCTGTTGAAGATCGCATCGACGAAGGTCGGGCTCGCCGCGATCGCCGCATTGAAATCCGCGAGCGCACGCTCCGGATCGTGCAGATCCAGATACGCGACACCGCGCAGGAACAGCACGTCGGCGCTGCCGGGCGTCTGCGCAAGCGCGTGACCGTAGCTGTCCGCCGCATCGCGGAAGCGGCCGAGCTCGCGCAACGCGAGACCGCGCCCGCGCATCGCATCGAACGTGCGCCCGGCGAGTGAGATCGCGCGGTCGCAATCGGCCAGCGCATCGTCGTGACGGCCGAGCGCACGCAGCATGTCGCCGCGCTTCACGTAGCCGTCGGCGAAACCGGGCGCGAGTTCGAGCAGCCGGTCGTAGGCCGCGCACGCTTCGTCGCATCGCGCGAGCTGCGCGAGCAGGCCCGCCCGCTGAAACAGCGCGCGCTGATGCGCGGGATTGATCGCGAGCGCCTCGTCGAGGCGCGCGAGCGCATCGTGCTCGCGCCCGAGCCCCGCCAGCACCGCGGAATAGTTCGCGAGCGCGAGCGGCACCGGCTGACGCTCGACCGAACGCCGCATCAGCGGCTCGGCGTCGTCGAGGCGCCCCTGCTGGAAGCGCACCGCGCCGAGCAGGTGCAGCGCCTCCGGATGGTCGGGATCGAGTGCGAGCAGTTCCGCATACGCACGCTCCGCATGCTGCAGTGCGCCGTCGCGATGCGCGTTGCGGGCACGCACGAGCAGCCGTTCGAGCTGCGCGGCGTCGGGCGGACGGCGATCCGGCGATCGTGGCGCGGCCGGCGCGCTCGCGAGGGTCGTCCCTTCCCCGTTCGATGTCATCGTGTGGCCCCTGGCTGGTGGTTCTGTTCTGTTGCGTGGTCTCTATCGCACGATTGCATCGATGCCGCCGATCGCGACACGCACCGCGTCGATCACGCCGGCCCAGTTCCCCGGCGCCGGCTGGCGGACCAGCCGCGCGGACGGATACCACGGGCTGTCGCCGCGTGCGCGCATCCAGCGCCACTCCGCCGGATCGGGCAGCAGCACCCAGACCGGCGCGCCGAGCGCACCGGCGAGATGCGCGACCGCGGAATCGACCGCGATCACGAGATCGAGCGCGCCGATCAGCGCGGCCGTATCCGCGAAATCGCCGAGTTCATCGTCGACACCGCGCACCGGCGCATGTGCGAGCAACGCACGGTCCGCTTCGCGCACGGGCTTCTGCAGGCTGATCCAGTCGACGTCGAGGTCGAACAGCGTCGCGAAATGCGCGAAATCGATCGAGCGGTTGTGATCGTTGCGGTGTTCCGGATTGCCGGCCCACGCGAGTCCGATCCGCGGCCGGCGCCGTTCGCCGAGCAATGCGTCCCACTCGCACGTGCGCCGCGGGTCTGCGTGGAGATACGCGCCGCTGCGCGGAATCGTCGTTTCGTCGGTCCGGAACGCATGCGGCAGGCTCAGCAGCGGCGCCTGGCAGTCGAACGCCGGCAACGGTTCGCCGCGTGCGATCACGTGGGCCGCACCGTGCAGCGACGTCATCAGCGCGCGCAGCGGCGGCTGCACCTCGAATATCACGCGCGCACCACGCTCGGCCATGAGCGGCACGTAGCGGCAGAACTGCAGCGTGTCGCCGAAGCCCTGCTCCGCATGGATCAGCACCGTCCTGCCGTCGAGCGGCGTGTCGCCATGCCACGCCGGTTGCGTGAACGGCCGGTAGTGCCGCGCAAGTTGCGCGTCGCGCAGCCGCCATTCGTATTCCGGCCAGCCGCGCGTGAAGTCGCCTTCGATCAGATACAGCGACGCGCGCGCGAAATGCGCCTCCGCATGGTCGGGCTGCAGCGCGATCGCGCGGTCGTACGCGGCGAGCGCATCGTCCGGCCGCGCCGTTTCGAAATGCAGGTTGCCGCGGTTGAGCCAGTTGGTCGCATGGTCGGGGCGCAGCGCGATCGCGCGGTCGAGCGACGCCATCGCGTCGTCGTAGCGGTGCAGGTCCTGCAACACGTTGCTGCGGTTCGTCCACGCTTCGGCGAAACGGTCGTCGCGCGCAAGCACGGCGTCGTAACAGGCCAGCGCGTCGTCGAAGCGCTTCAGGTAACGCAACGCGGTGCCGCGATTGCACAGCGTGTCGACCGAATGCGGGTCGAGCGCGAGCGCGCGTGCATAGCTGTCGAGCGCGTCGTCGTAGCGCTTGAGCCGCAGCAACGCATTGCCGCGGCTCGCATGCGCACGCATATGGCCGGGGTCGAATGCCAGCACGCGCTCGCAACGGGCGAGCGCCTCGTCCGCGCGGCCGAGCCGTTCAAGCGCGACCGCGCTGTTGTACAGCGCGTCGAGCCGCGCGGGTTCGGCCGCGATCGCTTCGTTGAAGGCAGCCAGCGCGTCGTTCGGCCGGTCGAGATCGATCAACGTGCGACCGCGTTCGGCAAGGATCGCGGCCACGCCGGGCCGGATCGCGTTCGCGCGCTCGAAACAGTACAGCGCATCGGCCGGCCGATGCAGTTCGCGCAACACGAGACCGCGGTTGAACCATGATTCGAACGAGCGCGGATCGACCATCAGCGCGCGATCGTAGGTGTCCAGTGCTTCGTCGAAGCGGCCGAGCGCGCGCAGCGCGCCGCCGCGATTGCAGAGCGCGTCGAGCACGAGCGGCGACACCGCGAGCGCACGATCGAAAGACGCGAGCGCGTCGTCGTAGCGGCGCAGCCCGATCAGCGTGTTGCCGCGGCGCACGAGCGTCTGCACGTCGTCGGGCGCCGCGCGCAGCGCGGCCGCGAAATGGTCGAGCGCCTCGTCGACGCGGCCGCGTTCGGCGACGACCGCGCCGAGATCCGACAGCGCGCGTGCGCCCGCCTCGATCGCGATCGACTGGCGCAGCAGCGCTTCGGCGTCGTCCGCCGCGCCGCGCTGGAACTGCAGCACGCCGAACAGGTGCAGCGCCTGCGGATGGTCCGGTGCCTGCGCGAGCACGGCGAGATACTCGCGCGCCGCGTCGTCGAAGCGCCCCGCGCTGTGCCAGTTCTGCGCGCGGCTCAGGATCGCCGCCGCTTGCCGTTGCCCGGACGCGTCATGTCCCGACGCGCCCGCGTGTGCATCATGCCGGTGCTCGACCGTCACGTTAGCCCCCTTCCCGTGTGCCGATGCCACCGCTGAACGGGCCGAAGCGGCCGGTCGCGGCGGTCATGCTCGGGACGAGACTAACGGACGCCCAATAACAGACGTATGACGAAAGTTACGGACCTTTTTGCGGGGGGACGGAACGCCGTTGCGGGCGCGGCACCACGGCTATTGGCCGATCGGAATCGTGCGCACGTATTCGACCGCGGGCGCACCGATCGCGACCGAGAAGCGCACGCCGCGCGGCAACGGCATCCCGAGCGACGTGATGTTGCTGACGCCGTGCTGCGCGAGAAACTGCGCGTACGCCTGCTCGATCGCGGCCTGGCTGGTCGTCCAGCCGCCGGGCGGGATCCACACCGCGAGCTGCATCGACCGCGCGTCGCTGCTGACGACCACGCGCGCGAAATCGTCCAGGTGCTGGAGCGCGTCCTCGACCTCGGCCAGCGACGCGAGCGGCTGCGACGCGCTGCGCATGAGTTCGCGCCCCTTGAGCTGGTAGCGCACGACCTGCACGTGCGCCGGCCCGCTGCCGACGCCGAGATGGCGCACCATCACGAGTTCGTTCGACCGGATGCGCAGCGGCGGCCCGAACACCTCGTCGGCCGTCACGAGGTTCATCAGGTCGAACTGCAGCTGGGAAAAATAGCGGCCGAGCAGACGCGTTTGCGCCAGATTCGACGCGATATCGTCGCGGCCGCGGATCGTCGCGTCGAGACCGCGCCACGACAGCAGCGCGATCACGGCCAGCAGCGCGATCGCGACCAGCATCTCGATCAGCGTGAAGCCTCGCGCGCGCGCTGCCGCGCGCGGTTCAGTGCCGCGCTTCATCCTGGACGACCGTCACGACTTCGGCGAGCACGTTGCGGCTCGATGCCGACGGAAACACGCTGACCGTCACGCGCCGCACGAGCGGGCTCGGCAGCGCGGCCACGGACTGCCGGCACACGAACCGGTAACGGCCCTGCGGGCAAGTGAACGTCTGCGTGCCGACTGGCGGCCAGGTCGATGCGATGCGGATCTCGCCGAGCGCGTTGTCGGCGCTCCACAGCGCGAGCAGGCGCATGCGGGCCGTGTCGGTGTCCGACGCGAGCGCACCGATCGCACGCATCACGGCGCCGAGCGCCACCGCGACGATCGCCAGCGCGATCAGCACCTCGATCAGCGTGAATCCCCGTAGCGGCGCCCGTGCGGCGCGGTAGGTGTCGGTTCTGTCGTCGCACATGACCTGCGTTCTTGTCGATGAGTCGTCGCCGGGCATCCCGCGCCGGCCGCGCGACGCATCGCGCATCGCCGGCACGGCGGACACCGCGCATGCACGTTAAGTGGCGCGCATGGCAAGTGCGTGTCGAAAGGTACGGACCATTTGGGACGGTCGACGCGCGGCACGCGGGCGCGCCCGTGCGTCACGCGATGCGTGACGTGCGACAGCGAAACGAGGGCAACAGGGAAAACGGAAAGGGAGAGGAAAAACGACCGGCAATGAACGACCACGCCGATCCGCGAGCGGGATCGGCGCGACGCGGCGTCAAGCCGTCACGGCGTCGTCATACTCGGCGCGCGCGAGCTGACCGGCGGCATAGGCGTCGGCTTCGCCGCGGAAGCCTTCCGTGCTGAACGCGACGACTTTCACACCAACGCCGGACGCCCGCTTCACCGTCAGCGCCCATTGCCATCCGCCGTCTTGTTCGAAGACGTGCAGCGAGGGTTCGAGGGATGAGTCCAGTACGGTCACGGGTTATGCTCCTGCCCTGCGCGCGCATCGGCCGCGCGCCGGGCATGTCGAAAAAATGCGCCGGCTCGCGGCGCGTTTCAGCCATTCGACAGTCTAGTCAAGGAATGTTGCGACGCACCATCAGGGCTTACACTCGCCTATCAAAACCCGGCGGTCGATCGAAATTCCCCGAAACCCATATGGCGCGGGCCTCGCGGGCATATTTCCGCCGCTCGGCACACCACTCGTGCGTCAACGTGCCGCATGGACGACCGATGATCGGTTCGGTTGAAAACCGCGCGAAAACCGCGCGCGACCGGGACAACCGAGCCGGCTGATCGGTAAGGCTGGCGACTAGTCAGTATGACTCCCCGTGAGGCAGAGGGGCTGGCCTGCAGCAAGGAACCAAACGCGGGTTAGCATCGCTGC
>NZ_QTPQ01000012.1:0-171618 GCF_003853425.1 Burkholderia sp. Bp9140
AAAATTTACACGCATAGCCACTAAAAAAATTTTATTGTCTTAATTACAAATCTTTCCACTGGCGGACCCGGGCCGCGCGCGTTCGTGCGGGGCTGCAGCACGAACGCGCGACCGGTTACGCGTCGAGGAATGATTGCGCGCCCTCGGCCTCCGCGGCCGTGCGCAGCGTGGCGAGCGCGCGCTTCTCGATCTGCCGCACGCGTTCGCGCGACATGCCGGCGTCCTGCGCGATCGCGTCATAGGTATCGGGCTCGGCGCCGCCGAGGCCGAACCGCCGGCGCAGCACGTCGGCCTCGGCCGGCGTGACCGACTGCAGCAGCGATGTCACGCATTCGCGCATGCGCGTGTCCGCCAGTTGCTCGAACGGGCTCGCGGATGCCTGGTCCTCGATCAGGTCGACGAGGCTGGTGTCCGCGTCGGGCAGCGGCGTGTCGAGCGACAGCGGCTCGGCCGGCAGCGCGCGCACCGCGCGCAGCTTGTCCTCGGCGAGCCCGGTCTCGGCCGCGAGTTCGGCTGGCGTCGCGCGGCGGCCCGTGCGCTGGCGGAAGCGCAGCGCATGCCGCTGCACGCGCTGGTGCTGGTCGCCGACGTGCACGGGCACGCGGATCGTGCGCGAGCGGTCAGCCACCGCGCGCGCGACCGCCTGCCGGATCCACCAGGTCGCGTAAGTCGAGAACTTGAAGCCGCGCCGGTATTCGAACTTCTCGATCGCGCGCATCAGGCCGAGGCAGCCATCCTGTACGAGGTCGGGCAGGTCGACGCCGCGGTTCATGTACTTGCGCGCGATCGACAGTACGAGCCGCAGGTTCGCCTCCAGCATCGCGCGCGTACCGTCGCGCACCTTCTGCTGGCCGTCGCTCAGCGCGGCGCCGAGCGCTCGCCGCGCGACCGTGTCGAAGCAAGCGGCATCGGTGCAGGTGGTGACGTCCGTCGCGGCGTCGACCGTCGCGGCGGCGAGCGTGCGCACGACGCGGCTCGCGTCGTCGACGGCCGGTGCAACCCAGGCGAGCGAGCCCAGCAGCGCGGCCAGGCGGTTGCGCGCGTCGCGGTATTCGGCCGAGCGGCAGCCGTGCGCGTGCAATGCGTCGCGCACGGCCGCAACCGCGTCCTGCAGCGTGTCGTAGCGCGCGGGTGGCGGCGTGTCGCCTTCGCCGCCGCCGATGTCGTCGCCTTTGTGGTCGGCCTCGTCGGCCTCGCCGGTTGCACCGATTGCGCCATGCCGCGCGAGCAGGGCATCGACGGCCGCCGGACAGCCGGCGAGCGCGTGCAGGATCTGATGGCGGCCCGTTTCGATTTCGCGGGCGAGCACGATTTCGTCCTCGCGCTTGAGCAGCGGCACCGCATGGATGCGGCGCATGTAGAGCGCGAGCGGATCCGTCGATGCGCTGGTGCCGCGAGCGAGATCGCCGAGCAGCGCGCGGCCTTCGTCGAGCGCGTCGCGATCGACGTCGACCGGTGCGGCACCCGCGAACGGCGCCGGGGCGGCCGGCTCGTCGAGCACGGCGATGCCGATGTCCGCGAGTGCGGCGCGCACGACGTCCAGCGCGTCGGGGCTGTCGCTTTCCGGCGGCAGCGCGTCGACGAGGTCGGCGTGCGTCAGATAACCCTGTTCGCCGGCAAGCGCCAGCAACTGGATGATCGGATCGAGGGGCGTGTCCGCCCGAAGCGTGGGGCGTGGCGTAGTCATGTCGATGGCGGCGTGAGCCGCGTTCCTGTCTGGGCGGGCCGAGGCCCGCGGGTTTCAGGCCGCCGGGGGCCGCGAACACCCGTCCGCGCCGGCCAGCCTGACTCGATATTCAAGTTGAGGGCATTTGCGTCAACTTCAACGCCGGCGCGGCTGATGCACGCGCATGCGGCATGCCCGCGCAGTGCTGCCCCGCATTCGATGCCCGGAAACAAAAAGTAACCGATCAAACCCGCAGAAATATGCAGGGGACGTAAGCTAGAGTCAGGCGCGCGCCACGCGGCGACGCGCGGATTCCCGCGGAGCATGAAATGAACCCGATTCCCGCCGCGAGGCCTGCCGTCATGGCGCTGGCCATGCTCGCGCTGAGCGGCTGCTATTACACGGGCCCCTACGGCTATGCGCCATATTACGCACCCGTGCCCGCCATGGTGTCGCAGCGCGAGATCCCGGTGGCGCCGGCAAACGCCGGACCGGTCGTCCCGTCGACACCCGCGGCGCCGGCCGTGCCGCCGCCGGCGGACGATTACGCCGACGCATCGGCCCCGGTGTATGTCGCGCCGGCCTACGTCCCTTATCCGGCCTACTATCCCGCGTACTACCCGGGCTGGTACGGGCCGCCCGTCACGATCGGCCTCGGCTTCCGGGGGTATTGGGGCGGCGGATATCGGGGCGGGTACTGGCACCGTCCATGGGGCGGCGGACATTGGGGCGGCGGCCATCGACACTGACCGACGCGCGGCGGCACCGCGCGGGAGAGCAACATGAGCAACACGATCATCCGAAGTCTGTGCGTCGTCCTGTTCGGCATCGCCGCGGTGCCGGGCCTCGCCGGCGCGCAAAGCAGCGCTTACACGAACTCGGCGGCCGAACTCTACGCGGGGCCGGCGCCCGACTATCCGGTCGTCGCGCAGCTCCCGCCCGGCACCGCGGTCGATGTGTTCGGCTGCCTGAGCGACTACGCGTGGTGCGACGTCGCGCTGCCGGGCGTGCGCGGCTGGATCGACGCGGAGCAGCTCGACTATCCGTACCAGGGCAGTTACGTGCCGTTGCTCGAATACGGCGCGATCATCGGCGTGCCGATCACCGGCTTCGCGATTGGCGCGTACTGGGATCGCTATTACCGCCACCGGCCGTGGTATCACGATCGCGATCGCTGGGAGCGTCGAGTGGAGCCGCGCGTCGGCCCCGGCGGGATGCCGCCCGCCTACGGGCGCCCGCAGCCGGGCGGCCCGATCCAGCGCGCACCGGGCGGGGCGCCGCCGCCCGCGCAACATGACGCGCGGCCGTCGGCCACGCGCGGCGGCTGGAACGGCCCGAACCGCATGCCGGCGCCGCAGGCCGCACCGGCACCCGCGCCGATGCCTGGCGCGGGCGGCAATGTCCGGCCGCCGGCTGCCGTGGAGCGTCCGGCGCCCGCGCAGGGCGGCGCGGTGACCCGAATGATGCCGCCGCAGGCGAATCCGGGCGGCGGCGGTTACGGGAGCCGTCCGCAAGGCGGCGGAAATAACGGGGGAGGCCACGGCGGCGGTGGCGGCGGCGGTGGCGGTGACGATCGTCGGCACGACGAGTTTCGTCGCTGAGCGCGCGACGGTCCGGCCTGCCATCGACAAAAAAGCCGCTCCGAAGAGCGGCTTCCGGATCAGGCGGGCGGGCCGTTCGCGCGGCCCGCCGCCCGGCGTCAGTCGTCGAGCAGCGACAGGTCGCGCACGGCGCCCTTGTCGGCCGACATCACCAGCTTCGCATAGGCCTTCAGCGCCGCGGACACCTTGCGCGGACGCGGTTGCGCCGGCTTCCAGCCCTTCGCGTTCTGCTCTTCGCGGCGACGCGCGAGTTCCTCGTCCGACACCAGCACGTCGATCGTGCGGTTCGGGATGTCGATGCGGATCCTGTCGCCGTCGCGCACGAGGCCGATCGCGCCGCCCGCTGCCGCTTCCGGCGAGCAGTGACCGATCGACAGGCCCGACGTGCCGCCCGAGAAGCGGCCGTCGGTCAGCAGCGCGCATGCCTTGCCGAGGCCCTTCGACTTGATGTAGCTCGTCGGGTACAGCATTTCCTGCATGCCCGGGCCGCCCTTCGGGCCTTCGTAGCGCACGATCACCACGTCGCCGGCCTTGACCTTGTCGTTCAGGATGTTCTCGACCGCTTCGTCCTGCGACTCGGTCACGTGGGCCGAGCCCTCGAACACGAGGATGCTTTCATCGACGCCGGCCGTCTTCACCACGCAGCCGTCGAGCGCGATGTTGCCGGTCAGCACGGCGAGGCCGCCTTCCTTCGAGAACGCATGTTCGTACGAGCGGATGCAGCCTTCGGCGCGATCGAGGTCGAGGCTCGGCCAGCGTGTGTCCTGACTGAACGCGACCTGTGTCGGGATTCCGGCCGGGCCGGCCAGGTAGAACGTGCGGACTGCCGCGTCCTCGGTGCGGACGATGTCCCACTGGTCGAGCGCATCCTTCAGCGTCGGCGCGTGCACGGTCGGCACGTCGGTGTGCAGCTTGCCGGCGCGGTCGAGCTCGCCGAGGATCGCCATGATGCCGCCCGCGCGGTGCACGTCCTCGATGTGGTACTTGTTCGTGTTCGGCGCGACCTTGCACAGCTGCGGCACGATGCGCGACAGGCGATCGATGTCCTTCATCGTGAAGTCGATGCCGGCTTCCTGCGCGATCGCCAGCAGGTGCAGGATCGTGTTGGTCGAACCGCCCATCGCGATGTCGAGCGTCATGGCGTTCTCGAACGCCTTGAAGCCCACCGAGCGCGGCAGCGCGCGCATGTCGTCCTGCTCGTAGTGCTCGCGGGTCAGCTCGACGATGCGGCGGCCGGCGCGCTTGAACAACTGCTCGCGATCGGCGTGCGTCGCGACGACCGTGCCGTTGCCGGGCAGCGACAGGCCGAGCGCTTCGGTCAGGCAGTTCATCGAGTTCGCGGTGAACATGCCCGAGCACGAACCGCAGGTCGGGCAGGCCGAGCGTTCGACTTCGGCGACGTCGGCATCCGAATACGACTGGTCGGCCGCGATCACCATCGCGTCGACGAGGTCGAGCTTCTTCAGTTCGACGGTCTTGGTGACCGGGTTCGCGAGACGCGTCTTGCCGGCTTCCATCGGGCCGCCCGACACGAAGATCACCGGAATGTTGAGGCGCATCGCGGCCATCAGCATCCCCGGCGTGATCTTGTCGCAGTTCGAGATGCACACCATCGCGTCCGCGCAATGCGCGTTCACCATGTATTCGACCGAGTCGGCGATGATGTCGCGGCTCGGCAGTGAATACAGCATGCCGTCATGGCCCATCGCGATGCCGTCGTCGACTGCGATCGTGTTGAATTCCTTCGCGACGCCGCCGGCGGCCTCGATCTCGCGCGCGACGAGCTGGCCGAGATCCTTCAGGTGCACGTGCCCGGGCACGAATTGCGTGAACGAGTTGACGACCGCGATGATCGGCTTCGAGAAATCGTCGTCTTTCATGCCGGTGGCGCGCCACAGCGAGCGCGCACCTGCCATGTTGCGGCCGGCGGTGGAGGTTTTGGAACGGTATGTGGGCATTGTGATGGCTGAAGAAATATCGCGGAAAAGGGTGGAGGCACGGGAATAAAGGCCTCTCGCGCGCCCGTGCGAACAACCTCTTGAGCTGCGCCCTGGGCAAACTGGGCGATTATCCCACAGCCGTCGGGCCCGCGGCGCCCGCGGGAGCGGGCGAGGGGGGGCGGGCGGTGCGCCGGGCAGCGCACGTGGAAGGCGGGCGCAGGACCTCGCCGGGCGAACCGGGCGGCGGTGCATCGCCCGACCTGCCGGCGATGACGCCGCGCCCGTTCCGCAATGGCACGTCAGTCGAGCAGCGTCAGGATTTCGTCGTACAGCGCCTTCGGAATCCGCACGCCGTGCGCGAGGCTGCGCGCGCGGGCGTCGAAGCGCCGCTGCGACGGCAGCCGCGCGCCTTGCCCGGTGATCGACGCGAACATCCGCTCGCCGCGCGCGAGGCCCGCGTCGAGTGCGTCGCCGAGGAACACCTTCGGGTCGAACGCGATCACGAGCTCGCCATGGCACGGCGTCGCGCCGACGCCTTCGTCGAAGTCCATCGACTCCTGGCTCGTCATGTCGCCGATCAGCGCGCCGCCGAGCAGCTCGACCATCGCCGCGAGCGCCGAGCCCTTGTGGCCGCCGAAGGTGCGCATCGCCCCCTGCAGCGCGGCCTTCGGATCGGTGGTCGGCCGGCCGTCGGCATCGATCGCCCAGTGCGGCGGGATCGCCTTGCCCTGTTTCGCGTGCAGCTCGATGTCGCCGCGCGCGATCGCGCTGGTCGCGAAGTCGAACACGAACGGCACGCCGTCCGGGCGCGGCCACGCGAACGCGATCGGGTTGGTGCCGAACACCGGTTCGCGGCCGCCTTCCGGCGCGACCCAGCTGTGGCTCGGGTTCATCGCGATGCCGGCCAGCCCCGCGGCGGCGATCGCCTCGACCTCGGGCCACAGCGCCGAGAAGTGATAGCAGTGGTTGATCGCCATCGCGGCGATCCCGTGCTGCTTCGCCATCTCGACGAGCACCGGCAGGCCGGTCTCGAAGCTCAGCAGCGAGAAGCCGCGATGCGCGTCGACCGCGACGATCGACGACGACAGCCGGCGCAGCGTCGGCACGGCCTGCGGATCGACCTTGCCCTTCTTCAGCGAGCGCACGCACACGAGCAGCCGGTACACGCCGTGCGAGTGGCACTCGTCGCGCTGGCCCTGCGTGATCACGCGGGCGATCGCCTGCGCGTGCGCAGCGGACATCCCGTGGTGCGTCAGCACGCGCAACGCGAGCGCGTGCACCTCATCGAGCGACAGGACGACTTCGGCAAGCGGCTCAGTCATCGCGCGCTTCCCGCGGCGCGGGCACGCCGTCGATGCGTTGCGGCACGTTCAGCGGGTTGCCGTCGCGGATGGCGTCGGGCAGCAGCGCGTCCGGCACGTCCTGGTACGACACGGGGCGCAGGAAGCGCTCGATCGCGCGTGCGCCGACCGACGTCGTGCGCGTGTCGGACGTGGCCGGGAACGGGCCGCCGTGCACCATCGCATGACCGACCTCGACGCCGGTGCCGAAGCCGTTGACGAGAATGCGGCCGGCCTTGCGCTCCAGTGTCGGGCGCAGCGCGGCGAACAGCGCGGCGTCACCGTCGGCGAGATGCGCGGCGATCGTCAGCTGGCCTTCGAGGGACTTCAGCACGCGATGCAGCGTGTCGGCGTCCGGGCAGCGCACGATCAGCGACGCGGGGCCGAACACTTCGTCACGCAGTTCGGCGTGCGCGATGAACGCGTCCGCCGACGTCGCGAACAGCGCCGCGCGCGCCTGGTAGCGGCTGCCTTCCACGCCTTGCGCCAGCAGCTCGACCGCGTCGTGTGCGCGCAGGGTGGCCACGCCTTGCGCATAGCTCGCGTGGATGTGCGGCGTGAGCATCGTCTGCGCGGGAGTCGCTTGCACGACGGTGGCCGCCGCGGCTTCGAACGCGCGCAGCGCGGGGCCGTCTACCGCGAGCACGAGGCCCGGGTTCGTGCAGAACTGGCCGGCGCCGAGCGCGAGCGAGGCGACGAACTGCGGCGCGATCGTGTCGCGGCGCGCGTCGAGCGCGGCGGGGAACAGCAGCACCGGGTTGATCGAGCTCATTTCCGCATAGACCGGAATCGGCTCGTGGCGCGCGGCCGCGATGTGCATCAGCGCGACGCCGCCGCGGCGCGAGCCGGTGAAGCCGACGGCCTTGATGCGCGGATCGGCGACGAGCGCCTGGCCGATGTCGCGCGACGCGTCGAACAGCAGCGAGAACACGCCGGCCGGCAGCCCGCATTCGCGCACGGCCTGCTGGATCGCGCGGCCGACGAGCTCGGACGTGCCCGGGTGCGCGGAGTGCGCCTTGACGATCACCGGGCAGCCGGCCGCGAGTGCCGATGCGGTATCGCCGCCCGCGACCGAGAACGCGAGCGGGAAGTTGGATGCGCCGAACACGGCGACCGGCCCGATCGCGACGTTGCGCAGGCGCAGGTCGACGCGCGGCACCGGCTTGCGCTCCGGGCGGGCCGGATCGATGCGCGCATCGACGTAACCACCGTCGCGCACGAGCGACGCGAACAGCGCGAGCTGGCCGACCGTGCGGCCGCGTTCGCCTTCGATGCGTGCGCGCGGCAGGCCCGTTTCGGTGACGCAGCGCTCGATGAGGTCGTCGCCGAGCGCCATGATGTGGCGGCCGATCGCGTCGAGAAACGCGGCGCGTTGCTCGGGACGCGTTTCGCGGTACGTATCGAATGCTTCGTCGGCGAGCGCGCAGGCCGTTTCCAGGTCGCGCAGGCTCGCGCCGCCGAACGCGGGTTCGAGCGGTTCGCCGGTCGCGGCGGCGATCGCGTGGAGGGTGCCGTTCTGTCCGGCGACGGCCGACTGGCCGATCAGGAGCTGACCTGTGAGTTGCATGGTTTTCCTCGGAAAATGCGGGGCCGGGCGGGGTGCGCCCGGCCGGAGTGGGAAGGGGAAAGCGGGCGCGTCAGCCTTCGTCGTCCTCGAGCTGCAGCTTGTCGGAACGGATGCCGGTGTGGGCGCCCCAGTAGTAGATGACGAGCGCGACGGCCGCGACGACGACCGTGTCGTACGGATGCGCGAGCTGGCCCGTGCCGCCGAAGCCGCCGAAGTACGACAGCACGATCATGGCCGCGTAGAACGCGATCAGCCACGCGGACGAACGCACCTGCTCGGCGATGCTCAGATGCGCGGTCGGCACCCAGCGGCGGCAGGCGAGATAGATCACGAACATCACGATCTGCAGGCCGAGCAGCCAGGACACCGTGTCCCAGCCCGACCAGTAGACGATCAGCGCGGCGATCACGAACGACGCGGGGCCGGTGATGCCGAACGCCACCGCGCGGAACGGCCGCGGCAGGTCGGGGGCGGTGCGGCGCAGCGCGGCGACCGACACGGGCGCGACCGCATAGCTCAGCACGAGCGCGGCCGACACGATGTTGATCAGCGCTTCCCACGACGGAAACGGCATCGTCCAGAAGATCGCGAGGCCGAACGTGAGCCACAGGCCCGCGCGCGGGATGCCCGACGCTTCGTCGACGCGCGTGAACACCTTGAAGAACGTGCCCGTCTTCGCCCAGCCGTAGACGACGCGCGGCGTCGCGTTCATGTAGATGTTGCCGCAGCCGCTCGGCGAGATCATCGCGTCGGCGACGACCATCACCGCGAGCCAGCCCACGCCGAGCGCGAGCGCGATGTCGCGGTACGGCAGCGAGAACGCCTTGCTGACGTCATGCCAGCCGGCGGCGAGCATGTCGGTCGGGATGCTGCCGATGAACGCGAGCTGCAGCAGCACGTAGATCAGCGTCGACAGCAGGATCGACAGGATCAGTGCGATCGGGATCGTGCGCTGCGGATTGCGCACCTCGCTCGCGACCGACACGATCGGCGTGAGGCCGAGGTACGCGAAGATGATGCCGCCGGCCGACACGGCCATCTCGATGCCCGGCATGCCGAACGGCGCGAAGCCGTGCACGGTCAGGTTGGCCGGCTTGAAGAACGTGAACAGCACCGCGATCACCGACAGCGGCACGATGAACTTGAAGATGCTGATGACGTTGTTCGCCTTCGCGAACGTCTTCACGCTCGAGTAGTTCAGGCAAAAAAAGAAGCACAGCAGCGCGGCCTGCACGAGCCAGCCGAGCGTCGTCGGGTCGCTCGAGCCGGCCTTGGTGAGGCCGGGGAACCACGCGGCCGCGTACTGGCGCGCGGCGACCACCTCGATCGCGATCAGGCTCGAGAACGCGATCAGCGTGATGAAGCCCATCAGGTAGCCGAGCAGCGGGCCGTGCGAGAACACCGGGTAGCGGACCACGCCGCCCGCGCGCGGCAGCGCGGCGCCGAGCTCGCAGTAGACGATGCCGAGCAGCAGCACCGCGAAGCCGCCGAGCAGCCACGAGAAGATGCCGGCCGGGCCGGCGATCGTCGACACGTGACTCGCGGCGAACAGCCACCCCGAACCGAAGATCGCACCGAGGCCGATGAATGTCAGGTCGGTCAGCGACAGCTGTTTCTTGAACTTGCCGTGACCGCCGTCGGCGGGCACGGAACGGGAAAGCGGGACGGACGGGTGTGTGTTGCCTTGGCCTGGCATGGGTTTGTCTCCTGGGAAATATCGGGGCAGGGGCGGCTTGCGCCGCGCTCCGACGGAGCAGCGGCGCAGCACCTGCGGGCCGGCGTGCGACCGGTTCGAACGACCGGGGCGGGCCGAGGGCCGTTCATGCGCAGCGCGGGCTGACGTTGCAGCGAACGGGCCCGTGCGGGCCATGCCGGACCGGAACTGGCGATGCGACGGGGGGAGCCGTTGCACCGCCGGGGGAAAATCGGTCAGCGGTTCGCCCGGTTCCGTGCGGCGCGGCGCGCGGCGTCGAAAGCGATGGAAGCGCCCGGTACGAACCGGTTGCTGAGGGCGGGGAAAACTCCGGTCCGCTGGATGGCGTTTCGGCTCACTGCAATCTCCTGCTTCGTATCGGCCGACGACAGGGGCATCGACGTGCAACCAGTATCGCCGTGCAAACACCCATCACGCTTGAGTCGTATCGCGGAGCAGAATGACGAAATCGGCACAGTGGCCGGAAGGGCCGCGCGAGGGGTTCCGCACTATGCCGATTTCGTCGCCGTCCTCATCGAAAAGCCACAAGCGGACGGACGCGCGACGGAGGAAGCTATGCTCCTTTCCCCACTTCGGACGGCTCATGATGAAGCGCATCCAGATCATCGATTCGCACACGGGCGGCGAACCCACGCGGCTCGTCGTGTCCGGCTTCCCCTCGCTCGGCAACGGCACGATGGCCGAGCGCCGCGACGTGCTCGCGCGCGAGCACGATCGCTACCGCACCGCGTGCATTCTCGAGCCGCGCGGCAGCGATGTGCTGGTCGGCGCGCTGCTGTGCGAACCGGTGTCGCCGGAGGCCGCGGCCGGCGTGATCTTCTTCAACAACAGCGGTTACCTCGGGATGTGCGGGCACGGCACGATCGGCGTCGTGCGCACGCTGCATCACATGGGCCGCATCGCGCCGGGCGTGCACCGGATCGAAACGCCGGTCGGCACCGTCGAGGCGACGCTGCACGACGACCTGTCGGTCAGCGTGCGCAATGTGCTCGCGTACCGCCATGCGAAGGGCGTCGCCGTCGACGTGCCGGGTTACGGCCCCGTGAAGGGCGACATCGCGTGGGGCGGCAACTGGTTCTTCCTGGTCAGCGATCACGGCCAGCGCGTGGCCGGCGACAACGTCGCGGCACTGACCGCCTATTCGTCCGCGGTGCGCGCGGGGCTCGAGCGCGCCGGCATCACGGGCGCGAACGGCGGCGAGATCGACCATATCGAACTGTTCGCGGACGATCCCGAGCACGACAGCCGCAGCTTCGTGCTGTGCCCGGGCCATGCGTACGACCGTTCGCCGTGCGGCACCGGCACCAGCGCGAAGCTCGCGTGCCTAGCGGCCGACGGCAAGCTCGAACCGGGCGTCGTGTGGCGGCAGGCGAGCGTGATCGGCAGCGTGTTCCAGGCGAGCTATGCGCAGGCCGACGGCGGCGTCGTGCCGACGATCCGCGGCAGCGCGCACCTGAGCGCGGAAGCGACCTTGCTGATCGAGGAAGACGATCCGTTCGGCTGGGGCATCGTGTCGTGAGCGAGACCAGCACCGACGTCGTCGTGATCGGCGCCGGCATCGTCGGCGCGGCATGCGCGCATGAACTCGCGCGGCGCGGGCTGCGCGTGCTCGTCGTCGACGACGCGAGCGGTGGCGCGACCGGCGCCGGCATGGGGCACCTCGTCGCGATGGACGACAACGCGGCCGAGCTCGCGCTGAGCCATTACTCGATCGAACTGTGGCGTGCGCTCGCCGGCGAGATGCCGGAAGGCTGCGCGTACCGCAACTGCGGCACGCTGTGGCTCGCCGCCGATGCCCACGAGATGGATCTCGCGCGCGCCAAGCAGGCGACGCTCGCCGCGCACGGCGTGGCGGGCGAGCTGATCGACGCGGCAACGCTCGCGCGGCTGGAGCCGATGCTGCGCGCGGGCCTTGGCGGCGCGCTGAAGATCCCCGGCGACGCGATTCTCTATGCGCCCGTCGCCGCGAGCTGGCTGTTGCAGCGCGCGCCGGGCATCACGTTGCGCCGCGACCGCGCGGTGGCGGTCGACGGCCCGAGCGTGACGCTCGCGAGCGGCGACACGCTGCGCGCGGAACGCGTCGTCGTCGCGAACGGCGTCGCCGCGCGCACGCTGTTGCCCGAATTGCCGCTGCGCCCGAAGAAGGGCCACCTGCTGATCACCGACCGCTACCCGGGCCAGGTGTCGCACCAGCTCGTCGAGCTCGGTTATGCGGCGAGCGCGCATGCGAGCGACGGCACGTCGGTCGCATTCAACGTGCAGCCGCGGCCGACCGGCCAGCTGCTGATCGGCTCGTCGCGCCAGTTCGACACCGAGGACGCGCGCATCGAGCCGCCGGTGCTCGCGCGCATGCTGCGCCGCGCGGCCGGCTACCTGCCGGAGCTGGCGGAGCTGAACGGGATTCGCGCCTGGACGGGCTTCCGGTCCGCGAGCCCGGACGGCCTGCCGCTGCTCGGCGAGCATCCGGCGCGGCCGGGCGTGTGGCTCGCGGTCGGGCACGAAGGGCTCGGCGTGACGACCGCGCCGGGCAGTGCGCGGCTCCTCGCCGCGCTGATGACCGGCGAGCGGCCGCCCATCGACATCGAACCGTATTTGCCGGGACGTTTCCTGACGACGTCCCCCGTAGCCGGAGCGCTGACATGAAACGACCCCCACGCTCACTTCGTTCGCTGTCGACCGGAGTCGGTGCTTCAGCACTTACTCCGGTCCCATGCAAGGCTCCCCCCGCGGGGGGCTGTCAGCCCCCTTGGGGCGGCCCGGCGGAGGCTGACATGATCATTCATCTGGACGGCCGCGCGCTGACGGTGGCCGACGGTGCGACCGTCGCGGCCGCCGTCGCGGCGAGCGGCGACGACACGACGCGCGTGTCGTGCACGGGTGCGGCGCGTGCGCCGTTTTGCGGTATGGGCATCTGTCAGGAGTGCAGGATGACGATCGACGGGCGCCGCCGTCTGGCTTGCCAGACGCTGTGCCGCGACGGGATGCGGGTGGAGCGCACGCGATGAAACAGCAACGACTGAGCGTCGACGTCGCGATCGTCGGCGCGGGCCCGGCCGGGCTGTCGGCCGCGCGGGCCGCCGCACGAAGCGGCGCCACGGTCGCGATCGTCGACGACAACCCGCGCGCGGGCGGGCAGATCTGGCGCCAGGCGGCTCACGCCACGCCGGTGCCGGCCGCGGCGGAACGCCTTGCCGTGCTGCGGCAGCCGAACGTCACGCATCTCGCGGCCACGCGCATCGTCGCCGAAACGCAGCCCGGCACGCTGCTGCTCGAGGACGACGCGCGCGGCTTCCTGCTCGAATTCCGCACGCTGATCCTGTGCTGCGGCGCGCGCGAGCTGCTGCTGCCGTTCCCGGGCTGGACGCTGCCGGGCGTCACCGGCGCGGGCGGCCTGCAGGCGCTGATCAAGTACGGCCTCGACGTGCGCGGGCAGCGCACGGTGATCGCCGGCAGCGGCCCGCTGCTGCTCGCGAGCGCCGCGACAGCCCGCCAGGCCGGCGCGCAGGTGTCGCACGTGCTCGAACAGGCTGCGTGGAGCGACGTCGCCGGTTTCGGCGCGGGGCTGTGGCGCTGGCCGTCGAAACTCGCGCAGGCCGCGAAGCTCGTCACGGCCGCCTACCGGCCCAATGCATACGTCGTCGAAGCGTTCGGCGACAAGCGGCTCGAACGCGTGCGGATCCGGCAGGGCGAGCGCGAGTTCGACGTCGACTGCGACCGGCTCGCGTGCGGCTTCGGCCTCGTGCCGAACACCGTGCTGCCGAGCCATCTCGGCTGCCGGATCGAGAACGGCGCGGTCGCGGTCGACGCGCACCAGCGCACGAGCCGCGACGGCTATTTCGCGGCGGGCGAGTGCACGGGTGTCGGCGGTAGCGAACTGGCGATGATCGAAGGCGAGATCGCCGGCTGCGCGGCCACCGGGCAGACGGCGCCGTTGGCCGCGCTGGTCGCGCGACGCGCGCACTGGCAGGCGTTCGCGGACGCGGTGCGCGAGCGCTTCGCGATCCGCGAGCCGATCCGCCGGCTCGCACGGCCCGATACGCTGCTGTGCCGTTGCGAGGACGTGCGCTTCGACGCGGTCGCGCCGGCGCCGGGCTGGACGGCCGCGAAGCTGCAGACGCGCTGCGGGATGGGCGCGTGCCAGGGCCGCGTGTGCGGGGCGGCCGCGCAGGCGCTGTTCGGCTGGACGCCGCCGGTGCCGCGCACGCCGCTCGTGCCCGCGCGGGTCGGCACGCTGATGCTGGACGACACGGCGACCTGCGACGGCGCCTGACGCGTCACGGTGAAGCGGCGCGGTTCGCGCCGGGCCGCTTCGCCACTCACTCCACCTTCACTTTCTCCCATCCGCCCACCTGCGGCGCCGCACAGGCACGCAGGCACTCGATCGCGGCGGCCACGGCCGCGCGATTCGCGCTGTCCGGGTGCCAGTACATCGACACCGCGCCCTGGCCCTCGAGCTGCATCGGCAGGATGCGGATCGCGTTCAATTGCTCGAAACGCCGCGCGGCACGATGCGACGCGACGCCCAGCAGGTCGGTGTTGTTCAGCAGCGTGAGGTTCAGGATCGACGAATTCGATTCGACGCAGTGCGGCGGCTGCACGCGGCCGGCGGCCGTCAGCGCGACCTGCAGCGCGTTGTGCACGGGCGTGCCGGGCGGCCAGACGATCCACGAGCAGGCCAGCACCTCGTCCCAGCCGACGGATGCCGTGCCGACGAGCGGGTGATCGGGGCGCGCGACGAACACCACCGGATCGACATACAGCGCTTCGGCGTGCAGGTGAGGATCGACGGACGCGGACCCGGAGCGGCCGACGACGATGTCCAGCTCGCCGCGCGCGAGCTGCGGCATCAGCTGGTTCATCGTGCTCTCGGCAAGCCGCACCTGCGCGCGCGGCATTCGCTTCAGCAGCTGCGACACCGCGAGCGGCACCGTATCGGCCGCCGCGACGCCCGACGTGCCGATCGTGACCAGGCCGCTGCCGCCTTCGCGCAGCGCGGCCATGTCGTCGCGCGCGACGTCGAGCTGCGCCTCCACGCGGCGCGCGTGCTCGATCAGCGCGTCGCCGTAGGCCGTCGGCCGCAAACCGCGCGCGTGCCGCTCGAACAGCGGCAGTCCCACGTCCTCTTCCAGCTCCTTCAGCCATTTCGACAGCGCGGGCTGTGTGGTCGCGAGCGCCGCCGCCGACTGGCTCAGGTTGCCCGTGCTGGCCAGGCTCAGCAGCACCTGCAGGTGTCGCAATCGCAGCCTGTGGGTCCAGTCCATCGTGCACTCCGTATCGGAAGGTATATCAAAAATTATATGGATTAGATGATTTCGTCATTTTACCGGGTATGTCTGCGTCGACTATAAATGCGCTAACGGACTGCGGCACGCGGTCCCCGACCCGACACAGCGCCGACCGCGATCGGCCGCCTCAAGGAGACATCATGACCAGCCGACACCCGGATACGTCGCGCGCCGACTACTACGCACGGATCGCCGAACAGCGCCTCGCGCCGTTGTGGGAATCGCTGCACAACCTCGTGCCGAAAACCCCGCAGCCGGCCGCGCAGGCCGCGATCTGGAAGTACGCGCAGGTGCGCGACCTGGTGCTGCAGGCCGGCGGCGTGATCAGCGCGGAAGAAGCCGTGCGCCGCGTGCTGGTGCTGGAGAACCCGGGGCTGCCCGGCAAGTCGAGCATGACGCCGACCCTGTACGCGGGCCTGCAGCTGATCCTGCCGGGCGAGATCGCCCCGAGCCACCGGCATACGCAGTCGGCGCTGCGCTTCATCGTCGAAGGCAAGGGCGCGTGGACCGCGGTGAACGGCGAGCGCACGACGATGCATCCGGGCGACTTCATCATCACGCCGTCGTGGGCGTGGCACGACCACGGCAATCCGTCCGTGGAAGACGGCGGCGAGCCGGTCGTGTGGCTCGACGGGCTCGACATTCCGTTGGTCGCGAACCTCGATGCGGGCTTCGCGGAGAACCATTCGGAAGCCGAGCAGCCCGTCAGCCGCGCGGAAGGCGACAGCTACGCGCGCTTCGGCCACAACATGGTGCCGGTGCGGCATCGCGCGAGCGACCCGACGTCGCCGGTGTTCAGCTATCCGTATGCACGCACCCGCGAGGCGCTCGACGCGCTGTACCGCAACGGCGAACTCGACGCGTGGGACGGCGTGAAGCTGCGCTACGTGAACCCCGCGACGGGCGGCTGGCCGATGCCGACGATCGCGACCTTCATGCAGTTCCTGCCCGCCGGCTTCGACGGCCGCACCTATCGCAGCACCGACGCGACGATCTACTGCGTCGTCGAAGGCAGCGGCACGGCGCACATCGGCGGCGACGCGTTCGCGTTCGAGCCGCACGACATCTTCGTCGCGCCGTCGTGGGTGCCGGTGCGGTTGTCGGCATCGTCCGACAGCGTGCTGTTCAGCTATTCCGACCGGCCCGTGCTGTCCGCGCTGAACCTGCTGCGCGAAGCGCGCGACTGACGCGGCCGTTTTTCCCGATCCTTCCGATCCGTTCGATTCGTCCGATGCGCCGCCGAGGCGGCGCGCGTTCCTTCATTCATGCCTACGCTGGAGCCGTTCATGACTTACGTTTTCCCGCCCGAAGCGCCGGTGGCGCTTTCCGTCGCCGGTAGCGACGCCCGCTTCGCGGTTCGCCGCGTGTATTGCGTCGGCCGCAACTACGCGGCCCATGCGCGCGAAATGGGCTTCGATCCCGATCGCGAACCGCCGTTCTTCTTCTGCAAGCCGGCCGATTCGGTCGTGCCGGTCGCGTACGGCGAAACGCTCGATCTCGCGTATCCGTCGCAGACGCAGAACTACCACTACGAAGCCGAGCTCGTCGCGGTGATCGGCAAGGGCGGGGCGGACATCCCGCTCGAGCGCGCGCTCGAGCACGTGTGGGGCTATGCGGTCGGCCTCGACATGACGCGCCGCGACCTGCAGATGAAGATGCGCGAGATGGGCCGGCCGTGGGAAATCGGCAAGGCGTTCGACCGTTCCGCGCCGATCGGCCCCGTGCATCCGGCGAGTGAAGTCGGTCATGTCGAGCAGGCCGGCGTGTGGCTGACCGTCAACGGCGCGACGAAGCAGAAGAGCGACGTGTCGCACCTGATCTGGTCGGTCGCGGAAACGGTCGCCGACCTGTCGAGGTTCTTCCGCCTCGAACCGGGCGACGTGATCTTCACCGGCACGCCGGAAGGCGTCGGCGCGGTGGTCAAGGGCGACGTGATGAAGGTCGGCGTCGAGCGCCTCGGTGAACTGACCGTGCGCGTGGTCTGACGCATCTTCCTCGAAAGGCGACATCGTGCAACTGCATGGCTTCTTCAACAGTTCGACATCCTACCGGGTGCGCATCGCGCTCGCGCTGAAAGGACTGCCGTACGACACGCTGCCCGTGAACATCCGCACGGGCGAGCACCGCGAGGCCGGCTACGTCGCGCGGGTGAATCCGTCGGCGTCGGTGCCGGCGCTGGTCGACGGCGATTTCCGTCTTGGCCAGTCGCTCGCGATCATCGACTACCTCGACCAGATTCATCCGGCGCCGCGGCTGATTCCGCTGGAACCGCATCTGCGCGCGCGCGTGCTGGAACTTGCGACGCTGATCGCGTGCGACATCCATCCGGTCAACAACCTGCGCGTGCTGCGCTACCTCGACAGCGCACTGCAGGTCACGCCGCAGCAAAAGAGTGCGTGGTACCGGCACTGGGTCGCGGAAGGCATGGCCGGCGTCGAGCGCTTGCTCGCGCGCGCGGACACGGGCCCGTGGTGTTTCGGCGATGCGCCGACGCTCGCCGACGTGTGCCTCGTGCCGCAGGTCGCGAACGCGCTGCGGATGGATTGCGACCTGAGCGCCTATCCGCGCAGTCTCGCGGTTTATGAACACGCGCGGCGCGAGCCGGCGTTCGACGCGGCGCAGCCGCAGCGGCAACCGGACTACGTCGCGTAACACGAAGCAGGAGACAGACATGGGCGAGACACACAACACAGGCCGGCGCGTACTCGTGATCGGCGGCGGCATCGGCGGACTCGCGGCGGCGCTGGCCCTCGCGCGCCAGGGCATTCGCGTGAAGCTGCTCGAGCAGGCCGCGCAAATCGGCGAGATCGGCGCGGGCATCCAGCTTGCCGCGAACGCGTTCAACGCGCTCGACGCGCTGGGTGTCGGCGAGGCCGCGCGCGGCCGCGCGGTGTTCACCGACCGGCTGCAGTTGATGGATGCGGTTGATGCGCGGGAAGTCGCGTGCATCGATACGGGTGCCGCGTATCGCGAACGCTTCGGCAACCCGTATGCGGTGATCCATCGCGCGGACATCCACCTGTCGATCTACGAGGCGGTCAAGGATCATCCGCTGATCGAATTCCGGACCAGCACGCAGGTGTGCGGGTTCGAGCAGGACGACACCGGCGTGACCGTGATCGACCAGCATGGCGAGCGTTATCGCGCCGACGCGGTGATCGGTTGCGACGGCGTGAAGTCCGCGATCCGGCAGGCGCTGATCGGCGACGCGCATCGCGTGACGGGGCACGTCGTATACCGCGCGGTCGTCGACGTCGACAACATGCCGAAGGATCTGCAGATCAACGCGCCGGTCGTCTGGGCCGGCCCGCATTGCCATCTCGTCCACTATCCGCTGCGCGGCGGACGGCAATACAACCTCGTCGTCACGTTCCACAGCCGCGAGCAGGAAACCTGGGGCGTGCGCGAGGGCAGCAAGGAGGAAGTGCTGTCGTACTTCGACGGCATTCATCCGCTGCCGAAGCAGATGCTCGACCGGCCGACGTCGTGGAAGCGCTGGGCGACCGCCGATCGCGACCCGGTCGAGCGCTGGAGCGCGGGCCGCGCGACGGTGCTCGGCGACGCCGCGCATCCGATGACGCAGTACATCGCGCAGGGCGCGTGCCAGGCGCTCGAGGATGCGGTGACGCTCGGCGCGGCCGTCGCGCGGACCGGCGGCGATTTCGAGGCCGCGTTTGCGCTGTACGAGCGCGTGCGGATTCCACGCACCGCGCGCGTGCTGTATTCGGCGCGCGAGATGGGGCGGATCTATCACGCAAAGGGCGTCGAGCGGCAGGTGCGCAACGCGCTGTGGGTCGGACGCACGCAGGCGCAGTTCTACGATGCGCTCGACTGGCTGCACGGCTGGCGTGCGGAGGATTGCCTGAAGTCCGTCGCTTGACGCGTTTCAGCCCGAATCCGGCGGCGCGCATTCCAACGACATCGCGCGCGACCGCCTTCATGGAGGAGACACCATCATGACCGATACGCTGTCCATCGACGTCAGCGAATGGATCGACCGGCATCGCGTTGCGCCGTTTCAGGCCGCGATCGTCGCGCTGTGCTTCCTGATCGTCGCGATCGACGGTTTCGACACGGCATCGATCGGGTTCATCGCGCCCGTCATTCGCACGGAATGGGGCCTGTCGCCCGCGCAGCTCGCGCCGGTATTCGGCGCGGGGCTCGCCGGGCTGATGGCCGGCGCACTCGTGTTCGGGCCGTTCGGCGACCGGTTCGGCCGCAAGCGCCTGCTGCTCGCCTGTGTCGCGTGCTTCGGCATCGCGAGTGCCGCGTCGGCGAGCGCGGGCAGCCTGACCGAGCTGATCGCGTGGCGCTTCGTGACGGGCCTCGGGCTCGGCGGCGCGATGCCGAACGCGATCACGCTGACGTCCGAGTATTGCCCCGCGCGGCGGCGCTCGCTGCTCGTGACGACGATGTTCTGCGGCTTCACGATCGGCTCCGCGCTCGGCGGGCTCGCGGCCGCGTCGCTGATCGAGCGCGACGGCTGGCGAGCGGTGCTCGTCGGCGGCGGTGCCGCGCCGCTGCTGCTCCTGCCGGTGCTCGCGTGGCGGCTGCCGGAATCGGTGCGCTACCTCGTCAACACCGGCGCGGCGCGCGAGCGGATCGCGGCGATGCTCGCGCGTATCGCACCGGACCCGCATCTCGCGCACGCGTCGTTCATCGCACCGAGCGGCAAGCCGGCCGGGTCGCCGCTCGGCAGCCTGTTCGGCGCCGATCTGCTGCGCGGCACGCTGCTGCTGTGGCTCACGTTCTTCATGAGCCTGCTCGTCATCTACCTGCTGTCGAGCTGGCTGCCGACGCTGTTGCGCACGACCGGCGCGACGCTGCAGACGGCCGCGCGAGTGACCGCGATGTTCCAGGTCGGCGGCACGCTCGGCGCGATCGTGCTCGGGGGGCTGATGGACCGCTTCGATCCGCACCGCGTGCTTGCCTGCAGCTATGCGGCGGCGGGCGTGTTCGTCGCGGCGATCGGCGTGCTGGCCGCGTCGCCGGCCGGTGCCGCGCTGGCCGTGTTCGCGGCCGGCTTCTGCGTGTCGGGCTCGCAGGTCGGCGCGAACGCGCTGTCGGCCGCGTTCTATCCGACCGAATGCCGGACCACGGGCGTGAGCTGGGCGAACGGGATCGGCCGCGGCGGATCGGTCGTCGGCTCGATGGCGGGCGGGGCGATGCTCGCGATGGGGCTGCCGCTGCCGACCGCGTTCGCATGCGTCGCGGCGCCGTGCGTGATCGCGGGAATCGCGGTGCTGGCGCTCGGCGCGGTGCGGGCCGGCGCGAAGCGGGCCGCGGCGGCCGATGCGATTGCCGGAGAACAGGCGTAGGGGTGCACGGCAGGGCGGTGTTGATGGCGCCTTCCGGGTGATGGCACAGGATGATGGCGCGAATCCATGATATATAAATTGATATAATATGGATTTGTTAATCGTCTGCCGCCTTCGTCATGAAAGCCCATCCTTCCGCCGGGCCGCCCGAGCCCGACCAGATGCGCGCAGCCGCCGAATCGGCATGCGCGCTGCTCAAGGCACTGTCCAATCCCGACCGGCTGCTGCTTCTGTGCGAACTGTCGCAGGGCGAACGCTGCGTGAGCGATCTCGAGGCGCGGCTGGATATCCGTCAGCCGACGCTGTCGCAGCAGCTCGGCGTGTTGCGGGACAACGCACTCGTCCGCACGCGCCGCGAAGGCAAGAACATCCACTATTCGCTCGACAGCCCGGCCGCGATCGCGGTGATGGGCGTGTTGTACGAACAGTTCTGCGGCCCGGCCGCGAAGGGGAAGCGCCATGCAGCTTGATTCGCTTCATTTCACGCCGGGGTTGTCGCTTGCCGGCGGCGTGCTGATCGGGCTTGCCGCCGCGTGGCTCGTGGCGTTCAACGGGAGAATCGCCGGGATCAGCGGCATCGTCGGCGGCCTGTTCACGGCCGGTGGCGCGGAGCGCGACTGGCGTGCCGCGTTCGTCGCCGGGCTGGTTGCCGCGCCGCTGATGATGCGCATCGCCGGTGCCGCCGTGACGCCGCAGGTCGATGCAGGATGGGGCGAGTTACTGGCGGCCGGCCTGCTGGTCGGGATCGGCACGCGCTATGCGGGCGGATGCACGAGCGGTCACGGGGTCTGCGGGCTGTCGCGCGGTGCGACGCGCTCGATCGTCGCGACGGCGGTGTTCATGGTCGCGGGCTTCGCGACGGTATTCGTGCGGCGACACGTGCTCGGAGGCTGACATGCAGGCAGGATTCGCGTTTCTGGCGGGGTTGCTGTTCGGCGTCGGTCTCATCGTGTCGGGGATGGCCAACCCGCAGAAGGTGCTCGGTTTTCTCGACCTGGCAGGCCGTTGGGATCCGTCGCTCGCGTTCGTGATGGCCGGCGCGATCGGCATCGCCGTATTCGCGTTCGCATGGGCGAAGCGCCGCACGCGCTCGTGGCTCGGTCTGCCGATCCAGTGGCCGGCAGCACGGACGATCACCGTGCGGCTCGTCGCCGGGAGTGCCGTATTCGGCATCGGCTGGGGGCTCGCCGGGTTCTGCCCGGGGCCGGCGCTCGTGTCGATCGGTCTTGGGTCGGTCAAGGGCATCGTGTTCGTCGTCGCGATGCTGGCCGGGATGGCGTCGTTCGAATGGATCGAGCGTTCGCGGAAGGTGCGGTAGCAGGATGGGCGGCGGCGGCCGGAGCTGCCGGCCCGGGTGAACCGGTCCCGCGCGATGAGGACGCGGGACACGATCGCGCTCGCTGCCGGGTGGGGCGACACGGTGGTCGCATGACGATACCGGCGACGGCGCGAGCCGGCGCGTCACGACTGCTCGCGTACATGCCGCTCGCCGAACAACTGCGCGGACACCCGGTGCAGCCACGCGCGCCACGCGGCGAACATGCCCGCCCGGGCGGCGGGTACCGCAAGGGCCGCGTCGACCGGCCCGGCACCGCTGGCAGTCAATGCCACGTGACCGGCCGTCTCGATCGTCAGGCATTCGCCTTCGTCGAGCACGCGGCGGACGTATTGCGGCGCATCAGGCAGCCAGTCGAGCCCGCCGTGGCGCAACGTGACCGCGAGCGCGCCGTCGAGCACGATGACCTGGCTGCCCTTGTCGAACCACGCAAAGTGGCTTTGCCCGGCGTCGAGCCGGATGTCTTGCGTTCGCATGGCGAGTCCTTTTCCCGGTTGCGCAGCCCCGCGATGGCGGGGCGACGGCGTGCAATCAGGTTAGGGAAACGCGCGCGGGCGGGACAGATTCAGGGGACGGGAATCTGTTGCGGTACAGGCGGCGATTTCGACTCGCTGTATCGGTGGGTTTTCCCCGAATCTGTATCTGGCGTGCGCCAGGGCGTGCGGGCACGATCACCCGCATGACGCCCATCACCGCCCCGTCCCGCATGCCTTTGCCGATGGCCGGCGAGCCGCTGTACGAACGTCTCGCCGAGCATTACCGCCGCATCATCGCGGCCGGCACGCTGTCGCCCGGCGACCGGATGCCGTCCGTGCGCGCGTTCATGGCGCAGCACGGCGTGAGCCTGTCGACCGCGATCCAGGCGTTCCGGCGGCTGGAGGATACGGGCTGGTGCGAAGCAAGGCCGCGCTCGGGCTACTTCGTGCGGCGCCGCGCGGCCGCCACGCTCGACACGCTGCCGGAAAGCGACGGGCCGCCGCTGAGCGTCGAGCCGCCGTTCGCGGGGCTGCACGAACGCGTGTCGCGTGTGATCGATCGCGCGAACGCGAAACCCGATGCGCTGAACCTCGGCGGTGCGTCCGCGCTGGCGACGCTGTATCCGGCCGAGCGCCTGCAGGCGCTGGCGATCCGGCTGCTGCGGCGCAGGCCGACGCTGCTCACCGACGCGGGACCGGTCGGCGGGTCGCCTGAATTCCGGCAGACGATGGCCAAGCGCGCGCTGTCGTACGGCGTGACCGTATCGCCGGACGACGTGATGTCGACGAGCGGCGGCGTCGATGCCGTGAATCTCGCGTTGCGCGCGGTGGCACGCCCCGGCGACACGATCGCGATCGAATCGCCGGCCTTTTTCGGCTTGATCCAGTTGCTCGAAAGCCTCGGCCTGCGCGCACTCGAGATTCCGGCCAGCCCGACGGCCGGGCTGTCGCTCGAAGCGCTCGACGTGGCGCTGACCGCGTACCCGGACATTCGGGCCGTGGTCGTCGTGCCGAACCTGCAGAACCCGCTCGGCAGCGTGATGCCCGACGAACGCAAGGCCGCATTGGTCGCACTGTGCTCGCGCCGCGGCGTGGCCGTGATCGAGGATGAGCCGTATCGCGAACTCGTCGAAGCGCCGCACGCGGTGAAGCCCGTGAAGGCATGGGACCGCGACGGCACGGTGATCTACTGCCCGTCGTTCAACAAGGTCCTGGCGCCCGGGATGCGGCTCGGCTGGATGAGCGCGGGCCGCTGGCACGCGCGCGTGAAGATGCTCAAGTTCGCGCACAGCCGGCACAACGCCGCGTTGCTGCAGGCCGTCGCGGCCGAATTCGTCGGCTCGGGCGCGTTCGATCGCCACCTGCACCGGTTTCGCGAACAGCTTCGCGTGCAGCGCGATGTGACGATCGATGCGATCGCGCGCCATTTTCCGGCCGGCACGCGGATGAACCGGCCGCCCGGCGGCATGCTGCTGTGGATCGCGCTGCCGGACGGCGTGCATTCCGAAGCATTGTTCGATGCAGCGCTGGCATGCGGGGTAAGGATCGCGCCAGGCTCGATCTTCTCGAATTCCGATCGCTTCGATGCCTATATCCGGCTTGCGTGCACGCGGGTGTTCGACTCGGCCCATGAAGCGGCCATCGAAACGCTCGGCCAGCTGATACGCGACGCGGCGGCCGCTGCGTAAGCGGGGCGGGTATCGGCCGGGCGGGCGCGTTGACGGCCGGGCTTGGCTGTCGCGACGGCGGCACGGGCCGGCCGAACCGGCACGCCGCGCTCACCCCGGCCGGCCGCCGCGCGGCGACGCGCCGGCGATACGATTTCGGCGATTTCATCGGCCGACCGCATGCGCGGCGAGGTGCTGACGGATCAGCGACAGGTAGCGATCGCCGACCGAGAAGTCGCGTGCGGCACGCGGCCGCTCCGCCTGGCGCAGCGTGGCCGGCGCGCTCATGCCCAGATACCGGCATACCGCCGACGGAAAGGGCTTGCGCGTATGCCCGAGCTGGCGCGCCGCGCGCTCGACGCGGGCGTCGCCGACCTGCGCACGCAGCCATGCCAGTATTTGGCGATCGGTGTCGTTGACGATACGGACCAGATGTTCCATCGCGCACCTCACTGTTCATAAATACAGTACTGTAAATATAACCAGTATGCGAGGCGGCCGCAAGCGGGCGCGCATGCGCCTGGCCGTTCGGCCAGGGTCAGCGTGCCGGCGCGGCGGTCCGGACGACCGGCGGGCCGGCGATCCGGGCGGCACGTGCCGCGGGAGCCGCGGGTGCGGCGGGCGTGACGAGATTCGCGTAGCGTGCGTCGGTCAGCGTGCCGAGGAACGCGACGATGTCGTCGATTTCCGCGTCGGTCAGCGCGGGCGGCGTGCCCGGCCGGCGGTTCATCGGCGTCGAATTGACGTTGATGTTGCCGCGATACGCGGCCGGCACGTCGTCGAACGTTCTGGCGCCGTGATACCAGTAGCCCGGGTCGGTCGAGCGCGTGTTGTAGAACGCGACCGCGTCGCGCAGCGTCGTGAACACGCCATTGTGCATGAACGTCTGCTTGACCGCGACGTTGCGCAGCCCCGGCGTGCGCAGGTAGCCGCACCACTGCGTCGGCTCGGGCCAGCGCAGCCGCGTTGCCGTGTCGCACAGGCCGTTGTCGAAATGGCGCGGATCGCGGTTCGCGGGCAGCGCACGGTTGCGCGGCACCGCGATCGCGTCGTAGCCGAAATCGGTGAAGAGCGAGCGCTCGGGCCGGCTCGACGTCTCCGACAGCGTATGGCAGCTCATGCAGTTGCCCTTGTCGGGATTGCGGAACAGCGCCAGGCCGCGCATCTCGGCCGGCGCGAGCGGCTTGCGCGTGCGCAGGAAGGCGTCGAAGCGCGACGTGAACGGCGCCATGTCGTCGCTCTGCAGATAGGCCTCCACGGCGGAGCCCAGCGCGCGCACCAGTTGCTCGGGATCGCGCCGCACCGATGCGCCGAAGCGCGCGGCCAGATCGCCGGCCAGTTCGGTGTCGTCGACCTTGCGCAGCAGCGCGGCCGGCGACCGGTTGTTCATCTCGTTCGGATCGAACAACGGCCCGCGGATCTGTTCGGCGAGCGTGTCCGCGCGGCCGTCGCTGAAGAGGCCGCCGAACGGCGACGGCGCGGGCGCGTCGTCGTCCTGGTAGAAGTGGCGGCGCGGCACGTAGCGCACGTAGAGCAGCGACGGCGCGTTGCGCTGGCTGAAGCGCCCGTGGCGGCTGCCTTCCGGCACGCCCGGCCCCGCGAGCGAAGCCGCCGACAGCGTCGGCGCGAAGGCGCGCGCCGGATCGTGGCAGCCCGCGCACGACATGCCGCGCGGCTCGGACAGCCGCGGATCGAAGAAGATCCGGCGGCCGAGCGCGACGAGCGTCGGGTCGGGCGCGAAATGGGCAGTCGCCGCGTCGACCTTGCCGGTCACCTGCGGCGTGCCGTTGCCGATCGTGCCGACGACGCGCGCCGGCGGCGCGCCGGGCAGCAGGGTCGTGTCGGACGGTGCGGCGTGGGCTGCGAGCGCCACACCGGTGAACACGGCGGCGGCAAGTACGCGTACCGTCCGGCCGGTGCCGGCGACCGGCACCGACGCGCAAACCGAACGCTCGGCGCAAGTCGCGGACGAAACCGGCCGCCTCCGCGATCCGGCCATCCGTCGCCGGCGGCCGATCGAACCCGTCAAACCGTCATGCAGTCGAACTTCGTCGCTCACGGCGTGATGAACCCCGTCTTGTCGCATGCGAGCGTCGTGCCCGACTGGTCGCACGACGCGAGCAGCTTGCCCGCCGCCGAATACGCATGGAACACCCAGCCCGTCGCCGGCGCCGCGCGTCGCTCCATGATCAGGAAGCCGAAGCTGTTGTTGTGCGACAGCCGCTCGATAACGGCGCCCGGCGCGGGCGTCAGGCCGGCCGGGAACGGATCGGGCAGCGCGACGTCGAGGTTGTCGCCGCCGTTGCCGGACACGATCGTCGCCGGATGTCCGGACGAGAAATTGATCGCCTGGAAGTCGTGCACGTGCCCGTGCAGCGCGACGTGGATGCCGGGCGGGTAATACGCCTGCGCGTTCAGGCTCGACATCACCGACTGCAGCGCGAGGTTGCCCGGCGCCGGCGTGCTGCCGGCGATCGGCGCGAACGCGAGGATCGGATGGTGGTTCGTGAAGATCGTCGTCGTCATGCCGGCCTTCGAGGCGAGCGACGCGACCGTCTGGAACTGCTTCTGGTAGATGCGGAATTGCGCATCGGTCGTCTTCAGCGGATTGCGGCCGACCTTCGCGGTATCGAACACGATCACCTGCGTGCCGCCGCCGAGCGATACGGCATAGGGATCCGAGTAGTTCGCGTCGTTGTCGTTGGCCGGATCGTCGCACGAACGGGCCGCCGCATACGGCCGCGGATCGAGGAAGCGGTACCAGCCCTGGCCGGCCCGCGCGCATTCCTCGTGGTTGCCGCGCACGAGCACCCACGGCGCCTTCGCGAACAGCGGCGCGGCCGGGCGGAACAGGTCGGCCTGCCACGTGTCCCAGCCGTAGCCCCACGGGCTGTCCTTGCAGCCGGCGATGTCGGGCGGGCATGCATTCTCGCGGTAGTGATAGTCGCCGACGTGCAGCACGAGGTCCGGCGACAGCTTCGCGACGCTCGCCGCGATCGTGCCGAACGGCCAGACCGTCGCGTCGTTGCACGCCTGCCATGCGTTGTCGGCCTTCTTCATCCGGCAGCCGGTGTCGGCGATGATCGCGATGCGCTGCGGCTGCGCTTTCGGCAGCGGCAGTGCGCGGCCCGCGACGCTCGCCGTCTGCGCATCGGCCGGCAGCGTCGTTTCGCAGACGGACACCGGGAAGCTCGACGGTTTCGAGTCGGCCGGGTCGCTGGCGGTCGTCCGTTGCGCGACGGTCGCGGCGCCGGCGCGCAGCGTCATGCGCGACAACTTGCCGTCGACGGACAGTTGCGGACACAGCGGATCGCTCGCGGACGCGGGCCGGTAGTTCGTGATCACGCGCGCGATCGCCTGGTTCGCATCGCCGATCTCGACCCACGCGGCCTCGACGTTGATCGCGGCACTGGCCGGGTCGGCAGGCGTATCGATGTGATTCGAACACGCGGACAGCGCCGCGAGGGCAACAAGCGGAGCGCAGCGCACGAACAGCGCGCACGAGAGGAATCGTCGCATGGGAGGCACCGTGGGAAAGCCGTCAACGATACGCAACACGAATGTAAGAAATGTGAAAAGCGCGGGACGGCAGGCGCTCGACGCACGTTCGTATCGCGGTCGCGGCCTTGACCTCAAGCCGGCTTGAAGCAGCATAGTCCGGATCACGGTCAACGACGTGGACAAAAGGAGAATCGACGATGAAAGACAACCGGGCAAACGAAGCGCAGTCTGCGCTGTGGAACGGTCGGTCGGGGCTTGCGTGGGTCGACGCGCAGCGTTCGCTCGACCGGATGTTCGAGCCGTTCGAGACACGGCTCGCGGACGCGGCGGTGGCGGCGTCCGCCCGCAGTGTGCTCGACGTCGGTTGCGGCACGGGCGCGGTGACCCTCGCGATTGCACGGCGGCTTGGCGCGCACGTGCACTGTACGGGTGTCGACATCTCGGCGCGGATGATCGCCGCCGCACGGGCACGCGCCGCACGCGGCGGCGCTGACGTCGGCTTCGTGCAGGCCGACGCGCAGACCCAGGCGTTCGCGCCTGGCCGGTTCGACCTGATCGTGTCGCGTTTCGGCGTGATGTTCTTCGACGATCCGGTTCGCGCGTTCGCGAACCTGCGGCGTGCGGCGCGCGCGAACGCGCAATTGCGATTCGTCGCATGGCGCGGCGCGGGCGAAAATCCGTTCATGACGACGGCCGAGCGCGCCGCGGCGCCATTGCTGCCGAACCTGCCGGCGCGGCAGCCCGGCGCGCCGGGGCAATTCGCGTTCGGCGACCGGCAGCGGATCGCGTCGGTGTTGTCGGACAGCGGCTGGGCCGAGATCGCGATCGAGGCGATCGACACGGCATGTGCGTTGCCGGCGTCCGCGCTCGACGACTATATCGCGCGGCTGGGCCCGGTCGGGCTCGCGCTTCAGCACGCGGACGACGCGACGCGGCGTCGAGTGATCGAGACGGTTCGCGCCGAGTACGACGGCTACCTGCAGGGCGCGGACGTGCGCTTCGACGCCGCGTGCTGGCTCGTCACCGCGCGTGCGCCGTCTGCATGACGCATCGGGAGAAGGGCGGCGGCGCGACGTTCGGCACGCGCGTTGTCGTTTGCGCGTGACCAGGCCGCGCCGTGCGAAGGGCGTGTATCAGCCGCGCCTCGCGCGCAACATCAGCCATGCGCAGCCGGCCGCAACGAGCGCGAGCCCGAGCCCGAGCAGCACCGCCTCGACGCCGAGCGCGAAACCCGGCGGCATTTCGCCGCTGTTCGGCACCGGCGACAGGTTCGCGGTTATCGCGATGGCGCCACCGGCCAGCAGCGCGATGCAGATGATCCAGTAGACCTTGCCGCGCGGCGCGGCGGTGCGAATGCGCCATAGCGCGAGGCCGACGCCGCCGAGGTACAGCACCGCGAGCGTGGCGAGTGCGACGACGTCGCCGGTGCGGTCGTTCAGGAGGGCGTTCATCGTGCGGCTCCGTCGGGTGCCGCGCGCTGGCTCGACGCGATGAACGCGACGGTCTCGTTCATTCGGCCTCCGTTGCGTGCCCTGGCGCGCGGCTCAGCAGATGCGTGCGCTGGTCGGCCGCGAGCGAGACGTAGCGTTCGTATTGACGCAGCACGTCGGCGATCAGTTCGTCGCCGCGCAGGTATTCGACGTCGTAACCGAGCCGGCCATCCTCGAAGAACGTGACGATGCCGTACACGTGCGGACGCGCCGCTTCCGGCTCGGCCGCCTCGCGTACGAGGAACGCGGCCGCGGATTTCGCCGTCACGCGCGCGCCGTAGACGAAGTCGCGGTGTTCCGCGGTCGGCACGGTCAGCCGCACCGCGTATTCGCTGTCGCGCTGCACGTGCGCGTCGACGCCGCCCGCACGCAACTCGTCGGCGACTTTGCGCAGCGCGGGCTCGACGGTATCCGCGACGAACTGGCGTGCGTCGGCCTCGGTCGTTTGCCGCAGGATGTGCGTCAGGCGATGACGCCAGTGCTGGCCGGTCCAGAAGCTCGTCGCGGGCGCGACGTCCTGCGAATAGTGCACACGATCGGCCGCGAGCCCGCGCCACAGCCCGTAGCACAGCGCGAGCATGATCAAGGCAACCGGCAATGCGGCGATCAACGTCATCGCCTGCAGCGCGCCGAGCCCGCCCGCGACCAGCAGCACGGCCGCGGTCACACCCAGCAGCGCAGCCCAGAACAGCCGCTGCCAGACCGGCGAATGCGCGGCGCCGCGCGTCGCGATCTGGTCGATCACGAATGCGCCCGAATCGGCGGACGTGACGAAGAACACCGCGATCAGCACGATCGCGACGATCGACAGCAACTGCGGCAGCGGCAGGAAATCGAAGAAACGGAACAGCAACGCATCGACATTGCTCGCCGTTTGCGCGAGCGCACCGGCCGCGCCGTGCGTGTCGAGCCAGATCGCGCTGTTGCCGAACACCGTCATCCACACGAGATTGAATGCGGTCGGCACGAGCAACACGCCGATCACGAACTGTCGGATCGTGCGGCCGCGCGAGATCCGCGCGATGAACATGCCGACGAATGGCGACCACGATATCCACCACGCCCAGTAGAGGATCGTCCAGCCGCCGAACCAGCCTTCCTCGCGCGGCGGGGCGTACGCATAGGTGCGGAACGACAGGTCGACGAGATTCGACAGGTACTGGCCGATGTTGTCGCCGAGCGCGCGCAGCAGGAACGACGTCGGGCCCGCGACGACCACGAATGCGAGCAGCAGGAACGCCAGCAGCAGGTTCAGCTCGGACAGCCGCCGCACGCCCTTGTCGAGGCCGCTCGCGGCCGATGCGCCGGCCAGGATCACGACGATCACGACGAGCCCGATACGGAACGCGTTCCCGCTCGTATCCCAGCCGGCGACCCCATGCAGGCCCGCGCTCAACTGCATCACGCCATAGCCGAGCGTCGTCGCGATGCCCGCGACCGTGCCGACCAGCGCGAACGCGTCGACCGTGTGGCCGATCCAGCCGTTCACGCGCTCGCGCAGCACCGGATACAGCCCGGAGCGCAGTGTCAGCGGCAGGTTGTAGCGGAAGCCGAAGTACGCGAGCACGAGCCCCATCAGCCCGTAGATCGCCCACGCATGGAAGCCCCAGTGGACGAAGGTCATCAGCATCGCCTCGCGCGCGGCGGCAGGCGTGCCGGGGTCGACGGTCGGCGGCTTCAGGAAGTGCTGCATCGGCTCGCCGACGCCGAAGTACATGAGGCCGATCCCCATGCCTGCCGCGAACAGCATGGCCGTCCACGACAGGAAGCTGAACTCGGGCTCGGCGTCGTCCGGGCCGAGCCGGATGTGGCCGAAGTCGCTCGCCGCGATCAGCACGAGAAACACGAGGAAGGTGGTGACGGCGAGCACGTAGAACCAGTCGAAACGCGCGACGACCCATTGCTGGCCGGAGGAGAACAGCGCACCGGCTTCGTTCGGGTGCAGCGCGCACACGATGAGCAGGGCGCCGATGACCGCGAGCGCGGGCAGCACGACCTGCGGCTTGAACGTCGTGCGGGGCGAGGGACGGGATTCTGGCATGGCAGGCATCCAGTTGTGGGCGCAACGAGGCGCGACGCCGCCCGGCGCGCACGTCGCGCGTCGGACCCTGATACGGCGTGCGTCGAGTGTACCGCGGTGTCAGGACTGCAAGAAGGGGCATGCAGCAGGGATCAACCTGACGAATTGTAAGGTATCGGGGCGATCGCGAAAACCCGCACGCTGCGTGCAGCGTGCGAAAGGAAGAGGGCGAGGAACGGAAACCGGCCCCGGACGATGCGGATCGTCCGGGGCCGGAAGCGGGCGATGCGCGGCCGTGAAGGTTCAGAATGTCACGGCGATACCGGCCATGCCGACGAACTGGCCGTGCGTCGTCGACGGCGTGAGCTGCTGCGAATCGCCGACGATCGGCGCCGCGTCGACGATGTGGCCGGCGCCCTGCGCGCCGAGCGTCTGTCCGCTCGAATGCGTGTATGCCTGCAGCGCATAGAGCGTCGTGCGCTTCGACAGGCTGTACGACTCCTTCAGCGAATACTGCTGGTAGCGGGCCGCGTTCGACACGCCGTTCGCCTTCGACGCGAGCGTGTACGCGAACGCGCCGGCCACCGAGAACGTCGGCGTGAAGCGGTACGCGGCGAGCGCGCCGTAGGTGTTGAACACGGCCGTGTCCGTGAACGCGGAACCGTTGCCGGGCAGGTACTTCACGTTCGAGTAGTTGACGCCCAGCGTCAGGTCGCCGAGCGTGTAGTTGCCGGCGGCCGCGACCTGCTCGACGGCCTTCGCGGTCAGGTAGCCCTGGTTCAGCACGGACACCGCGAAGCTGCCCGATGCCGCGGTCGCCGGGTTCAGGAAACCCGCCGACGAACCCGAGCTGTTGACGCGCAGGTAGCCGGCCGCGATTCCGACCGGCCCGTTCGCATAGCGCAGCGCGGCGCTGAACGTGTTGCCCTTGCCGGTCGCGCCGGCAATGCCGCCGAACGCGTACATCGCGCTCGCGGTCAGTCCGGAGAAGGTCGGCGACGTGTATGTGACCGAGTTGTTCACGCGGATCGTCGTGTCGAGGCCGTCGATGTCGCCCGGATGCGCGCCTGTCGCACCGGTCAGCCAGCTGCTCGACGCGTACGGGCCGACCAGCAGGAAGTAAGGTGTGTACTGGCGGCCGGCAGTCACCGTGCCGTAGTGATCGTTGCGCAGCCCGACGTATGCCTGGCGATTGAAGATCGTGCCGGCGGCCGCTTGCGCGCCGGTGTTGAGGTTGAAGCCGGATTGAAGGTCGAAGATCGCGTGCGTGCCGCCGCCGAGATCCTCGTCGCCGCGCAGCCCGAACTTCGACGCATACAGGTTGCCGTCGCGCATGTAGATGTTCGAGTGGCCCTGCTGGTTGTTCACGTACGCGAGCGAATCGTCGACCACGCCGTACAGCGTCACGCTACTCTGCGCATGGGCGGCGCAAGCGCCGAGTGTCGCGCCCGAAATAATCAGGATTGCATAACGGTGATGCGATGCTTTCATTGTCGATCTCCAAGTCTCTTCAAGGGAGCGGGAGGCTGAATGGCCTCCTCTTTGGTGGACGGGCAGGCCGCATGTCCGGCCCGCCCGATCAGGGAGCGGTGTCTGCGCGGCGGTGCGCGGTCAGTCGACGAGCGCCACGACGATGCGGCGCCACGCGCCGTCCCGCGCATCGTGTTCGACGCGCGCGCCGCGCACCGCCAGCGCACCTTGCAGCGACGCCGGCAGCAGAAGCTCGACGCGCTCGGCGGGGCGGGCCATGCGGCCGTCCCAGCGGACCGACACGCCGAGTTCGCCAGATGCCTGGCGTCCGGCCTCGATGCGCCACAGCCCGTACTCGCCGTCGCGCCACGCTTCCGTTTCGCCGTCGTCCTCGACGCATTCGCCGTACGCGACACCGTCCTCGCTGCGCGGCGCGACGATGAAGCCGCGCGTGTCGGCGCGTGCGCCGAAGCGTTGCTCGGCGACGTTCAGCGGCAGCACACGGCCTTCGCGCAACAACATCACCGGCGTGTCGAGCGGCGCGGGCAGCGTCACGCTCGCGCCACCGTCGAACGACTGCGCGCTCGCGCAGCACATCCAGCGCGCGCCGGACGGCAGGTAGACCGTGCGCTCCGTGCGGCCCGGGTCGACGACCGGCGCGACCAGCAGCGCGTCGCCGAGCATCATGTCGTCGCACGCGTCGTAGCAGCGCGCGTCGCCGGGGAAGTCGCCGAAGGTCGGCCGCAGCACCGGTTCGTAGCGCGTGGTCGACAGCCACAGCAGGTGATAGAGATACGGCAGCAGCCGGTAGCGCTGCTTGATCAGCGACGCGATCTGCGCGGTGATCTCCGGATACATCCACGGTTCGTTGACGGTGCCGTCGTCATTCCACGAATGGATGCTGAAGCGCGGCATGAAGATGCCGAACTGCACCCAGCGCAGCAGCAGCTCTGGCGACGGCGCGGGGCCGGAGAAGCCGCCGATGTCGTGACCGATATTCGACACGCCCGACAACGCGAGCCCGAGGCCCATCTTCAGGTTGTAGCGCAGCGTTTCCCACGACGTGTAGTTGTCGCCGGACCAGGTCTGCACGTAGCGCTGCATGCCGGCGCCGCCCGAGCGTGACACGAGGAACGGCCGCCGCGCCGGCGCATGCGCGCGCTGCGCTTCGCGCGACGCGCGCATCATCAGCATCGTCTGCAGCACCTTCGCCTCGCGCGCGGGGAACGGCTCACCGAAGCCGTGTGCGATCGCGTCGGGCGACCAGATCTCGTATTCGTTGTTGTCGTTCCAGGTCGATTCGATTCCGTAGTCGAGCAGTGCCGACGTGACCTGCTCGCGCCACCAGCGGTACGCATCCGGCTGCGTGAAGTCGAGATACGCGCCGACCTCGTCCCAGAACTGCACCCACGCCGGCTCCCCGGACGCCGAGCGGATCAGCAGCCCGCGCCGCGCGGCGTCGTCGAACGCCGGGTGGTCGCGCAGCAGGCACGGCTTGATGTTCGCGCACAGGCGGATGCCGTGGTCGCGGTAGTGCTTGACGAAACCCTTCGCGTCGGGAAACTTGTCGCGGTTCCAGTTGAACACGTAGCGCTTCGCGCCGATCGACGTATAGCCCGACGACAGGTGGAACGAATCGCACAGGATGTCGTGCGCGTCGCACTGCTCGACGAACTGGTTCATCTGCCGCTGCGCGTCCGGCGCATCGGTGTAGCTCATCGTCGAGCCCGAATAGCCGAGCCCCCATTTCGGGGTGCGCGCCGGACGCCCGGTGAGCCACGTGAAGCGCCGCGCGGCCGTGAGCGGCGTGTCGGGCGACGCGATGAAGTAATAGTCGAGATCGCCGTGCTCGGCGACGAAGTAGCGGTACGGCCCGTGGTAGTTGTCGAGTTCGCGGCCCATGTCGAATGCGCAATCCGACAGCGTGTCGTAGAACAGCCCGAAGCCCTGGCACGCGTCGGGCGACCAGGTCACGTAGAACGGGATGTGCTTGTAGAGCGGGTCGGTGTGCTTCGCGCTGTAGCCCATCGCGTCGATGTTGCGCATCTCGAAGCGCGCGCCGGTGCGGTCGAGGGCGCCCGCGCGTTCGCCGAGACCGAACACCTGGTCGCCGCGCTCGCGTGCGACGTAGTGATAGGCGCGGTCGTCCCACCAGCCGAAGTTGTACGCCTGCGTCGCGCGGTCGGCGAGCACGACGCGCCACGCGCCGTCGGCGCCGCGCATCGACCACGTGCAATGGCCGCCTTGTCGGTTCACGGCGAGTCGGACCCGGGCGGTTTCAATGCGCACGCTGCTGTCGTCTTCGACGAAGTCGTAGGCCGGCAGCGCGAAGCCGCTCAGGTCGAGGCGGTCGCGCCCTTCGAGCGGCACGTCGTCGAGGCCCGGTGCGATCGTCCACGTGCGCGGATTGCGCGGCAGCGCGTCGGGCAGCACGCGCACACGCACGATGTCGTCCTCGAGCACGAAGATCTCGAGGGTCGCGCCCGCGCCGGACGCGAGCAGCACACGGTTCGCCTGCCGGTCGGCGACGCGGAACACGGGCGGATGAAGAAGCGAAGTCATGAAGGCGATTCCTGGTGAGAACGGATGTCAGGCGTGCTGCGCGAGCAGGCGTTCCTGCTTCGACTGCCCACGGATCAGCACCGCGAGCAGCGTGACGCCGATGATGTCGAACAGGCCGAGGCACGCGAACAGCGGCGCGTAGCCGATCTTGTCGGCGAGCGCGCCGACCAGCAGCGAGAAGCCGAGCCCGCCGATCCACGCGGCCATTCCCGCGAAGCCGCTGGCCGTGCCGACTTCCTCGGGATCGAACACGTCGGCCGACAGCGTGTTGACGAGCGCGGAGATCATCTGGTGCGCGAAGCCGCCGACGCAGAACAGCGCAATGGCGGTGTACGGTGACGACACGAGCCCGATCATCGCCGGCCCGAGCATCAGCACCGCGCCGAGCGCGACGCCGGCGACGCGCGACCACACGAGCGGCAGCTTGAACCGGTTCGCGAGGTAGGGCGACAGGTAGCCGCCCGCGATACCGCCGAGGTCGGCCGCGAGAAACGGCATCCACGCGAAGACGGCAATCTGTGCAAGCGCCATGTGGCGCTCGGTGGCGAGGTACAGCGGGATCCAGAAGCTGAAGGTCTGCCACGCGGGTTCCGCGAAGAAGCGCGGCAGCGCGATCGCCCAGAAGCGGCGCGCGGTGACGACGTCGCGAATCCGGCGCTTCGACACGGCCGGCATCGTGGTCTGGCCGTCGCGGATCAGCGTGCGCTCCTGCGACGTGATGCGCGGATGGTCGGCCGGCGACCGGTACTGCGTGTACCACAGCGCGGCCCATGCGAAGCCGAGCGCACCGGTGACCATGAATGCGGATTGCCAGCCGAACCGCATCGAGATGAACACGACGAGCGGCGGCGCGATCGCGGCGCCGAGCGACGTGCCCGCGTTGAAGTAGCCGACCGCGACGGATTTCTCGCGATCCGGAAACCATTCGGCGACGGCCTTCATCCCCGATGGAATCGCGGCGGCCTCGAACAGCCCGAGCAGGCCGCGCAGGACGCCGAGCGACAGCCAGCCCGATGCGAAGCCGTGCGCGACGCCGACCACCGACCACAGCATCGCGAACAGTGCGAATCCGAGCCGCAGCCCGATCAGGTCGACGACGAACCCGCACACCGGCTGCATGATCGTGTAGCCGATCTGGAACGCGCCCACGATGTACGAGTACTGCTGCGTCGAGATCGCGAATACCTGCTTGAGCTCCGGTGCGAGCACCGCGAGGGAATTTCGCGCGAGGTAGTTGAGGATCGTGCCGAGACATACGAGCACGATGATCCACCAGCGCAACGCCTTGACTGTTTTCACTGCTGTCTCCTGATCCATGCAAGCCGCCCGTCCGGGACGTCTTGCCCTGTCTTATTTGTACGATGTCCGATCTTGGTGGACGCCGATCCGCCTGATTTTTGCCGAAACAGCCGCATTCGATCGAACATTTCGCTGCGGCTGAAAGCCTATGTTATCTGACGACTGATCATTTTCGAACATCCTATGTTCGAATTCGAATCCGGTCAACGTGAATCTGCATTCGAACGAACGTTCTCGGGGTTTTCCCGGCAGATGGGCGGACAAGGGTGGCCGCGACATACGGAGCCTGCGTGCCGAACGCCGGCGGATCGGGGTGGGCGGCCGTCGTACGACCGGCCCGGCCGGACGGACACGGCAGGATCGTGACAACCCTGATGAAAATTTATTTTTTTCCGGTCGATAGATTGTGTAAATTGATTTTCATCCACCTTGCAAAACCTTTCGCATGACGCCTCTCGTTCCGCACGATGTCAGTCAGGACGAATCCTCGATCGCGGCGCGCATCGCGTCGGCCATGCCGCGGATGACGCCGATCCACCGCCGGATGGGCGAGTTCGTGCTCGCGAATCCGTTTCGCGCGGCGACGATGCGGATCGACGAGCTCGCGCAGGCGGTGAATGCGTCGATCGCGACCGCGAACCGCTTCGCGAAGGCGCTCGGCTTCGACGGCTATCCGTCGATGCGCGCGGCGCTCGTGCGCGGCTTCGAGGCGACGCTCGGTCCCGTCGAGCGGCTGCGATCCGCGCAGGAGCAAGAGCAGGAGCAGGGCGTGCGCGGCGCCGCGTGGATCGACGCGGTATTCGACCAGGCCGTCGCGAACATCGAGAACACGCGCGCGCAGCTGGACGCGGCCGATGTCGAGGCGGCCGTCGAGGCGATCGTCGGCGCGCGGCGCGTGCTGATCCTCGGCGCCGGTTCGAGCGCGTTTCTCACCGGGCTGATGGAACATGGATTGTCGGTGTGTCACGACAACGTGCAGTCGCTCGCGCTGCTCGGCGGCCCTTCGCATGCGGCGCGGCGCCTGTATACGGCCGACTCGCGCGATCTCGTGATCGCGCTCGCGTTTCCGCGCTACGTGAAGGACACGATCGAGCTGGCTCGCCGCGCGGCGGCGCGCGGCGCACGCGTGCTCGGCATTTCCGACGGGCCCGGTTCGCCGCTTGCGCCGATCGCGTCGCTGAATCTGTACGTGAAGGCCGAACGGCGTTTCGCGGCCACGTCGGAAGCGGCCGTGCTGACGATGATCGAGGCGCTGATCGACGCGGTCGCGCTGCGCACGCACCGCTCCGCGAAGTCCGCCGCCGAAATGACCGAATTCCTGTTGCCATGGCTGATCCAGCCGCAAGCGGCGCTGCCGGCCGCCAACCCTTCTTCCTCCGGGCCGAAAAAATCATGACTTCACCCGCGATCGTCGCGATTCACGGCGGTGCAGGCACGATCCTGCGCGATGCGATGGATACCGACACCGAACGCCAGTACCGCGCCGAGCTCACCGCGATCCTGCAGGCCGCGCAACAGGTGCTCGCCGACGGCGGCAGCGCGCTCGACGCCGTCACCGTCGCCGTGCGGATGCTCGAGGACTGTCCGCTGTTCAACGCCGGGCGCGGCGCCGTCTATACGGCGCAAGGCAAGCACGAACTCGATGCGGCGGTGATGGACGGCGCGACGCTCGCGGCCGGCGCGATCTGCTGCGCGACCCGCGTGCGCAATCCGGTCCTCGCCGCACGGCGCGTGATGGAGGCGAGCGAGCACGTGCTGTTCGCCGGCGCGGGCGCCGACGCGTTCGCGGCCGCGCAGGGCCTCGAACTCGCCGAGCCCGGCTACTTCGATACCGAAGCGCGCCATGCGCAGTGGATCAAGGCGCGCGCGGCGGTGGCCGGCACGATGCTCGATCACGATGCCGCGACCTTCGCGTTCGGCGCCGGACAGGCGGCCGAGCCGCTCGATCCCGATCGCAAGCACGGCACGGTCGGCGCGGTCGCATGCGACCTCGACGGCCATGTCGCGGCGGCGACGTCGACCGGCGGCATCACGAACAAGCAGCCCGGACGCGTCGGCGATTCGCCGATCATCGGTGCCGGCTGCTACGCGGACGACGCGACCTGCGCGGTATCCGCGACGGGCACCGGCGAGATGTTCATCCGGCTCGCGACCGCGCACGACGTGGCCGCGCAGATCGCGTATCGCGGCGCATCGCTCGCCGACGCCGCGCACGACGCCGTGATGAACAAGCTGGCGCGCCTGGCCGGGCGCGGCGGGATCATCGCGGTCGATGGGCACGGCAACGTCGCGATGCCGTTCAACACGGAAGGGATGTATCGCGGCTACGCGCGCGTCGGCGAGACGCCCGTGGTCGGCATCTATCGCGACGATGCGGCCTGATTCCGGATCGCACGAGGAGACCTTCGCATGACTTCGAGCCGAACCCCGTCCGCGCTGGTGCTGCCGGAGCAGCGCGTCATCGCGGTCGACGACCTGTCGGTCATGTTCCGTCGCGAAACCGCGACGTTCGATGCGGTGCGCAACGTGTCGTTTCACGTCGATCGCGGCGAGACGCTCGCGATCGTCGGCGAGTCGGGCTCCGGCAAATCGGTGACGTCGCTCGCGCTGATGCGGCTCGTCGAGCACGGCGGCGGCGAGATCACGAGCGGCCGGATCGCGTTGCGGCGCCGAGGCGGTGCGATCGTCGATCTTGCACAGGCGAGCGCGGCGACGATGCGCGGTATCCGCGGCGCGGACATCGCGATGATCTTCCAGGAGCCGATGACGTCGCTGAACCCGGTGTTTACGGTCGGCGACCAGATCAGCGAGGCAATCGCGCTGCACCAGTCGAAGAGCGCGCCCGAGGCGCGCGCGGAAGCGTTGCGGCTGCTCGATCTCGTGCGCATCCCGGAGGCGCGCCGCGTGTTCGTGCGCTATCCGCACCAGTTGTCCGGCGGGATGCGCCAGCGCGTGATGATCGCGATGGCGCTGTCGTGCCGGCCCGCGCTCCTGATCGCCGACGAGCCGACGACCGCGCTCGACGTGACGATCCAGGCGCAGATCCTGCAACTGATCCGCGGCCTGCAGGACGAGATGAACATGGGCGTGATCTTCATCACGCACGACATGGGCGTGGTCGCCGAAGTGGCCGACCGCGTGCTCGTGATGTATCGCGGAGAGAAGGTCGAGGAGGGCGAGTCCGAGCGCATCTTCGCGACGCCCGCGCACCGCTACACGCGGGCGCTGCTGGCGGCCGTGCCGCGGCTCGGCTCGATGCAGGGCACCGATATTCCCGAGAAATTCCCGCTGCTGAAGGTGGACGGCGCGAGTGGCGCCGCGCCGGCGCCTGCCGCGAACGATGCGAACGATGCGAGCGATGCGGCCGCAGTCCCCGCCGCCGGGCAGCCGCACGTCGATCCGGCCGCGCCGCCGATCCTGCGCGTGCGCGATCTCGTCACGCGGTTTCCGGTGAAGAGCGGCGTGTTCGGCCGCGTGTCGCAGTACGTGCATGCGGTCGAGCGCGTGAGCTTCGAGCTGCGCGCGGGCGAGACGCTCGCGCTCGTCGGCGAATCGGGCTGCGGCAAGTCGACCACCGGGCGTTCGCTGCTGCGCCTCGTCGAATCGCAGAGCGGCTCGATCGAATTCGACGGCCGCGACATCAGCGCACTGAAGGGCGCGGACCTGCAGGCGCTGCGCCGGAACATCCAGTTCATTTTCCAGGATCCGTTCGCGTCGCTGAATCCGCGCCTGACCGTCGGCTTCTCGATCATGGAGCCGCTGCTCGTGCACGGCGTCGCGAGCGGCCGCGACGCGCAGGCGCGCGTCGACTGGCTGCTCGACAAGGTCGGCCTGCCGCCGGAGGCCGCGCGCCGCTATCCGCACGAATTCTCGGGCGGCCAGCGCCAGCGGATCGCCATCGCACGCGCGCTCGCGCTGAACCCGAAGGTCGTGATCGCCGATGAATCGGTGTCCGCGCTCGACGTGTCGGTGCAGGCACAGATCGTGAACCTGATGCTCGACCTGCAGCGCGAGCTCGGCGTCGCGTACCTGTTCATCTCGCACGACATGGCGGTCGTCGAGCGCATCAGCCATCGCGTCGCGGTGATGTATCTCGGCCAGATCGTCGAGATCGGCCCGCGCCGCGCGGTGTTCGAGGCACCGCAGCATCCGTACACGAAGAAGCTGATGAGCGCGGTGCCGGTGGCCGACCCCGCGCGCCGGCATGCGCCGCGCCAGCTCGCGGCGGACGAGATTCCGAGCCCGATCCGCGCGGCCGGCGACGATCCGCTCGTCGCGCCGCTCGTCGCGGTCGGCCCCGATCATTACGTCGCAACGCATCGCGTCGGCGGCGCGTATTGATTGCACGGGGAGTCGCATATGGACCGCAGCTGCGCACGCGCCAGGCAACGGCGTCATTTTCCCGAGCGGACGCAGTCACGCCGCGATTTCCACCATGCGTTACCGAATCATCCACAGGAGCCAGACAAAATGAACAAGCCGCATTCGTTCCCGATGTTCCGTCCGCGCGCGTTCCTCGTTGCGGGGGCCGGCGCGCTCGCGCTGTCGGTCGCGGTGCCCGCGTTCGCGCAGCAGAACGTCGTGGTCGCCGTGTACTCGACGTTCACGACGATGGACCCGTACGACGCGAACGATACGGTTTCGCAGGCCGTGGTCAAGTCGTTCTACGAAGGGCTGTTCGGCTTCGACAAGGACATGAAGCTCGTCAACGTGCTCGCGACGAGCTATGAAGCCAGCCCCGACGCGAAGACCTACACGGTCAAGCTGCGCCCGGGCGTGAAGTTCCAGGACGGCACCGACTTCAACGCCGCCGCGGTGAAGGCGAACTTCGACCGTGTAACGGATCCGGCGAACAAGCTGAAGCGTTACGGCCTGTTCCGCGTGATCGAGAAGACCGAGGTGGTCGATCCGATGACGGTGAAGTTCACGCTGCGCGAGCCGTTCTCCGCGTTCATCAACACGCTTGCGCACCCGTCGGCGGTGATGATTTCGCCGGCCGCGCTGAAGAAGTGGGGGCACGACGTGTCGCTGCATCCGGTCGGCACGGGCCCGTTCGAGTTCGTCGAATGGAAGCAGACCGACGACATGAAGGTGAAGAAGTTTGCCGGCTACTGGAAGAAGGGCTATCCGAAGGTCGATTCGATCGACTGGAAGCCGGTGGTCGACAACAACACGCGTGCCGCGCTGCTCAAGACCGGCGAGGCGGATTTCGCGTTTACGATTCCGTTCGAGCAGGCGGCCGACCTGAAGAGCAATCCGAAGGTCGAGCTGATCGAGCGGCCGTCGATCATCCAGCGCTACATCTCGCTGAACACGCAGAAGAAGCCGTTCGACAATCCGAAGGTGCGTGAAGCGCTGAACTACGCGGTCAACAAGGAAGCGCTCGCGAAGGTCGTGTTCGCCGGCTATGCGACCCCGCAGACGGGTGTCGCGCCGGTCGGCGTCGAATATGCGACGAAGCTCGGCCCCTGGCCGTACGATCCGGCGAAGGCGCGCGCGCTGCTGAAGGAGGCCGGCTATCCGAACGGCTTCGAATCGACGCTCTGGTCCGCGTACAACCATTCGACGGCGCAGAAGCTGATCCAGTTCGTCCAGCAGCAGCTCGCTCAGGTCGGCGTGAAGGTGCAGGTGCAGGCGCTCGAGGCCGGCGAGCGGGTCGCGAAGGTCGAGAGCGCGCAGGATCCGGCGACGGCACCGGTGCGGATGTACTACAGCGGCTGGTCGGCGTCGACGGGCGAGGCGAACTGGGCGCTGTCGCCGTTGCTCGCGTCGACGTCCGCGCCGCCGAAGCTCTACAACACCGCGTACTACAAGAACGGTACCGTCGACGACGATCTCGCGAAGGCGCTCGAGACGACCGACAACACGAAGAAGGCCGCCCTGTACGCCGACGCGCAGAAGCAGGTGTGGGCCGACGCGCCGTGGATTTTCCTGGTGCAGGAGAAGATCGTCTATGCGCGCAGCAAGCGCCTGCACGGCATGTACGTGATGCCGGACGGTTCGTTCAACTTCGACGAAATTTCGGTGAAATGACGACGGTTCGCCCGCTGTGCGGCGCCGGCGGCGCAAGCTGCCGGCGCGCTGATTCGATCGGTGCCCCATGCTGAATTTCCTCGTCAAACGCCTGTTCGGCCTGCTGCCCACGCTCGCGATCGTCGCGGTGCTGGTATTCCTGTTCGTGCACCTGCTGCCGGGCGACCCGGCGCGGCTCGCGGCGGGCCCCGAAGCCGACGACGCGACGGTCGCGCTGGTGCGTGCCGATCTCGGGCTCGACCGGCCGCTGCCCGCGCAGTTCGCGAACTTCTTCGTGAAGATCGCGCACGGCGATTTCGGCACGTCGACGCGCAGCAAGCGGCCGGTGTCGACCGAGATCGGCGAGCGCTTCATGCCGACGCTGCTGCTGACGCTCGTCAGCATGGTGTGGGCGACGGTGTTCGGGATGGCGATCGGGATCGCGTCGGCGGTGTGGCGCAACCGCTGGCCCGACCGCCTCGGGATGACGATCGCGGTGTCGGGCATCTCGTTTCCGGCATTCGCGCTCGGCATGCTGCTGATGGAAATCTTCTCGGTGAAGCTCGGCTGGCTGCCCGTCGTGCCGGACGGCACGTGGAAGAGCTATGTGCTGCCGTCGCTGACGCTCGGCGCCGCCGTCGCGGCGGTGATGGCGCGCTTCACGCGCGCGTCGTTCGTCGAGGTGCTCAACGAGGACTACGTGCGCACCGCGCGCGCGAAGGGCGTGCACGAGCCGCTGGTCGTGCTCAAGCACTGCCTGCGCAACGCGATGATCCCGGTCGTCACGATGATGGGGCTGCAGTTCGGCTTCCTGCTCGGCGGCTCGATCGTCGTCGAGGCCGTGTTCAACTGGCCGGGGCTCGGGCGCCTGCTGGTCGATGCGGTGACGATGCGCGACTACCCGGTGATCCAGGCGATCGTGCTGCTGTTCTCGCTCGAATTCATCCTGATCAACCTGACCGTCGACGTGCTGTACGCGGTCATCAACCCGACCATCCGGTTCAAGTGAGGCGCGCATGAACGCGACTGTCCAGCCCGCGGCGCCGGCCGCATCGACCGCGATCCGCACGCCGTGGCGTGAGTTCTGGCGCAAGTTCCGCAAGCAGACCGTCGCGCTCGTCGCGGGCGGCTTCGTGCTGGCGCTCGTCGTGCTGGCGTTCGCCGGCCCGCACATCGTGCCGTTCGATCCGGAAAACTATTTCGACTACGAAGCGCTGAACGCGGGGCCGTCGGCCGTGCACTGGTTCGGCGTCGACTCGCTCGGCCGCGACATCTTCAGCCGGATCGTCACCGGCACGCGCATCTCGCTCGCGGCCGGCTTCTTCTCGGTCGCGCTCGGCGCGCTCATCGGCACGTTCTTCGGGCTGCTCGCCGGCTACTACGAAGGCTGGTGGGACCGCATCACGATGCGCGTGGCCGACGTGCTGTTCGCGTTCCCGGGGATCCTGCTCGCGATCGGCGTGGTCGCGATCCTCGGCAACGGGATGATCAACGTGATCTGCGCGGTCGCGATCTTCAGCATCCCGGCGTTCGCGCGGCTCGTGCGCGGCAACACGCTGATGCTCAAGCACATGACCTACGTGGAGGCCGCACGCAGCATCGGTGCGTCCGACTGGACGATCATCATGCGGCACATCCTGCCGGGCACCGTGTCGTCCGTCGTCGTCTACTTCACGATGCGGATCGGCACGTCGATCATCACGGCCGCGAGCCTGTCGTTCCTCGGGCTCGGCGCGCAGCCGCCGACGCCGGAGTGGGGCGCGATGCTCAACGAGGCGCGCGCGGACATGGTGACCGCGCCGCACGTCGCGATCTTCCCGAGCCTCGCGATCTTCCTGACCGTGCTCGCGTTCAACCTGCTCGGCGACGGGCTGCGCGACGCGCTCGACCCGAAGCTGGAGCGCCGCTGATGGGTGCAGTCCCCATGTGGGCCGCGACGCTGCCGGCCGGGCCGCGCGGCACGATCGCCGACGTGCCGGGCGTCACGGTCGGCCATGCGACGCTCGATGCCGGTGACGTGCAGACGGGCGTGACCGTCGTGAAGCCGCACCCGGGCGACCTGTACCGCAGCAAGGTGCCGGCCGGCGCGGCCGTGATCAACGGTTTCGGCAAGAGCACCGGGCTCGTGCAGGTCGATGAGCTCGGCACGCTCGAGACGCCGATCGCGCTCACCAACACGTTCGCAGTCGGCGCGGTCGCTCAGGCACAGATCCGCGCCGCGATCGCGCAGAATCCGCGGATCGGCCGGGACTGGCCGACCGTCAACCCGCTCGTGTTCGAGTGCAACGACGGCTATCTGAACGATATCCAGGCGTTCGCAGTGACGGCCGCGCATTACGACGACGCGTGCCGCACGGCGGCGCGCGACTTCGCGCGCGGCGCGGTGGGCGCCGGGCGCGGGATGTCGTGTTTCGACCTGAAGGGCGGGATCGGCTCCGCGTCGCGCGTGGCCGTTGCGGCCGGCCGGCCGTATACGGTCGGCGCGCTCGTGCTCGCGAATTTCGGCAGGCTGTCGATGCTGACGCTCGGCGGTGTGCCGCTCGGGCGCATCGTCGCGCAGCGGCGTGCCGCTGCAGCCGCGCACGCGGCGCCGCCCGAGCAAGGCTCGATCATCCTGCTGCTCGCGACCGATGCGCCGCTCGACGCGCGGCAACTGTCGCGGCTCGCCCGCCGCGCGGGCGCGGGCCTGGCCCGCACCGGCTCGGTCTACGGGCACGGCAGCGGCGACATCGCGCTCGCCTTTTCCACCGCGTATACGATCGCGCACGATGCGTCGAGCGTCGCGCTGCCGGCCCTCGTGGCCGATGCGGCGCTCGATCCGCTGTTCATGGCCGCGGCCGAGAGCGTCGAGCAGGCGATCGCCGACGCGCTGCTGCAGGCCGTGACCGTGGCCGGGCGCGACGGCCACGTGCGGCAATCGCTGCGCGATGCGGTGCCCGATCTCGAACGCCTGTTCAACGACGACAACGAAGGACGTCATCCCCCGTCATGAAGATCCTGATCTCGACCGACATCGAAGGCGTCGCCGGCGTGTTTGCCACCGAGCAGACGCGTGCCGGCAATCCGGAATACGAACGCGCGCGCCGCTGGATGACCGCCGAGGCGAACGCGGCGCTCGAAGGCGCGTTCGCGGGCGGCGCGCAGACCGTCTGGGTCAACGACTCGCACGGCGGCTTTCGCAATCTGCTGCCCGACGGGCTCGATGCGCGTGCGCGCGTCGTGCTCGGCAAGCCGCGCACGCTCGGGATGATGGCGGGCCTCGAACAGCGGCCCGATCTCGTGTTCATGATCGGCTTTCACGCGAAATCGCAGACGCGCGGCGTGCTCGCGCACACCATCAACAGCTTCGCGTTCACGCAGGTGTGGCTGAACGGCGTCGAGCTCGGCGAGGCCGGGCTGTATGGCGCGCTGGCGCGCGAATACGGCGCGCACGTCGCGCTGGCGTCGGGCGACGACGTGTTCGCCGAGGAAACCCGGCCGCTGTTTCCGGACGCGCGGTTCGAGACGGTCAAGACGGCCGGCGGCGCATCGAGCGGCGATACGCTCACACCGGCCGCGTCCTGCGCGCGCATCGCGACCGCCGCACGCGAAACGGTCGCGCATGCGCTGTCGTCAGGCTGGCGCGCGAGCGCGCATCGGCCCGCGCCGGCCGCGTGCACGCTGCGCGTGCAAACGGCCGCGCTCGCCGATTTGTTCTGCGTGCTGCCGTCGCTCGAGCGGGTCGATGCGGTGACGCTGCGCTTCGACGGGCCGTCGGTCGAGCACGTCGTGCGCACGCTGAACAGCCTGTCGGCCATGTCGTTCATGCTGCGGTGATTCATGATGGAATTCGGGCCTTGAGAAATACGCTGCCAGATCCCTACGAACACATTGCGCGCAGCGTCGTCGTGACCGCCAACGACTACGCGGCGGGCACGACGTTTGCGGAGCACGCGCACGGGCGCGGGCAGTTCGCGTGCGCGTCGCGCGGCACGATCAGCGTGTCGACGCCGCATGGCCGCTGGCTGGTGCCGCCGCAGCGCGCGTGCTGGGTGCCGGCCGGCGTTCGCCACGAAATGACGATGACCGGGCCGGTCACGATGCTCAACACGTTCGTGTCGGACGACGCGGCCCAGGCCGCCGGGCTGCCGGACCAGTGCGGCGTATACGGCGTGTCGCCGCTGCTGCGGCAACTGATCGACGATGCGATCGACCTGCCGGCGATGTACGACGTCGACGGCCGGGCGGGCAAGCTGATGGCGCTGCTGGTCGCGGAAATCGCGACGATGCCGCGGCTGTCGCTGCACGCGCCGCTGCCCGCCGACGCGCGCCTCGCGAGGATCTGCCGGCATCTGTTCGCGTCGCCGTCGATCGCGGCCGATCTCGACCAGGTGGCGACCGATGCGGGCGTGAGCCGGCGCACGTTTACGCGGCTGTTCCGCGCGCAGACCGGCGTGAGTTTCGCCGCGTGGCGTCAGCAGGTCTGCATGCTCGCGGCGATTGCGCGCCTGAGCGACGGGCAGCCGGTGACGCGGGTCGCGCTCGATCTCGGCTATGCGAGCGCGAGCGCCTTTACGTCGGCGTTTCGCCGCATCCTCGGCGATACGCCGAGCCGGTATCTGGAGGTTCGCCGCTAGGTAGCCGGGACGGACGCGGCGGCGGGTACCGCGCCGGCCGGGCCGCTCTTGCGCGAACGAAAAAAACGCGCCTGCCAGGATTCGGCCAGACGCGCTTAAAGGCACTCGGTCAGAAAAAATGCGCGACCGGCCAGCGGGGCCGTGTTCGCGCATGGATTCGTGAAATTGTTGCCTATTCCGATTCAATCCCGTCGGTGCGTTGAGGATAGCAAAGCATACGCCGCGTAACGCGCAAACGATATCGCGTGTGCGCAACGATTCATGTGCTGTCGCAGCAAGCGTTTCAATCGCGTGTTCGGTACCGGGGGCGGAAGCCGTCGACCATGGGCGTCGGCGATTCCGACAGGGCGTGCTGCGGGCCAGCATCGAATGTTGGCGCCCGAAAACGAAAGCCGCCGCGCGACGCGATGCCTGTCGGTATCGCGCCACGCGGCGGTCCGCCGCGAGCAGCCGGCCTGCGCCGGCTCGCGCGTCACAGGTCGAAGAACACGGTTTCGTCCGGCCCCTGCATGCGGATGTCGAAGCGGTACACGACGGGTCGGCCCGGCTGCGCGTCGCGCTTCGCGACGAGCGTCGCACGGCGTTCGGCCGGTACCAGGTTCAGCACCGGATCGGCCGCGTTCGCCGCGGCTTCGTCGTCGAAATACACGCGGGTGAACGCGTGGGTCAGGATGCCGCGCATCATCACGGTCACGTTGATGTGCGGTGCCTCGTCGGTGGCGATGCGGCCCGGCTTCACCGTCGGGACGACGAAGCGATGCTGCGCATCGGTGCCCGTGCCGACGCGTGCGAAGCCCGTGAAGCCGGATTTCGCGATGTCGTCGCGCGACGCGGGATAGCGGCCCGCGCCGTCCACCTGCGTGAATTCGAGCACCGCGTCGCCGACGACGTTGCCGTCACCGTCGAACACCTGACCGACCAGCAGCACGTGCTCGCCTTCGGCGTCCGGCGAGGCGATCGACGGCGTGAACAGGCTCTTCAGGTCGTAGTCGTATTGCTGCGGGCACAGGCCGTATGCGAAGTACGGGCCGACCGTCTGCGAAGGGGTTTGCTTCAGCGTCGTCATGGTTCAGCGCTCCATCGGGGTAGCGTCGCGGCCGCGCAGCACGATGTCGAATTCGTAGCCGAGCGCATAGCCTTCTTCGGTGATGTCCATCGAGAAGCGCGAGATCAGGCGGTCGCGCGCCGCTTCCGGCGTGCCCTGGAAGATCGGGTCGTACGCGAGCAGCGGATCGCCGGGGAAGTACATCTGCGTGACGAGGCGCGAGCCGAAGTAGTCGCCGAACAGCGAGAAGTGAATGTGATTCGGGCGCCACGCGTTCGGATGGTTGCCCCACGGATAGGCGCCGGGCTTGATCGTCAGGAAGCGGTAGCGGCCTTCGTCGTCGGTCAGGCAGCGGCCCGCGCCGAGGAAGTTCGGGTCGAGCGGCGCGTCGTGCTGGTCGACCTTGTGCACGTAGCGGCCGGCCGCGTTCGCCTGCCATACCTCGACGAGCGTGTTGCGCACGGGCTTGCCGCCTTCGTCAAGCACGCGGCCGGTGACGACCATGCGCTCGCCGAGCGGCTCGCCGTTCTTCACGGCGTTCTTCGTCAGGTCATGGTCGAGCGCGCCGAGATCCTCGGCGCCGTAGACGGGCGCGTACTGGTCGCGCAGCTTTTCCTTCAACGGGATCAGCGGGCGGGTCGGGCCACGCTTCACCGACGAACGGTACTCGGGGTGGACATACGCGGGATGCGACGGCCAGTCGCGCGGCGTGAGGATCGTGGGGGAATCCATCGGGCGTCTCCTGTTAGGTATTTCGCGAAGTGGATGGCAAGACTTTAGCCAATCCGGAAAGTTATGCAAAATGACCTTTTTTCGCGAATCGCATAACCATTCGTTATGTTCGGCGACGCCAATGAAAATCCGCCGGACAGGTGGCCTATCCGGCGGAAAAAGCGATCGGGCTTCGCGTCGTCGGTGACGACTCCGTGCACAGCCCTCCAGCCAGCCCGTCGCTGCTTTTTCTTGTTTCGTTGTTGTTATCCGGTCTCCCCGGGCGCGCCCATTCGTCGTTCGTCCTTCGCGGTTACGGTCGGGCGGGATCGAAGACGATCCCGTCGAATTCGAGCGACAGCGTTCCGCTTCGCAGCAGCGCGGCTGGCGTCGTCGCGCACTCGGCGCCGAGCACGTCGCTCACGTAGTTCGCGCAGAACCCGCGCTGCGACAGCAGGCTGAAGCGGCTGCCTAGCAGCGCGTCGATCCGCTGTTCGGCCAGCGCGTGCACGTCGCGCTGCGCGTCGGCAGTCGGGGCGGCGACGCGGCGCGCCAGTGCGATGCGTCCGCCGTCGGCGCGGGCGACGAAGCGCGACAGCGGCGTGAGCTTCGTGCGCGCAAAGGCGGGCTCGGCGATCAACGGCTCGTTGCCCGACGTATCGACGACGATGCCGAAGCGATCGGCCCAGGCGCCTGCGCTGCCTGCCGCGTCGCGGGACGCGCCGGCCGGTACGCGGATGAACACGAGGTCCCCGACGTGCACGCCGGCGGCCAGCGTGCGCACCGTGGCGAGCGGCAGCGTGCGATCCGTGTCGCGGGCGTCGCGCGGCGCGGCGGGATGCGGGTCGAAGGCGGTGGTGTCGGTTCGGGTGCTCATCGCGGCTCCGTCGGTGAGTGACAGGACGGAGCGGATTATGCAGACAAGTACCCAATAGTGCTTGTATGGATGCTGGAGTAGCCTAATATCCGACCTCGAGCATCATTTTTCGATACCAACATGACCGAGACCGCCCAACTGATCGAAACGCTGAAGCGCCAGCTGAAGGCGCAGGGCATGACCTACCGCGACGTCGCGCGTGCGCTCGACGTGTCCGAGACGAGCGTGAAGCGGCTGTTCGCGAGCGGCCGCTTCACGCTGGAGCGCGTCGCGGAGATCGCGCAGCTGCTCGGCTATACGCTCGCCGAGCTGGTGCAGGAGGCGTCGGCATCCGCGCCGCGATTGCGCGTGCTGACCGAACAGCAGGAGGCGCTGCTCGTGTCGGACGAGAAGCTGCTGCTCGTCGCCGTCTGCGCGGTCAACTACTGGACCGTGCAGGACATCGTGTCGGCCTACTGCCTGACGCAGGCCGAGTGCGTGAAATACCTGTTGATGCTCGACCGGATGAACGTGATCGCGCTGCTGCCGGGCGACCGCATCCGCGTGCGCGTCGCGCGCGATTTCGACTGGCTGCCGGGCGGGCCGATCCGCCGATACTTCCATGCGCACGTGCTCGACGACTTTCTCGGCAGCCGCTTCGACGGCCCGGGCGAGACGATGACGTTCTCGCAGGGGATGCTGACCGATGCGGCCGCCGCGGAACTCGAGCAGGAACTGCGGCGGCTGAGCAGCAAGGCGGCGGCGCTGCACGCGGAGTCGTCGTCCGCGCCGCTCGGGCAGAAGCGCGGCACGGGCCTGCTGATCGCGAAGCGGATCTGGGAGCCGACCGGATTCCACGCGCTGCGGCGCCATGCGTGATGCTGCGCCGAATGCTTGGGACTTTCCGGAAAGTTATGCAAAATGACACAACATTGCCACTCGCATAACCGCCCGTTATGAATAACCGTATCGCCGACGGCCGCGTCAAATTCCGGCACCTGCAGTGTTTTCTCGCGGTTGCGCAGCTGGGCGGCGTGCAGAAGGCGGCGGAAAGCCTGTCGATCACACAGCCGGCCGTGTCGAAGACGATCGCCGAACTGGAGTCGATCCTCGGTGTGAAGCTGTTCGAACGCGGGCGGCACGGCGCGCAGCCGACCCGAGAAGCGCAATTGTTCATCCCGCATGCGAACGCGTGCGTGCTGGCGCTGCGGCAGGGCGTCGGGCTGCTCGCACGCGAGGGCGGCGCGGCCGCGGCGACACTCGAGATCGGCATGCTGCCGACGGTTGCGGCATCGCTCGCGCCCGCGCTGATGAAGGCGCTGACCGCACGCTGGCCGCGCATCGTCGTGCGGATCGCGACGGCCGCGAATGCCGAACTGCTGGAGCGGCTGAAGGCGGGGGCGATCGAATGCGCGATCGGGCGTTTGTCGGAGCCGGAGCGGATGATCGGGCTGGCGTTCGAGCAGCTGTATAACGAGCCGCTCGTCGCAGTCGTGCGCGCGGGGCATCCGCTGCTCGCGAGCGCCGCGCCGGCCGTCGAACTCGCGCGCTATCCGGTCGTGCTGCCGCCGTTCGGCACGCTGATCCGCCAGTCGGCCGAGCAACTGCTCGGCGCATGCGGCGCGCCGCCGCTGGATTCGTTCATCGAGGTGCTGTCGGTGTCGGTCGCGCGCGCGCTCGCGCTCGAGAACGACGCGGTCTGGTTCGTGCCGCTCTATGCGGCCGAATACGACCTGTCGGCCGGTGCGCTCGCGCGCCTGCCGCTGCCGTCCGCGGGCACCGACGAGCCGGTCGGGCTCGTGCTGCGCACCGATGCGCAACCGTCGCCCGTCGCGCGGACGCTGATCGACGCCGTGCGCGACATCGCGCAGGCGCGGTTCGGCGATGCGCGAGCGCATCGCGCGCCGCCCGGCGCGCGCAAGCCTGCTCGCCGCGAGCGTTGAGACGCCGTGCAGGGCCGGGCCACGTGGCGTCCGGCTGCCGTTCCTTCACCGCCATTCGTCGGCCGTTCGGTCAGTAGCGGGTCTCGTCGTGCTTGGCATAGCGTATCGTTTTTGGTACGCTGGATGACACGACGATGGCGAGACAGCAGATTCAGATCACGCTCGGCGTGCGGTTCTTCCGCACCGCGCGTGGCAACGAGCCGGTGCGCGAATGGCTCAAGGCGCTCGGGCAGATCGAGCGCCGGGTGATCGGCGAAGAGATCAAGACCGTTCAACTGGGCTGGCCGCTCGGCATGCCGCTGGTCCGGAAGATGTCGAACGATCTGTGGGAAATCCGCGTGATGTTGCCGCGGCGAAGCGCGCGCGTGCTGTTCACGGCCGTCGGCGACACGATGGTGCTGCTGCACGCGTTCTTCAAGCAGTCGCAGGCCACGCCGTCCGACGATCTCGACGTGACCGTCGCGCGGCTGAAAGCGCTGACGCGCGCCATCTGAATTCCCCGGTTGCGCCGGCACATGCGGTTCGCCGCCGTGCCGGCCGGCCACGCCATGCACTGGAGTACCCATGACGACCACGAACAACCCGCATATCGGCAGCGACTTCGACACCTTCCTCGAGGAGGAAGGCCAGCTCGAAGCGGCCACCGCCACCGCGATCAAGCGCGTGATCGCGTGGCAGATCGGGCAGGAAATGAAGGCGCAGCACATCACGAAAACCGCGATGGCCGCGCGGATGAAAACCAGCCGTGCCGCGCTCAACCGGCTGCTCGACGAAACCGACACGAGCCTCACGCTCGCGACGCTTGCGAGCGCGGCCACCGCACTCGGCAAGCGGCTCAGCTTCGAGCTGGTGCCGGCCTGACGCGCCCGGCGAAACGGTGCGCGGCCGGTTGGCGGCGGGCTGGCGCAACGCGGCGAGCGGGCGCATGTTCGTCCGCTCGCGGGCATCGGCGCACGATCATGTGCGCTGCCCGGCCAGCCGCAGGTAAAGCAACGCGCCGCCCGCGAGCAGCAGCGGGCACAGGAAATACCATCCCGTCGTCAGGAACAACCCGGCGACGGCGACCAGCGAAATCCACGCGCAGCGATACGCGATGCCGCCGCGCGGCAGCAGTTTCAGCGCGGCGGCCGCGCCGAGCCCGTACACCATCACGAAGCAACCGGACGTGACCAGCACCAGCGGCTTGGGTCCGACGTCCGTGATCGTCGTCGCGGCCAGCGCGATGGCCGCGAGCACCGCAATCACGCCGAGGCTGCGGCGCGGCACGCCGCCGACCTGACTGCCTTGCGCGAGCCACGCGGGCAACGCGCCGTCGCGCCCGAGCGCCGCGCCGAGTTTGGCCGCACCCGCGAAATACGCGTTCATCGTGCCGAGCGTGAGCAGCAACGCGGCAGCGGCGGCCAGCACCTGCGCATGGCCGCCGATGCCGCCCGCGATCAGCTCCGCGAGCGGCGCGCCCGAGGTTCCCGCGGACGGCCCGAGCACCGTCACGCTCGCGGCGGCGACCGCCAGATAGAGGAACCCGACCACCACGACCGTGATGCCGGCCGAGCGCGGCATGTCGTGCGCGGGCCGGCGGAATTCGGCGGCGAGGTGCGTGATCGCTTCCCAGCCCGCGAAGCTCCACACGAGCAGCGCCGCAGCCTGGCCGACCGCGAGCCAGCCGTGCGGCGCGAACGGGTGCAGGTTCGCCGTGCGCGCATGGGGCGCGGACGCGAGCACGGCCGCCAGCAGCAGCGTCACGAGCAGCGCCGACAGCACGAGCTGCATGCGGCCCGACACCGTGACGCCGAACGCATTCGCGGCCGATACCGTGGCGATCAATGCGGCGGCCGTGACGATGACCGTCGTATGCCCGCCGCCCGTGACGGCCGCGACGTACGCGCCGCCGAACATCGCGGCGGCCGGCGCGCCGGCCGGCACCGCGAAATAGAAACACCAGCCGACGATCGCCGCGGCCTTCGGTCCGAATGCGCGTCGCGCGTAGGTCGATACGCCGCCCGCGTCCGGGTAGCGCGCGCCAAGTGCGGCGAAGGTGGCCGCGAGCGGCGCCGACAGCACGACGAGCGCGGCCCACGCGAGCAGCGACGCAGGCCCCGCGACCTCGGCGGCGAGCGCAGGCAACGCAATGACGCCGGTGCCGAGCACCGCGCCGATATACAGCGCGGCGCCCTGGAAAATCGTCAGAGAACCCGCGTGATGAACGGCGGGCGAATCGGCGTGCGAGGACATGAAAGGCAGTCTCCGGAAGGCTTGTTCTGGGCGCGGTCGGCCGCGCGATGAATCGTTCGATGCTACCCGAACGGGTGCGTCGATGCCGCGCGGCGTTCAGTAGTCCGCGACGTGCCGCGTGTCAGCCGATGTCAGTAGCGGCGTGCGAGGCGCAGGCGCGCATCCTCGCGCGCGGCGGGCGGCAGGTCGGGTGCATAGTGGAACGCGCCCGACACGAGCGACGCGACGGGCACGCCGTCGCGGAACAGCACGCGATTGCCGGCCAGCGCGGGCACCTTGTCGCCGGGCAGCAGGGTGCCGGCAAGGTTCAGCGGGTCGGCACCCGTCACGCACACATACTGGCCGTCACCCGGTTGGCGACGCAGTTCGCGCAGGATCGGGATCGCTTCCGGCAGCGCGAACTGCTCGCCCGCGAGCCCCGCGACGAAGCGTCCGCCTCGAATTTCGCCACGCGCTTCGAGCCGCTGCAGCACGCGCACGAGTTCGCGCCAGCTCGGCAGCCAGTCGGCCTCGCGTTCGAGCAGGCGCCAGAACACGACGCCATAGCGGCGCAGCAGCGTCCAGGCGACGTGTTCGAGCGCGGCGGGATCGGTCGCGGGCACACCGCGCTTCGGTGCCGGCGTTGGCGCGTCGTCCGGTGCCGAAACGCGTTGCACGAGCGCCCAGCGGCCTGCATCGTCCATCCCGCCGATCAGTGCGCCGCCGCGCCGCGTGCGCGGCCCGTGCGTCGCGTGGCGCTTGACCGCCGGTTTCAGCAGCGCACGCAGTCCGGCGAAGCTGTCCGCATTCACGAGGCCGGCCGAGACGAGTTCGCCGAGCGCCTGTTCGAGTTCGACGGGCAGCAGGTGCAGTTCGTCGAGCAGTGCATCGAAGAACATCGCGCCATGTGCGGCGAGTGCGTCACGCACCTGCGTCGCACGCGCCGACAGCGCCGGTTGCGCGTCCGGGTCGCGCAGCGCCTGCCATGCACCGAGGTGGCGGCGCGGCAGCAGCACGACCGGCGTGGTTTTCACGGGCGTGCCGGCCGCGCGGGCCGGCGCGCCGATGCGGGTCCAGACGAGCTTGCCCGAGCGGCACAGCTCGTCGAGGCCGCCGGCCGTGTAGTCGGTGAGCCGCGCGGGCAGCAGTGCGTCTTCCCACGCGCTCGCCGCGGCTTCGTAGCCTTCGAGCTGTTCGACGACGGCCGCGAGCGCGTCGCGGCCCGAGCCGCGCGTGTCGGGCGTCAGGTGCTGCCAGTGGAACAGGAAGTGCATGAAATCGGCGCGCTCGACCGGTTCGATCTCGCGGCGCAGCCGCTTGACCGTATAGCGATGAATGCGCGCGAGCAGGTGGCGTTCGCACCATTCGTCGGCTGTCGCGCCCGGCGTGAAGCGGCCGCGCATCACGTAGCCTTCGCGCTCGAGTGCCGCGAGCGCCGTCGCGATCGTCGCGGGCGGCAGGCCGAGCGGCTGCGCGATGGCGTCGAGCGTCAGCGGTCCGAAGCCGGTGAGCCGCGCACGGATCACATCGACGCGTGCGGCGTCGGCTTCCCACGGCTGTGCGCATGCGGCCGGCACCTTCAGCGCGGGTGCGACGCGTGCGCCGGGATGGAGCGCGCGTATGCAGACCAGCCGTTCGACCGGCACCCACAGCGCGGCGCCGTCCGGCGTGACGAGCTGGGTCGCGCGGCGGCGTTCGGCCAGTTCCGCGAGCTGGTCGGCCCAGCCTTCGTGCGCATGTGCTTCGCCGTCGGCGACGCAGGCGAGCGTGAGCAGTGCGTCGTGCATTTCGTCGGCATCGCGCACCAGCGGCCATGCTTCGTCGCGCACCGCGTCGATTGCGTCGGCGTCGAGCGCGCCGAGATCGTCGGCCGATTCGGGATCGCTCCAGCGGCGCGACTGCACGGCCTGCGTGCGGCGCTCCTCGAGCGGCGCGTCGTCGAGGAACGCATAGGGTTTCGCGTTGAGGATCTCGGCCGCGAGCGGCGACGGCGCGGGCAGGTCGCGTGCGATCAGCTCGATCGCGCCGCTTTCGATCCGGCGCAGCAGCGCGAGCCAGCCGTCGGTATCCATCGCGTCGTGCAGGCAGTCGTCGAGCGTCTGGTCGACGAGCGGATGGTGCGGGATCTCGCGTTCGCCGACGATGTTCTCGAGGCATGCCACCTGATCGGGGAACACGGTCGCGAGCAGGTCCTCGCTTTTCATCCGCTGCAACTGCGGCGCGGTGCGCCGGCCGCCGGTGAAGCGCGGCAGCGCGAGCGCGGTCGTCGCGTTCCAGCGCCAGCGCACGCCGAACATCGGCGCGTCGAGCAGGGCCTGGACCAGCACGTGCTCGGCGCTGGCCGAGCGCAGGTAACGCCACACTTCGTCGAGCGCGAAGCTGTGCGCGAGCGACAGCGAAAGAATGATCGCGTCGTCGGTCGCGGCGGCCTGCAGCTCGAAGTTGAAACTGCGGCAGAAGCGCTTGCGCAGCGCGAGCCCCCATGCGCGGTTGATGCGGCTGCCGAACGGCGAATGAATCACCAGTTGCGTGCCGCCCGATTCGTCGAAGAAGCGCTCCATCACGAGCGTGTCCTGCGTCGGCAGCGCGCCGAGCGCCGCGCGCGTGCGCGCGAGGTAGTCGGCGATCTGGCGGGCCGCGTCGGGCGACAGGTGGAGATCGTCGGCGAGCCAGCGCAGTGCCGGCGCGAGACGGCTTTCGGACGGGGCGATCGCGGTGCCGACGGGCTCGCTTCGCGAATCGGTCGCGATGTCGGCCTCGACCGCCTTGCCGGCTTTGCCGCGCGTGCCCGTCTTGCCGGCCGCGTCGCCGCCTGCGCGCTTCGGCCCACCGGCATCCGCATGCCGATCGCCTTCGGCGAACAGCCCGTCGAGCCGCGCGCGCAGCCGGCCGACCGCCGCCGACAGCTCGTCGCTGCGCGCGGGCGCCTCGCCGAGCCAGAACGGAATGCTCGGCGACTGGCCTTGCGCGTCCTCGACGCGCACACGGCCCGTTTCCACGCGAATGATCCGGTATGACTGGTTGCCGAGCTGGAACACGTCGCCGGCCAGGCTCTCGATCGCGAAATCCTCGTTGACGGTGCCGACCTGGATGCCCTGCGGTTCGAGCAGTACCGCGTAGTCGGCCATGTCGGGAATCGTGCCGCCCGACGTCGTCGCGGTCATCATCGCGTTGCGGCGCCCGCGCACCGTGCCGCCGACCACGTCGCGATGCAGATACGCGCCGCGCACGCCGCGGCGGCTCGTGAAGCCTTCGGCGAGCATCTTCATCACGTCGTCGAAGCGTTCGCGCGACAGGCGTGCGTACGGCGCCGCCTGCGTGAAGCTCGCGTACAGCGCGTCCTCGTGCCATTGCGCACAGGCGACCTCGGCGACGATCTGCTGCGCGAGCACGTCGAGCGGCGCCTCGGGAATCCGCAACGCGTCGAGCTCGCCGCGTTGCACGCAGTCGAGCAGCGCCGCGCATTCGATCAGCTCGTCGCGCGACAGCGGGAACAGGCGGCCCTTCGGCACGCCGCCGACGTGGTGCCCCGAGCGGCCGACGCGCTGCAGGAACGGCGCGATCCCGCGCGGCGAACCGACCTGGCACACCAGGTCGACGTCGCCGATGTCGATGCCGAGTTCGAGCGACGCGGTCGCGACGAGCAGCTTCAGGTCGCCGCGCTTGAGCCGCTGTTCCGCGTCGAACCGGTGTTCCTTCGCGAGACTGCCGTGGTGCGCGGCGATCGCGTCCTTGCCGAGGCGGTCGGCGAGATGGCGCGCCATGCGCTCCGCGGTGCGCCGCGTGTTCACGAACACGAGCGTCGTACGATGCGCGGCCGCGAGTGCGGCGATCCGGTCGTACACCTGTTCCCACACGTCGGTCGCCATCACGGGTTCGAGCGGCACGTTCGGCAGCTCGAGCGCGAGGTCGCGTTCGCGCGTATGACCGGTGTCGACGATCGTGCAGTCGCGCGGCGCATCGGCCGGGCCGCCGACCAGGAAGCGCGCGACCGCGTCGATCGGCTTCTGCGTGGCCGACAATCCGATGCGCGGCAACGCGCGGCCCGTCAACGCATCGAGGCGTTCGAGCGACAGCGCGAGGTGGCTGCCGCGTTTGGACGACGCAAGCGCGTGGATCTCGTCGACGATCACCGAGCGCACGCTCGACAGCATCTGCCGTCCCGACGTCGAGGACAGCAGCACGTACAGCGACTCGGGCGTCGTCACGAGAATGTGCGGCGCGCGCTTGCGCAGCGCCGCGCGTTCGGCCTGCGTGGTGTCGCCGGTGCGCACGGCGGTGCGGATCGCCGGCACCGGCAGCCCGAGTTGCGCGAGCGACTCGGCAATGCCGGCGAGCGGCGCGTCGAGGTTCACGTGGATGTCGTTCGACAGCGCCTTCAGCGGCGACACATAGACGACGAGCGTCGCGTCGGGCAGCGCGCCGTCGTGCGCGAGCGCATCGCGCACGAGGTCGTCGAGCGCGCACAGGAACGCGGTGAGCGTCTTGCCGGAGCCGGTCGGCGCGGCGACGAGCGTCGACCGGCCGGCCTTGATGTGCGGCCACGCGAGCGCCTGCGCGCCGGTCGGGGCGGCGAACGCGCGGCGGAACCACGCGGCGACGGCCGGGTGGAACACGTCGAGCGCGGTGGCGGGGCGGGTGGCGGTGACGTCCATCGGAGCGTTGAAATGGGGTGCGAGCGCACGGGCGGCCGCGCGCGAATCGTCAGTGTGCCAGACGTCGCGGATGCATGCCGGGCGCCGCGGGCAGGGAGCACGCACGCGGCGGAGAGGCAGATGAGGCGCGGTGCCGGCGTTTCAACAGGCAATAGGTGCGCGCGTGCGGGCCGGCACCTGTTGGGTCACGGGTGGCCGGCCTTGCGGAAGGGGAAAGCGGCGGTCGAGGTGCGCCGGGCGGATGCAGGGCGCGATCCGTGCCTACACGTGACTACACGCGGTGCAGCCAGCCGAGCCAGTGTTCGAGGAACGGCGCGCGCGTCCACAGCGACTGCGCGAGCCACAGCGTGCCGCCCCATGCGGCGGCCACGACGATCAGGTCGCAATGTCCGCTGTTCCACAGGTTCAGCGAGTGGCGCCGCCAGATCCACGGCACGCCGAGCGGATTCGGCCAGTCGGCGAGCAGGTGCATCACGCCGCCGCACGCGAAACCGAACAGCGGCGCGGCCCACAGCGGATGCGGATGATGCGTGAGCCCGCGCCATCCGAGCGCGAGCAGCGCGATCCAGCCGATGCCCCAGTGCGTGACGGTGCGGTGCGTGATCCACAGGCGGCGCTTGCGGGTCCACCACGCGACTTCGAGCCAGTCGGGCGCGGTGCCGCCCGCGACGCCGGCCGCGAACGCGGCGAGCAGGCCCGCGTGCCAGGGGCCGGTCGCGCCGGTTTGCGCGACGAGGACGGCGGCGGCGGCGCCGGCCGCGAAGCCGGACGCGTGATGCGCATTGTGTGATGCCATAGGAAACGAGACGAGAAAACGTGAAGCGGCGGCAAACGAGCGCGAACGATCGGGCGCGAAAGCGGGGCGCTATCTTCTCAGATCGGCCCGCGCAGCGGGCGGTTCGATCGCGGTTTTTTTGCATGCGGCGGAGCCGCGCAAGTGGCGCGTGCCGTGATTTTCCGATTGCGGGCCGTGCCTCGCATGGGTCGCATGCAATTTCGACCGATCCGCGTGTCCGCCTTTGCACCGGCGCGTGACCCACCGCACACGATTCGAGGAGATTCGTAGTGTGGTGCGTGATTTTCGATCGATTGCCCCACGTCACTACGAAACCGGCATATGGCCCACCGTGAGCCAGCGGATATAAGCGGATCAGGGGCTTTTTTCGGCCCGCTGGAGATCCACATGGGAGACATGCAATGACGACGCTGAATCGCTTCAAATCATCCGCCGCCGTGCTCGCGACGGTGGCCGGCATCGGCTTCCTGCCGAACGCGCCGGCTTATGCGAAGGGGCCGCAGCCGGCGGTCCTGACGAGCTCGGCGGTTGCGGTGGCCGACAAGTACAGCGCGGACGCCGCGGAGCGGATCTTCAAGGAAGGCGGCAACGCGATCGACGCGGCCGTCGCGATCGCCTTCACGCTCGCCGTCACGTATCCGGAAGCCGGCAACATCGGCGGTGGCGGTTTCATGACGATCTACAAGGACGGCAAGCCGTACTTCATCGACTACCGCGAACGCGCGCCGCTCGCCGCGACGAAGGACATGTACCTCGACAAGGACGGCAACGTCGTCGAGGGCATGAGCCTGTACGGCCCGCGCGCGGCTGGCGTGCCGGGCACGGTCGCGGGCATGTGGGAAGCGCAGAAGCGCTTCGGCAAGCTGAAGTGGAAGCAGGTGCTCGCGCCGGCGATCCACTATGCGCGCGACGGCTTCGTCGTCGACGAACAGCTCGCGCAGCGCGGCGTCGACGCGTCGAAGGAGTTCGGCGGCAAGACCAACTTCGACAAGTACTTCTCCACGATGAAGGCCGGGTCGAACTTCAAGCAGCCCGATCTCGCCGACGTGCTCGTGCGGATTGCGAACGACGGCGCGAACGGCTTCTACAAGGGCAAGACGGCCCAGCTGATCGCCGCGTCGATGAAGACCGGCGACGGCAACGGGCTGATCACGACCGAGGATCTCGCGCAATACCGCGCGGTGTGGCGCCAGCCGGTGCAGGCGAAGTGGAACGGCTATGACGTGATCACCGCGCCGCCGCCGAGCTCGGGCGGCATCGGCCTCGTGCAGCTGCTCAAGATGAAGGCGGACCTGAAGCAGGACTTCGAGGGCGTGAAGCTCAACTCGCCGCAATACATCCACCTTGTCGCCGAAATCGAGAAGCGCGTGTTCGCCGATCGCGCGCAGTATCTCGGCGATCCGGACTTCTACAAGGTGCCGGTCGCGCAACTGACCAATGACGCGTATATCGCGAAGCGCGCGGCCGAAGTGAGCCCGACGCAGATCGCCGACACGAAGAGCGTGCAGCCGGGCCTCGGCACGTCGATGCCCGAGAAGGCCGAAACGACGCACTTCTCGGTCGTCGACAAGTGGGGCAACGCGGTGTCGAACACGTACACGATCAACGGCTATTTCGGTTCGGGCGTGATCGCCGACGGCACCGGCATCGTGCTGAACGACGAGATGGACGACTTCTCCGCGAAGCCGGGCGTTGCGAACATGTTCGGCGTGGTCGGCAGCGATGCGAACGCGATCGAGCCGAAGAAGCGTCCGCTGTCGTCGATGTCGCCGACGATCATGACGAAGGACGGCAAGGTGTCGCTCGTGATCGGCACGCCGGGCGGCTCGCGGATCTTCACGTCGATCTTCCAGGTGATCAACAACATCTACGACTTCAGGATGCCGTTGAAGGAGGCCGTCGGCGCGATGCGCTTCCACCATCAGCTGCTGCCGCCGAACACGATCTTCTGGGAGCCGTACCACCCGATCGAAGGCGAGCTCGCGAAGCAGATCGAGGCGCGCGGCTACACGTTGAAGGGACAGGACTTCAGCGGCGACATCCAGGTGATCAAGGTCGACGGCAGGACGCCGGAGGCGATGGCCGATCCGCGCGGGCGCGGGGTGACGCGGATCATTCGGTGACGCAGGGCGGCGCATGCGCGTTCGCGACAGCGGCCGCGCATGCGGTTCCCCGGCCCGGTATTTGCCCGGTCCCGGTCGGGGAATCGCACCGCAGCGCTCACGCGCGCGATGCAACGCTCAGGCGGTGGCCCGGATGAATCCGGCGATCCGGCTCGCAACCGCATCGGGCGCATCCTCGAAGCAATAGTGCCCGACGTCGGCCAGCCGATCGACGGGTGCCGACGGAAACAGCGCGGTGAACAGCGGCAGGAAATGTTGGGCGCCGAGTGTTCGATCGGCGTCTCCCCAGATCGCGAGCGCGGGCTTGTCGCGTATCGCGCGTATCGCCGCCGCATCGGGTTTCTCGAACCGGTGTGCGCCGTCGGCAAATCCCCGAGCCCATCCGATCGCGCCGATACAGTCGGCCGGCCGCGCAAACGGTGCGCCGTACGCGGCGAGCCACGCATCCGTGACGATCGCATGATTCTCGAAGCCGTTCAGCTTCAGCGTGCTCAGGATGTTGAAACCGAGCTGGCCGAGCACCGTTTCGAGCGAACCGTCCGTGGCCGCGCGCATGATCCACTGGAACCACGGCGCGTCGCGACCGTTCGCGGCCAGGCGTTCGACGAGGTCGGGCTGGCCGAACGGCGTCGGTCCGTTCGCCGACACGATGCGCCGGATGCGGTCCGGATGACGGGCGGCAAGGCCCATGCCGACCGGGCCGCCGAAGTCGTGCATCACCAGCGTCACGCGGTCGAGGTCGAGCGCGAGGACGAAGCGCTCCAGGTTGTCGATATGGTCCTGCAACCAGTAGCTGCGGTCCTGCGGCGTCGCGCTTTTGCCGAATCCCATGTGATCGGGCACGACGACCCGGCATGTCGGGCTCAGTGCCGCGATCAGGTGGCGGAACAGGTAACCCCAGGTAGGTTCGCCGTGCAGGCACAGAACGGTCTCGCCGTCGCGCGGGCCTTCGTCCGCGTAGTGCATCCGGAAACCGGACGTGTCGTCGAAACGCGGGGCGAATGGAAAGGTGCCGTCGAACGTGGCATCGGACGCAATCATCGAGCGCTCCTTCGTATGGTCGGGGAGGATGGTTTCAACTTGAAACCAGGTGGAGCGTAAGTCGGGAGATGGCAAGCTGCAACCGAATGGATAATCAGGACGCGCTCGAATACCTCGGCGACCGGAGGTCATCGGGTCAGGAAGAGTAGGGAATTCAGCGGGTTTTCGCATCGATATGCGTGAACGGGAAAACCAGTCACGAGGACGAGTCCCGTATCGTTCGCGCCTCTCGAACAGTGGGCGCGGGCCGATTGATTTTCGATATTGTTGGTTTTATATTGAAACCATTCATTGTCAATGGCGCGATCCGCCGTTCGACCCGCATCGATGACCAGACGAACCACCCACGAAGATTCCCCTTGCGGCGTTGCCCGCCCGCTGGACGCGATTGGCGACTGGTGGTCGCTGCTGATCGTGCGCGACGCCTTCGACGGGCGGCGCCGCTTCGGCGAATTCCGGACGAGCCTCGGTCTGGCGAAGAACATTCTCGCGGCGCGTTTGCGCAACCTCGTCGCACACGGAATCATGGACGTGGTGCCGGCCGCGGACGGCGGCGCGCATCACGAGTACGTGCTGACCGAGAAGGGGCGCGGCCTGTTTCCGGTGCTCGTCGCGCTGCGGCAGTGGGGCGAGGATTTCTGCTTCGAACCGGACGAGGCACACGTGCTCCTCGTCGACCGGAAGAAGGGCCTGCCCGTCAGGAAGCTGGAGCTTCGCTCGCAGGACGGGCGCATGCTCGGGCCGGAGGACACGGTCGTGCTGCCGCCGTCCGGCTGATGCACTGCGATCGGGCGTGCGTCGCCGCCTTTCGCTTCCGAGGGGCGGATCGGCCCCTTTTTCATCAATTTGACGCGCAACACTGGGATAATGGCGGAGTTTGGCTGCGTCAACTGAAGGAAGGAGGCCCCATGGGCGATAACGATACCCGCACCGAGACCGACAACTTCACCGATACGGCATCGCTCGAGTCGCGCCAGCGCCGTTTCGAGGAGGACCTCGTCGACGCGTACGACGAGGAGCTCGAAATGGAGCTCGACGACCGCCGCTTCGACGACGACGAGGATCTGCTGTTCTCGCCGGAGCGCCGCGAAGCGCGCAAGCAGTATTTCCGCGAGCTGTTCCGGCTGCAGGGCGAACTCGTGAAGCTGCAGGACTGGGTCGTGAGCACGGGGCACCGGCTCGTCGTGATTTTCGAAGGCCGCGACGCGGCAGGCAAGGGCGGCGCGATCAAGCGCATCACGCAGCGCCTGAACCCGCGCGTGTGCCGCGTGGCGGCGCTGCCGGCGCCGAGCAACCGCGAGCGCACGCAGTGGTATTTCCAGCGCTATGTCGCGCATCTGCCGGCCGGCGGCGAGATCGTGCTGTTCGATCGCAGCTGGTACAACCGCGCAGGCGTCGAGCGCGTGATGAATTTCTGTACCGACGACGAATACGAGGAGTTTTTCCGCTCGGTGCCCGAGTTCGAGAAGATGCTGGTGCGCAGCGGGATCCAGATCGTCAAGTACTGGTTTTCGATCACCGATCACGAGCAGGAAGTGCGGTTCCAGAGCCGGATCGAGGATCCGCTGAAGCAGTGGAAGCTGAGCCCGATGGACCTCGAGAGCCGCCGCCGCTGGGAAGCCTATACGGCCGCGAAGGAAGAAATGCTGCAGCGCACGCATATTCCGGATGCGCCGTGGTGGGTCGTGCAGGCGGTCGACAAGAAGCGCGCGCGCCTGAACTGCATCCACCATCTGCTGACCCAGGTGCCGTATCACGAGGTGCCGCGCCCGACGATCGATTTGCCGCAGCGCGAGCATCACGAGGACTACATTCGCCGTCCGGTGCCGGACACCATGATCGTGCCGGACACTTATTGAGCGCGAGCGGTGCGGGCCGACCGGAGCGGTCACGGGGGCGCGCGGTGCAACGCGGCGCGCCTCACTCCCGGATCAGGAACGCGGCACGGTCGCGGCCGGCGATCCAGGCGGGTGCGCGGCCGCGTCCGCTCCACGTCGCGCCCGTCGCCGGGTCGCGATATTTCGCACCGACCGTGAACAGCTTCGCGCGATCGTTGTAACCCTGCCCGAATATTTCCCGCGCGGTCAGCGCATAGTTCGTCACGAGCCGGCGCACCCGAACGAGTGCCGCGTCGCGTTCACGGCGACGTGCCGCCTGGATGCGTCGATCGAGTTCCGCAAGCTGGGCTTGCAGTTTTTGCAGTTGCATGCGTCCGATATCCCCGTAGCTTGATTCTGATTGCTTGCGACGCGCGATGGGCTGCGTGTCTGCATGCCCGGCCAGCCGTTTGCGAAACGCCGCACCGGGAATGCAGGAGATTAAATTTCGGTGCGCGGTTTTTCTATCGGACGTATCTGAATTTTCGCGGGGTCGTCGCGAATCTGTGACGCGGAGGCAGTGCGGCCGGCCGTTCGTCACAGGTCAGGGAAGCCCGAGCGCCCCTGCGTCAGGTCGAACAGCTCGGCTTTCGCCGCCGCTTCGGCCGTTTCCGGCAGCTTGATCACGAGCCGCACCGTCATCCCGTACGCACTGTCCACCAGCTCGTAACCCGCCTGCTCGATCCAGCGGCGCACGCGCGCTTCGTCCGGATAGCCGATTTCGATTGCGAAGCGCGTGTGGCGAATGCGTTCGACGCGCTCGGCGTCGAGCAGCGCGGAGGCGATCGCATCCGTATAGGCGCGCACCAGGCCGCCCGCGCCGAGCTTCACGCCGCCGTAGTAGCGGACGACCGCGCCGAGCACACCGTCGAGATCGTGATGACGCAGCACTTCGAGGATCGGCCGGCCGGCGGTGCCCGACGGCTCGCCGTCGTCCGACATGCCGGATTGGCCGCCCGCGAGCAGCGCCCAGCAGACGTGGGTGGCCGTCGGGTGCTCGGCGCGCAGGCGCTGCAGCGCCTGCATCGCGGCGTCGCGGTCTTCAACCGGAATCGCGTGCGCGATGAAGCGGCTCTTGCGGATTTCGAGTTCGGTCGTGCGGGAAGCGGATAGGGTGTAAGTCACGTTGATCGTTGTCGGCATGCACGGAGCATGCAGTGGGTTGCCCGCATGGCGGGCGCGTTCTGTCTCGGCCGGGGCGAATGCGCTGCGCGGTTCGGCGTCCGCATGCCGGTCGCGCGGCCGGCCGATGAACGGGGCGGCCGCGCGGTGGCGTGTGACGAAGGATACCCCGAGCGGGCGGGGCGATGGCGAACCCGCCCGCGACGCACGCCGGTATCGTGCCGGGTTCGGTACTGCGGCGCAGACCGGCGACGATGCCGCGTTCGCGATTCGCCGCGTGCCTTTTACCGCCTCCCGACCGACGACCGGAGCGCCGCCCCCAGCGTGCGCATTGCCTGTCTTGCGTGCGCATCGGTCCGGTTCGTGTACAGCACGACGTCGCGGGCCGGCAGCGGCGGCAATCCATACTGCGTACCGACGTTGACGGTGCCCGATGGTGCGACGCGATGCCCGAGCGCCGCGACGGCCAGCCCGGCCGATACCGCCGCGCCGATCGTCGCGACGCCGCCACCGACGAACACTTCCGTCCACGCGACACCGGCTTCGTCGAGCGCGCCGACAGCCATGCGCCGCACGCTGCACGGTTCTGCCTGCGTGGCGAGCCGCAGCGGTTGCGGCGGATGGTACTCGAAATCGGCCGCGGCCATCCAGCCGAACGATTCCGACAGGATCGTCTCGCCGTCGAGGCGCCGGCTGTCGTGCTGCAGGACGACAGCGGCATCGAGTTGGCCTCGATCGAATGCGTCGAGCACGTCGCGCGACGCCGCGACCCGAATTTCCAGCACGAGGCCGGGTTCCGCGTCGTTCATGCGCCGCAGCAGCATCGGCAGATCCGCGCCGACGACATGGTGGCTGACGCCGATGACCAGCCGCCGCTGGCCCGTGCCGAACGCGCCGACCGCGCCCTGGTGAGCCGCGACCAGGGCGCGGGCCGGTTCGAGGAACGCGGCGCCGTCGGCCGACAGGCGCACCTGGCGCGGCGTGCGCTCGAGCAACCGGCGGCCGAGCGCGTCTTCGAGCCGCTTGATTTTCAGGCTCACCGCGGACTGCGTCGTGTCGATCGCCTCGGCGGCGCGCGTAAAACTCCTGAGGTCGGCGGTCAGCACGAACGCATGCACGGCGTCGATGTCGAGCGTCTTCATCGCGCATTCCTCCATTTTGAAAACGAATCATTGAAATATTCTGCCATCGCCTTTTCAAATGATTCAAGGCCTTCTACGCTGTGTCCAGCCGTTCCGAAATCCGCCCGATTCATGCCGTTTCTTTCGCCAGGAGGCGCCCATGCTGACCGCGTATTACATGCACCGCCTGCCGGCGGACTACGACCTCGACATCATTCGCGATCGCGTGCGCGAGCGCGGCGGGCGCTGGGACGACACGCCCGAACTGCTGTTCAAGGGTTTCCTGCTGCGCGAGGCCGGCCGCTACGGTGCGACGGAAAACGGCTATGCGTCGTTCTATCTGTGGCGCTCCGACCGGGCGTTCGCCGAATTCGTCGCGGACGGCCGCTTCCGGGGCGTGACGGACAGTTTCGGACGGCCGCCGGTCGAGGTCCGGGTTGCGCTCGATGCGCGCAAGGGGTGCGCAGCGACGGCGCGCTTCGTTCGTCTCGAGGCCGTCGACATCGCGGCGGATGCCGATCTCGACGCCGCGCTCGCGCGGGAGATCGCACACAATCGCGAAACGGCGGGACGGCCGGGTGTCGTCGCGGCGGCCGTCAGCGTCGATCCGGCGCGCTGGAGGCTGACGCGGGCGCTCGTCTCGGAGCATGAGCCGGACGACGACGGCGCGGGCACGGTGTATCAGGTGCTGCATTTCGCGCGGCCGTTGCTGGACACGCTGGAAGGGAGCGCGTGACGATGCGGTTGCCCGCGGGCCTCGCGGTCGCCGCGCATCTGGCGGGCCTGGCGGCGGGGATCGTCGGGATCGCCGCGCTCGCGACGCTGCTGGCGCTGTTGCTCCGGTAGCCGGCACAGGTGGCCGGGGAAAGGGGCCCCTGCACGGACACCGGAAGCGCCGCACGCGGCGCTTCCGGTCACGCCATCGTCGGTCAGCTACCCTGCAGCCGGATATCCCGCGACGACGCACCGACATACACGGTCCCGCCCGGCACCATGCGCCAGCCGTTGCGCGACGTATCCCACACGCTCTGCATCCGCGCCGACACGGTCACGCGCACATGCCGTGCCTCGCCCGGGTTCAGCCGGATCTTTTCCCAGCCGACCAGCCGCTTCGGCGGTTCGTCCTTGTACGGCACGCCGAGATAGACCTGCGGCGTTTCCGCGCCGGCGACACGGCCGTCGTTGCGCACGGTAAACGCGACACTCAGCGAGCCGTCCCGCTGCCGCGACACCGACAGCCCCGAATACGCGAAGTGCGTGTACGACAGCCCGTAGCCGAATTCGAACATCGGCTGGATGTTGCGCGCGTCGTACCAGCGATACCCCATGTTCAGCTTCTCCGCGTAGACGGGATCGTTCTCGAATGCGCCGCCTTGCCCCCACGTCGGCGTGTCCTGGTCGCGTGCCGGGAACGTGACGGGCAGCTTGCCGGACGGATTGACCGCGCCGAACAGCACGTTCGCGATCGCCTTGCCGCCGCCTTCGCCCGGATACCACGCCTCGACGATCGCCGACACGTTGTCCTTCCACGGCATCAGCACCGGATTGCCGCTCTGGACGACGACGATCGTGTGCGGGTTGGCGCGCGCGACCGCTTCGACGAGCGCGTCCTGGTTCGACGGATTCGCGAGGCTCAGGCTTTGCAGATCGCCGAAATCCTCGCCGGCCGGCTGCGCGACCACGACGATCGCGACGTCCGAGCGGCCCGCGAGCGCGGCGGCCTGGTCGATTTCCTGCTGCGTGTACGCGCGGAACGGCGACTGCTGGTCGCTGTTGCCGGCGAACGTAACCTGCGCCGCCGGCGCGAGCGCGCGGATCGCCGCGACGATCGGCACGTCGACCTTGAGCCACGGATTGCGCCACCAGCTGCAGCCCGTCGACGACCCGAACGTCAGGCCGCCGCAGCCCACGAACGAACCGGTGACCGGAGCGCGCGTGTTGCCCGAGCCGCCGCCCGACAGCACGGCTGCATCGGCGTGGCCGCCGATCACGGCGATGCGCGACAGTGCGGACGCCGCCAGCGGCAACTGGTTGCCGTCGTTCTTCAGCAGCACGATCGACTGCTCGGCGACGCCCTGCGCGAACCGGTTCGCGGCCGCGAAATCGATCGTGCCGCCGCCCTTGGCCGGATCGTCCATCACGCCGACGCGGATCATCACGGCCAGCTTGCGGCGCACCATGTCGTCGAGGCGAGCGGTCGACACGGAGCCGTTCGCGATCGCCTGCTTGACGGCGGCCGGCGTCAGGTAGACGGAGGGGCCGACGTCCTCTTCCTCGTCGAGCCCGGCGTTGATCGCGGCGGCGGTGCTGTGCGTCGCACCCCAGTCCGACTGCACCTGGCCCTGGAAACCCCATTCGTTCTTCAGCACGTCGTTCAGCAGATGGGTGTTCTCGCACGCATACGTGCCGTTCAGGCGGTTGTAGCTGCACATCACGCTGCCGGGCTGACCGCGCTTCGCGGCGATCTCGAACGGCAGCAGGTAGAGCTCGCGCAGCGTACGCTCGTCGATCTGCGTGTTGCCGCCCATCCGGCCATGCTCCTGTTCGTTGCCGGCATAGTGCTTGATGGTCGCGATGACCTTCTGGCGTTGCGTGGCGAGCGTGCGCTCGGCGAGCAGGTCGCCGGCGAGCAGCGGATCCTCGCCGAGATACTCGAACAGCCGGCCGCCGCGCGGCTCGCGCGCGAGATTGGTGCCGCCGCCGAGCCCCATGCCGAACCCTTGCGCGCGCAACTGGATCGCGACCTGCTTGCCGTAGTCGTACGACAGGTGGCGATCCCAGCTCGCGGCGACGGCGATCGTCGCGGGGAACGTCGTACTGGCCTGCGACGTGCTGCCTGAACCGGTTGCCGAGTCGACCATGTCGAGATCGGGAATACCGAGGCGCGGCAGGCCCTGGATGTAGCCGGCACCGCCGCCCGGCACCTTTGACATTTCGTATTGCGAATGAATGAACTGCAGTTTTTCGTCGAGCGTCATCTTGCGCACGAGGAGGTCGGCGCGTCGCTGCGCGGCGGACGACGCGAACGCGTCGGCGGCGTCGCCCCGTGAATCGAAATCGACATTGCCCGCATAGGCGCTGGTGCAGAGGGCCGCTGCCAGCACGGCGGCCGGCCAGAGTTTGTCCCGCATGTTGTTCTCCATGATCGTATTGCCGGTTGTTCGGATGATGTCTGGAGCTGCGCTCGTCCGGTGGATTCGCACCGGACGCATTCGGCTGGCGATGCAGGGTGGTTGCGCGTCGGCATGCCAGGCCAGGCGGGGAATCGTTACGGCCGGTTGGGCTCGATCGCACAACGCGGGCGGCGACGCGGACCGCCCGACACTGCCGAATCGGATGTAGCGATTCTCTGCAGCGACCAATCGTACGAATGTAGTTTGACTACGGCATCGGTGTTTCTACCGATACGTACGATCTTTTTTCAACACGATTGCGCGACGCGGGAAAAAGACGGTCATCGTTCCCGATGGGGCGTGCGCGGCGGAGTAAGAAGTACCTGCGTGCGGGCGTTCAGAGGGGGAACACGGCGAAGAGGCGTGGCCTGTACGATGCGGTTCGTTGCACGCGCATCGAACGGCACACACCGTCGGATTCCGGCTGCCTCGTGAGCAGCCGGGCAGCACGGGCGCTGCGCTAGCCGCGCCGCGCGACGGGACTGCCGGGCAGCGGGATCCCGGCGCGATAGACGACGGTCGCGAGCGCCGCGGCGACCGCGGCCTCGGCCGTCAGCACGGCGGCGGCGGCGCCCAATTCGGCGAAGTACTTCGCGAGCACGGGCACCAGCACGAGGTTCAGAATGCCCGACGACATCAGGATCCGCGTGAATGCCGACTTCATCCCGAGCGGCAGCATCGTCTGCACGCCGAACAGGTCGGTCATGCCGGCCATGAAGGGGATGAAGGCCATCCAGCGCAGCACCTGGACCGTCGGTTCGTACGAAGGGCCGTACAGGATGCGCACGGCGAGCGGCGCGCCGAAGAAGATCGCGAACGAGATGCCGAGCACCATCGCGACCTGCACGACGAACAGCTTGCGCAGGAACGAGAACGCGTCGTTGCGCGCGTGCCGCATCAGGTAGCTGATGCGTGGATAGGTGGCGGCCTTCAGCGGCTGGAGCATGCTGAGCGCCGCGCGGATCAGCTTGTCGCCGGCGGCGAAGTAGCCGGCCGCGACGTTGCCCGATACGAAGCCAAGCAGCACGGTGTTGGTCGATGCATAGAACGCGATCGACGTCGACGCGAGAAACACCTGCCAGCCGCCTTTCAGCGATTCGGCGATGTCGGCGAGGCCGACGCGCACGAAGTCGATTTCCCGATGGACATACAGATAGGCGGCCAGCGCGACCGCGGACAGCGTCGGGACGGCGGCGTTGACGATCATCGCGCGGTCGATGTCCGCCGGGCTGTGCACGAGCGCGAACATCGCGGGCAGGCTCAGGATGCGGCCGACGAACAGGATCACGCTCAGCGCGCGCAGTTTCTCCATGCCCTGGAAATACCAGCCTGGCGTGAACGCCACGCCGGCCACCATCCCGAAACCGATCAGCAGCAGGTCGCGGTCCTCGCCGAAGCGCTCGACCAGGCAGGTCAGCGCGACCAGCACGATGAAGCAGATCACCGCGATGCCGATCTGTGCGTACAGCGTCGCCCAGAAGATGCGAGAGCGTTCGGCGCGGTTGTCGCGGGCGAGCGCGATGCGCGGCGTGGCAGTCAGGTCGAAGCTGTAGCTCGTGCAGTTGGTGAGGTAGGCGATGACCGCGAGCGAGAACGCGAGTTGCCCATAGCCTTCCGGCCCCAGTGCGTGCGTCAGCAGCGGTGCGATCAGCAGCGGCACCGCGTACATCGAAATCTGCAACGTCAGCAGCAGCAGGAAGTTCTTCTTGAGGTTTGACATTCGCTCGGTCGGCGCCGTGGGTGTCGCATGGCGGCCGGGTGCGGGCCGCCGTGCGCTCGCGCGGCCGGTCGGCGCTGACCCGGCTGCGTGGGTTCGCGGCCCGTTCCGGCGGGCGCCGGCTTCGTCCGGCGATGCCGGGCACGGCCACATCGTATGGCGGTGATGATACGGGCCGCGCAAGACGATTGTGTTCGCGAGCCTACCGTTCGCGGATTCCGTGCGCCGGTGCGGCGCGAATGGCGGCACGGCGCGCATCGTTGTATCGCCGCAGTGATGAATGCATTTGTAAGCTGGCGCACCGAAGGACGCTCGGGCCGGGTGCTCTAATCGAGCGCACTGTTTTGGCCCAAGGCCGCAAGGGCTCGACGACGGGCTCAGGCCGGCAACCACTGTTGCCCGGGCAACGGGAGCAGGACGACGCATGGCGAAGGGCGAGCGGGTCGCGCAGTCGCACGATCGCGGAATCGCCGGTTTCGGTGGCGCCGCGGGGACACGTGTCCGCATCCGATAACAAATACCGATCCGAGGAGTACCGATTGAAGCCGATAACGTTCGGCAGCTGCGTGGGGTGGCTGCACGAAGGACAGACGACACACGGCGTGATCCTGTGCGAATCGCTGGGGCACGAGGCTTCGTGGACGCACAAGCTCATGCGGGCGATCGCGGAGCGGCTGGCCCGCGACGGCGTCACCGTATTGCGATTCAGCTATCCGTGCACCGGTGACTCGGCGGGCGACGATCGCGACGCCGATCGGCATGCCGCGTGCATCGCCAGCATTCACGACGCGATCGGCCTGTTGCGCGACCAAGCCGGTGTTACCGCGCTGACACTCGTCGGGATTCGCGCGGGTGCGCTGTTCGCGATGCTGGCCGCCGCGGGCATGGGGCCGCGCCCGTCGCCGCGCGTCGATGCGCTGGTGGCGCTCGCACCGGTCGTGCGTGGCCGAGCTTACCTGCGCGAGCTGTCGTTCGTGCATCGCCAATGGCTCGACACCACATCGCCCGCAATCCGCGCCGCGCATCGCGACGAACCGTGCATGAACGTGCTCGGGCATCGCCTTCCCGCGGATTTCGTCGATGCGCTGAAGGCGGTCGATCTGTGCGACGTCGTGCGCGATGCGCCGACGTTGCCCGGCGCGATGCTGCTGATCCAGCCCGATCAGGGCGACGGGTCCGCATTGCGCGACGCGTTGCTCGCGCGCGGTGTGGACGTGGCGAGCGATCCGTTTCCCGAATGGACGACGACGATGCTGGACGGTACGCGCTCGCGCTTGCCGCTCGCGGCCATCGACACGCTCGCGAGCTGGATCGCCGGACGCGCACCGCGTACACCGGCCGGTGGCGACACCGCGTCGCGAGCTGACCCGGCATGGAATGGTGAATCGGCCGTCGCGCTTGACATGAACGACATGACCGAGCAGGTCGTCGCGGTCGGTCCGGACCGGCTGGTCGGCGTGCTGTGCCGGCCGGCCGATACGCGGCCGGCGAATCCGGTCGGCCCGGCGGTCGTGATCGCGAACACGTCGACGAATCCGCGCAGCGGCGAAGGACGCTTCAGCGTGCGGCTCGCACGCACGCTGGCACGCGCCGGCGTGACGACGTTGCGGATCGACGTGCATGGCGTCGGCGATAGCGGGCCCGCCGCGCTCGACGACCAGTCGGACGTCGTGTATTCGACGCAGTCGAGCGACGACGTGGCCGCTGCCGCGGACTGGCTGCGCGCGCTCGGCCATCCGGAAGTGGCCGCGGCCGGCATTTGTTCGGGCGCCTACGCGGCGTTGCATGCGGCAGTGAAGACACCGTCGCTCGGCGGCGTGATCGCGATCAATCTCGCACGCTTCGTGTGGCCGGCCGGGCTCACGCTCGAAGCGGTGCAGAAGCAGCGGAACAACTCCGTGCGCGGCTACTGGCTGTCGGTGCGCGACTGGCAGAAGTGGAAGCGCCTCGTGCGGGAGCGGCGCGACCTGCGTCCGATCGTGCGGGCGGTGGCAGCGAATGCGATCGCGCGGATCAGCGTGCCGGCCAGGGAGATCGCCACGCGCGTCGGCTGGAAGCCGCGCAGCGGCACGCCACGCGGCGTGATGCATGAGCTTGCGCAGCGCAATGTCTGGACGACGCTGGTGTACGGCGCGCTCGATCCCGGCATCGACGACGTCCGGCGTCACTTCGGCGCAATCGAGCACGCGTTCCGGCGCTCGCGTCACGTGCGCCTGCATCTCGAGCCGCAGGTCGACCACGCGGTGTACGGCGCGGTGGGCACGGACATCGTGATCGATCTGTGCATGCAGGCGCTGGGGCGCGACTCGGCCTGGCCGGTCGCGCGCGTCGTCGATCCGGCCGCGCCGGATGCGGCCGCGCGACCGTACGCGAAGGTGTCGGTCGGCCGGTCGTGATGCGTGCGCGTCGCACGCGTCGGTGCTTCGGGGTGCGATCCCCGCTTCGTACGAAGATCGGCGTTCGGTGGGGTCGCTCACAGACGCGCCGCTCGCCGTGGTGTCCAATCCCGTATCGGTGCATGTGCGGTCCCGCCATGGCATGACCGGCCGGGATGCGTCAGTCCGGATCGCCCGGCTGCGCATAGGGCGACTTCGCGTAGGGCGAGGTGTACAGCGAGCCGGTGTGCCAGACGTCTTCCGTGGCCGCATCGACCACTTGCGGGCGGTGCGGACGCATCGGCACGAGCGGCCGGCGCAGCGCGCCGCGGGCGCGCGAATCGGGCGATGCGACGGTGCTCGCGGCGGGAAGCGCAGCGGCAGGTGTCGCGACGTCGGATGCAGCGGCGACAGGCGCCGCGGCCGCGCTGCCCGTCGCGGCTTGCGCCGAACGCTGGAGCGGCACCGGTGCGGGCAGCGTCGACGACGCGAGGACCGGCGCATCGGCCGGCGTGGTGGGCAAAGTCTGCGCGCCGGCGGCACCGGCAATGCCGGCCGTAACGATGCAGACGAGTGACGAAAGCGACGCAGAGCAGTTCATGACGAATCGTACGGAGTGACGTGCGGTGAAGAGGGAGGCGCGGCACCGCCATGCGAGCCGCGCCGGCAAGCGTAATGCCGGAACTCGCCGCGTTCGGCGGGTTACCGCACAGTTTTGGAAGGGCACGATGTCAATCACCACGCAACCGGAATCGACGCTCGGGACGCCACGGCCACGCACGGCGGGCATCCGGCGCGCGCCGTGGCTGTCGCGCATGGCGATCGTGGCGGCCGCGTGCGCGCTGAGTGCATGTGCGCTGTCGCCGGGCATGACTTACCGGGCGCCTGCCGAGCGCGACGCGAATGCGCGCGTGAGCGCCGACGCATCGGGCTCGGGCGGCCTCGACGGCGTGCAGAACGTGGCGAGCGAGGATCTGATCGAGATCACGCCGGCGTTCGTCGCGCAGCAGCATGCGGGCCAGCGGGCCAACGTCGACGCGGAAATCCGCCCGTTGTTCGGCAAGCCGAAGCCGTACGCGATCGGCCCCGGCGACGTGCTCGGCATCGTCGTGTGGGACCACCCCGAATTGAACCTGCCGACGACGCAGACGACGGGCGGTGGCGACGGCGTCGGTGCCAGCTCGGTCGCGACGGGCTACACGGTCGACGCGAACGGCAACGTGCAGTTCGCGTATGCGGGCCTCGTGCATGTCGCCGGGCTGACCGAGGCGCAGGCGCGCGCGCTGCTGACGAAGCGGCTCGGCGAATACGTGCGCAAGCCGCAGATCGCGCTGCGCGTGCAGACCTACCGCAGCAAGCGCGTGTATCTCGACGGCGAAGTGCGCACGCCGGGCCTGCAGATCGTCAACGACATGCCGATGACGCTGCCCGAGGCGATCGACCGCGCGGGCGGCTTCACCCCGACGGCCGACCGCTCGCAGGTATCGGTGACGCGCGGCGACAGGACCGTGAACGTGAGCCTGCCCGCGCTGATCGCCGCCGGCGTGAACCCGTCGAACATCCTGCTGCGCGACGGCGATCTGGTGCGCGTGCGCGCGGCGAGCGACGCGAAGGTGTTCGTGCTCGGCGAAGTGTCGCGGCCCGCGACGCTGACGCTGACCGACGGCCGGATGAGCCTCGGCGAAGCACTCGGCGACACCGGCGGCGCGAGCCAGTACACGTCGGACGCGCACCAGGTGTTCGTCGTGCGCCGCGGCCCGGACAACCGCCCGCGGGTGTACCACCTCGACGGCAGCTCGCCGGCGTCGTTCGCGCTGGCCGACCAGTTTCCGCTCGAGCGCCGCGACGTCGTGTTCGTCGATGCGTCGTCGCTGGTGCGCTGGAGCCGCGTCGTCAACCTGCTGATTCCGTCGTCCGCGCAGGGTGCGCTGACGGCGAAGGCCATCTCGCCGTGACGCTCGTGGCGGATTTCGTGATCGCGACCGCGCGTCGCGCCATACGGGACTTTGCTGTATGACTTCTTCGACCCTGCCCGACCCGCACAGCGGGCTCGCCCTGCGGCCATCCTATCCGGTGCGCCGCTACTGGGGCATGCTGTACGGCGGCCGACGCCTGATCCTTTGCACGACGCTCGCGGGTGCGCTCGTCGGCGCCGTGTATGCGCTGTGCGCGGCCCCCGTCTACCGGACCGACATCCTGTTCCAGGTCGAGCAAAGCCCGACCGACACGAAATCGACGTCGCCGCCCGGCGATCCGTCGTCGGTGTTCGACCTGAAGACGGACGCATCGACCGAGATCGAGGTGCTGAAATCCCGCGCGGTGCTCGACCGCGCGATCGACAACACCAACCTGGCGGTCGACGCGCGGCCGCATTACCTGCCGCTGATCGGCTGGCGGTTCGTGAACGCGGCCGACGGGCTGTCGTCGCCGTTGCCGGGCGGCTACGTGCACGGCACCGAGCGCATCGACGTGCCGACCTTCGACGTGCCGAAGCGACTGCTCGGCAAGCGGTTCGCGTTGACGGTCGGCGACGACGGCGCCTACACGCTGCAGCGTACCGGCTGGTTCGGCCGGAAGGGGCCGGCATGGCAGGGCCGCATCGGGCAGCCGCTGCATGTCGAGACGCCGCAGGGGCCGCTCGACATATTCGTGCGCGATGTGGCCGGCAAGCCCGGCGCACGCTTCGACCTGACGCGCTACAGCGACGAGGAAGCGACGGTCTGGCTGCAGAAGAACGCGCTGATCTCGGAGCGCGGCAAGCAGTCGAACATGATCGGCGTGACGCTCGACGGCATCGATCCCGTGCACGACAGCCGCGTGCTGAACGCGATCGGCGACGCCTACCTGGCGCAGAACACGCAGCGCAAGTCCGAGGCGGCCGACAAGCTGATCCGTTTCATGGATACCCAGCTGCCGCAGCTGAAGGCGCAACTGGAAAAGGCGGAAAGCCGCTTCAACGCATTTCGTGCATCGCATGGCACCGTCAATACGAGTGACGAGGCGCTGGCGTTGCGCCAGCAGTCGGTCGACATCGAGACGCGCGTGCAGACGCTGCAGCAGCGGCGCGAGGAATTGCTGACGCGCTTCATGCCGAAGCATCCGGCCCTGGTGGCCGTCGATGCGCAGCTGGCCGACGCGCAGCGTTCGCTCGACACGACACGCAAGCAGATCCAGCGGTTGCCGACCGTCGAACAGGGCGTGCTGCAGCTGCAGCGCGATGTGGCCGTCGATACCGCGCTGTACACGAACCTGCTCAACACGCGCCAGCAGATGATCCTCGCGCGGGCCAGCAAGACCGGCACCGTGCGGATCGTCGACACGGCGAAGATCGCAGAGCAGCCGGTCGGGCCGCATCGCGGGGTCGCGGTGATCGGGTTGCTGATGGCGGGCCTGCTCGCGGGCGCGGCGATCGTGATCGTCCGGCAGCGTGTCGTCGGCACGATCGGCGACGCGGAGGAAATCGCATGGACGACGGGGCTGCCCGTGTTCGCGACGGTGCCGCACAGCCCGAGCGCGGCGCAAGCGGCGTTGCGTCCGAAGTCCGGCCGGCGCGGCTCGTCCGCGGCGATGCCGCCGGTCGCCGCGCAGGACGCGGCGCTCGAAAGCCTGCGAAATTTCCGCGCGGCACTGCAACTGTCGATGGCGGACGCGTCGAATCCCGTCGTGCTGATCTCGGGGCCGACGACGGGCGTGGGCAAGTCGTTCGTCGCTGCGAATATCGCAGCGCTCGTCGGCGCGGCGAAACGGCGGGTCCTGCTGATCGATGCCGACCTGCGCAAGGGTTCGCTGCACGAGCGGTTCCGCCATGGCCGTGCGCCAGGTCTGTCGGACGTGGTGGCAGGCACCCACCGGCTCGACGAGGCGATCAGGCGCGGCGTCGTGCCGGGCCTCGATTTCATCGCGATGGGCAGCATCGTGCCGGACCCGGGCGAACTGCTGCTGCAGCCTGCGCTCGCCGAACTGGTCGAGCAGGTCGCATCGCGCTACGACATGGTCGTGATCGACGGCCCGCCGTTGCTGCCGGTGGCCGACGCGCTGGTGCTCGGCCGCCTCGCGGGAACCGTGTTCCTCGTCGCGCGCAGCGGTGTGACGACGCTGACCGAACTCGATGAAAGCGCGCGACGGCTCGAACACGCGCATATCGACGTGCGCGGCGTGGTCCTGAACGATTACAAGGGCGCGCCCGGACGGTACGACTACGGCTATGCGGATACGAACACGCATCAGGCCGCGTCCGGATATACGGGGGTGATGGCGTCGCGGCAACGGGTGGGACGCGCGTCATGAACCGCCGAGCGGGCAGGGCGGGGTCCGGGGCGCGGCAGGCCCCCGCGACGCTGCGCAGGACGGCGCGCGTGTGCGGGGCCGCGGGGGGGTATACGGGCCACTGGTGGGAAGATCCGGCACGGCTCGTGCTGATGTTCATCCTGCCGTTGTACGGCTTGCTGTCGCTCAGCCTGCTGGGCGACCAGAAGTCGATTGCGCGGATCTATTTCGACGGCGACTACGCGTTCGTCGGCGCGCTGTTCCTGATGGTGGTGATGGCGGCGGCATGGCTCGCGACGACCGAAGCGCAGACGCGGCGGGGGCCGCCGCCCGCCGCGGTCGAGCTGTCGCCTCGCGTGCTCGATTTCGTGTTCGCGCTTGCGCTGTTCGGCTATGCCCTGTTGCTGAGCGGCATCGTCACGCATCCTGCACTGCTGGTCGCGTTCGTCCGGGGTGAAGCGAATGCATACGACATGCTTGATCTGAAAGGGCGCGTCACGGGCCTCAGCACGTTCACGCAGGCGACCGCACCGTACGTTGTACTGTATTTCTATGTGTTCAGGACACCGGTAAAGGGACTGAATCGCTACAAGATCTACTTCGCCGTGCTCGCGGTGCTGACCCTGCTGCGCAGCTTCATCTTCGCCGAGCGGCTTGCGCTGATCGAAATGGTGATGCCGCTTGCGCTCATGGTCGTGCGGTTCCGGCTCGGCGGCAGGTATTCGCGGTTGTTGACACTCGGTCCGTATGCGGCGATCCCGTTGCTGTTCGGTCTGTTCATCGCGAACGAGTACAACCGGTCGTGGGAAGCCTATTACGTCAACATCTACGACAACCTGTTCGATTTCGCGCTCGAGCGTCTCGGCCTGTACTACTCGACGTCGTTGAACAACGGCGCGGGAATCCTGAGCGTGCTGGGCTGGGGCCACGGCCACCCGATGTTCACGTTCGACTGGCTGCTGCGCTTCCCGATCATCGGTGCGACGTTGCAGCCGTGGCTCGACTCGGGCGACAGCATCAACCTGTTCCTGAACAGCTACGCCGATCCGGAGTTCAACAATCCGTCGGGAATTTTCGTCCACTTTTACGAGTGGGGCTGGTTCGGCCTGTTCGATGCACTCGTGCTCGGCTGGGTGGTCGGTCGCAGCTATGCGGGCTGGCGGAGCGGGAACGGGTTCTGGTGCTGCGTCCATGCGGTGCTGTTCGTGTCGGTCATGGAAATCATGCGAACCCCGAACCTGTTCAGCGGACGGAATTTCGTGCCGGTCGTCCTGCTGATCGGCGTATTCCACTGGTTCACAAAGGATCGGGCACGCGCTGCGCCCGATGCCGCCGGCGCCGGCGCCGGCTCCGATGGAGATGGACGCGGACGCGCCGTCGCGCGTGAGAATCGGGCCACGGACATTGATCCGGTGTTGTCGCGATAACAGCAAGGGTCGAGCGGTACGGGACATGCGACCCCTTCGTAGATTGCCGGGTCCCAAAACCAATATTTCCCGGAGCCACTACTTGTCATGGCCACTCACAAGCAGAAGTTTGGAATCTTGGACGGATTGCGCGGTGTTGCAGCAATCAGCGTGATGTTCATGCATTTCCTTCAGGATCTGCCGATTCCGATACTGCAGAGTGCGTATCTTTCGGTAGACGTCTTTTTCATGCTGAGTGGATTCATCCTGACGTACTCTTACGGCGAAAGACTGCGTCAGGCGTCCTGGCGGGGCGAGTATCTGAAGCGGCGAGTGATACGCCTGTATCCGATGATATGCATCGGGCTCACGATCGGGTTCGTGAGCCTCGTCGTCATGCGCATTCATTCGTCAGCGGCATTTTCGTTGGGTAACCTGGCGGCAGCCACCGGTCAGAACTATTTTCTCGTTCCGTATCTCGGTCGTTTTTCGGTGTCGGGCTTTGTCGGTGCGGCGAATCACAGCTTGCCGGCGGTCAACGACCCGGGGGTGTTTCCTCTGAATCCGCCCGCCTGGTCGTTGTGCTTCGAATTGTTCGCCAGTGTTGTCCTGATCGCGGCAATCAGGATGACAGCGCAGAACCTGCTGAGGCTGGCGTACGCATGTCTCGGTGCGTTCGTCGTGTATGGATGGCTCGTGGGGCTCGACAACGGCAAGTTGACCGTCATCCTGAATCAGGGCTGGTCGGCCGACAATTTCATCGGCGGATGCTTCAGGGTCGGCTACGGGTTCTTGCTGGGCGTTGCGATCGGGAAGATGCATGATGCCAATCTGCCGGCGAGGCCGCACTGGTTTGTCGCCGGACTCGTCAGGAACGACTGCATGCTGTTTGTCGCTTTCCTGCTGGTCGTCCTGTTTCCGACGTCGATCAGGGGAATTTACGCGCTGGCAGTGCTGTTGTTCGTCGCACCTGTGCTGGTTTATCGGGGCGCCATGCTGGCTCCGAGCGGCAAGTTGACCGCACGGATCAGTTCGTTCCTAGGCTGGATCTCGTACCCACTCTATTGCGTGCATTACCCGATCGGAAGGCTGGTGTTCGCGTATGCACCGCATGGCGACATCTACGTCGTCAGAACGGCGATGCTTGCCGCGTGCCTTTCGATCGTGTCCGCCGCCGTCCTCGCGAAATTCGTCGAGGAGCCGATCAGGTCGTATCTCGGCAAACGCCTGTTTGGAACTCAACGGGCCGCGACCGGCAGCCCGGTCAACGTCGCGTAATTGCCAGGATTTGCCGAGTGTGCCAGCCAGCGGCGGCGCGCATGCGGGTGGACTGCACGAGGCGCGATCCGGACGCCGGGCCGCGCATGAGGGCAGGGCGTGTCGATCCGCTCGTCTCCCGGTGACGACACGCGGAGAGATTGCCCTACAGCGTCTCGAAGATTGCCTTCATCATCTCGGCACTTCGGCTCCAGCGATATTTTTCCGCGTGCAGGCTTCCCTTGCGTTTGAGCTCGGCCCTGAGGTCCGCGGAATCGAGCAGGCTCCGCAATTTCAGCGCGATGTCATCCTGCGAATACGGATCGCAGTACAGCGCCGCATCGGCACAGACTTCCGGCAGTGCGGCCGAGTGGCCGACGACCGCCGGACAGCCATGGCGCATCGCCTCGAGAGGCGGTATGCCGAAGCCTTCGTAAATCGACGGGTAAAGGAAGCACGCCGCGTTCTGGTACAGCGCCTTCAGTTGCTCGTCGCTGATGTACCCGACGTACTTGATGTTCGGTTCCACTGCGCAGACCGTGTCCTGCTTGCCGAACACCGTGGTGTTCTGCATGCCGACGATGACGAGATCCACCGACGGATCGTCGATCTGCCGGAACGCCGCGATCAGCCGGTCGAAGTTCTTGGTGGGGTTCATGCTGCTGACCGCGAGCACGAACCGGTCCGGCGTCAGCGCATGCTTGTCGAGCACGCTCGCGTCCGATTCCAGGACATCGAGATGATCCGCACCAAGCGGCACGACGCTGATCTTTTCCGCGGAAACGCTGCAGTGATGCGCGAGGCGATCCCGCGAGAAACAGGAGTTGGTCAGCACGCAAACGGAGGTTCGCGCCAGGATCCAGAACATGATCCGGTACCACGCCCGAAACGGCCGGGAGAAATGCGCGGGCGTGTCGAACACCGCCGCGTCGTGCATGTAGATGATCTGGTTGCCGATGAAAATGGATGCTGAATTGCCGAGATTGACGATGCGGCCGCGGCGCGCGAATAGCGGGAGGACCAGCTGCTCCCAGACCACACCCTTGTAAAAGCCGACCTTGACCGTCTTCGCTCCGTTTACCTCAACGCCGGGCTGCGGCGGCACCAGCACGGTCACCGGCTCCTGCGGCTGAAACTTGATCAGTGCGGCGATCAGCTCGCGCGCGACGCGTTGCACGCCGGTCGTCTTCTGCGTGGTGAATCGGCCGTTGTATACGAGTTGCTTTGGTTTCTTGAAAGCGATCATGTCAGTAAGGGGAAGTCGAAATCGAGGTCAGGCCTTGACGTGATCCGGGGCAACGGGCTTGAAGTCGCGCGTGTCGACACGCGGCTCGTCGGCGTCGAGTCCGTAAAGAGCGTTCCAATGCCGGAAGATCGCGCTCATCGAAAACCGCTGAATCGCCCGTTGCCGGGCAGCTGCGCCCATGTGCTCGCGAAGCTGATGGTCGTCGCGGAGCATGGTCAGATACGCGGCCATCTCGTCGGCGTTCGACGCGATGTAGCCGGTCACGCCGTGAATCACGACGTCGCGATTGCCGACGACGTCCGTCACCACGGCCGGGACGCCGGCAACCTGCGCTTCGATCAGCGCGACCGGCATGCCTTCCCAGCGGGAAGTCTGGACGTAGATGTCCAGTCCCGACGTAAGCGCGAGCGCACGTACGCGGGTTACCCAGCCGCTGCAGACGACGGCCCGGCGCTGGTCGAGGTCCGGAATCTCGGCGGCGTTGCCGCCGATCCAGAGAAACTCGACGTCCGCGCCGTGCAGCTTGTCGGAGAGGCGCACGAATGCCTCGTGATTCTTCTGGAACGACGCCCGACCACTCATTCCGATGACGACTTTGCGATCGTCGCGTGTTTGGCGCGGCGGGATCTCCGCCACGTTGACGCCGTTTTCCACCAGTACCGCCGATTTCGCCCCGATCTTTTTCCGGATCTCCGCGAGTTCGCTGCCCGAGCACGCAACGATGGTTCCGCCGATGCGCGCCGCGATGCGTTCGAAGCTCAGATACGCGTACTGCTTCATGCGCGACACGTCGCAACGCAGGAACGAGAGCCCGTGCGGCGAGTAGAGGACCGTTGCATTCGGGGCGGCGATTCGCGCAGCGACCCGGCCCAGCACGCCGGCCTTCGACGAGTGCAGATGAATCGCGGTCGGCCTGCAGTCGCGCAGGTTCCGGACCAACGCACGCAAGCTCCGCAGATCCTGTTTGACGCTCACCTCGCGCGCCATGTCGACGTAGACGAGCTTCACGTCGGGCCGGAACAGCGTGGAAAAATCGGTCGGCGTTTCCGGTCGGATCGCGTGCAGTACCGTCACGTCGACGCCGGTTGCCGCAGCATGGTTGGCGAGATGGCTCAGCATCGAAAGCACGCCGCCACCAAACGCTTCGGCAATATGAACGATCTTTTCTTTGGTCATCTTTGGGTCCAGCGATCCGATCCCGCCTGTCATCGCCCATCGCGACGATGGGTCGCTGGTGAATCGTGCGGTCGCGTCGTCATGTTCATTGAACTATGCATTCCTAATTGATGAACGCATGCCGGTCTTGACCATTGGATCCCGCTGTCGAGTTCGCGTGTGCGAACCGGACGAGGTGGCCGCTCGATTCACGCCGGTGCGATATCGGGTCGACGTTGCCGAAGGGCACGAGCACGATGCGGCGCGACGAATCGATGCGGCATGTCGCATGCCGGTTCGATTCGTCGGAACATCATGGGTCGCCGTTCGACTAGGGCGACTGGAGACGAGGCAACGGCGAAGTCCGGTCAGTGCGCGTGAATCCACTGGTCCGGATCATTGTGCTGCGCATGCAGGATCCACTGGGTGCGATGGCTTACCGAAGAAGCGATTCGGCGCCGGAAGTCACGGCCCGACGACGCTATCGCGTGCCGACGCGCTGCCCGGACGACTTGCGCACGCGCGCGAGCGGATTGGAGATATAGCGGATCGCACGATTGCTGAGCGTCGACGACGGCAGCAGGCAGGCGAGCGACAGCCCGGCGACGGCCACTTTCTTCGCAGGACGCCAGAACGGATTGCGCAGCACGGTATGCCAGTAGCGTCCGGATTCGCACAGGAACCAGCGCCAGCGCCGCACGAGCGGTGCGTGATACAGCGTGCTGGCGAAGCGGGCCTTCTCGATCGCGAAGTCGAGCGGCGCGATCGGCAACGCTTCGTGCAGCCGCGTGCCGGCGAGCATGCGCAGCGTCGACCAACGGCGTTCGGCCTTCAGCGCGCCCGTCGCGGCGTCTTCCGAATTGGTGAGGGCCAGGGCCGGCGGGTCGCCGGCCGGATGTGCATCCGACTGCTGATGCACGCGATACCCGCCGAGCGTTGCGTCGATCATGCGCACGGCGCCGAGCAACGCGATCCCGTAAATCGCGTAGAAATCGGCGCCGTGCAGGTTGTCGGGGGTGACGGGCACTGGAAAGATGCGCTTCAATGCATCGACCCGGTACGCGTTGCCGGACGCGGGCGGCGATGGGTACAGCCAGCCCGCGCGCAACAGGCGGCCGCAATCGGTGTCGACGGCCGATTGCGGCACGCTCGCGCCGGTCATCGCACCGTCCCGCGCGATCACGTCGAGCCGGAAGTGGACCTTCACGAAGTCGCCGGACGCGAACGCGGCCAGCACGCGCGCCGCGGCGTCTGCATAGAGCAGGTCGTCCGCGTCGAGCAGGATCACGTAGCGCGTCGCGACATGCTCGAGCGCGCGGTTGTACGCGGCGACCTGGCCGCGATTTTCCTGGAACACCGCCGTGACGCGCTCGCCATACGCGCGAATGATGTCGCGCGAAGCGTCGGTGGAACCGTCGTCGACGACCAGCACGCGTACCCCGGGCGCGGTCTGCGCGAGCGCCGAATCGATCGCGTCGCGCAGGTATGCGCCGTGGTTGTAGTTGCAGATGGCGATGGTCAGGTCGGTCATGAACGGGTTCTGGATGAGCGAAGAGCGGACGGTCCGGAGGCCCGGTGCGCGCGGTGCCCGAGCGCACCGCACGTCGGGGCCGCGACGCGGGATCGGGTGCGACCGGTGCCTTCAGGCGATGCCGGAGCGCGGCCGCGTCGCATGGTGGCCATGATACGCGTGGCCATTCGGCACTCGGTTCGCGAGCCTACCGTTCGGCGATATCCCGCATGGAAGTGAGACGAATCGCCGACCGGCACGCGGGATCGTGCAGCGCAGGCAGGATGCATTGGTCTGTTGACGCACCGACACCCACCGGATCGAATGATCCAATCGAGCGTATCGCGTCGTCCGCTTCCGCGGTGTCGCGGGTGGGAAACCCGGCCGGCACGCGGCGATTCGCGGGCGCAGGCCGACGCGCGTGACGTCATTCCAGGGAAACGATTCGATATGCGTAGATCGCAATGCCTGTTCCGCGCGTGCGCGGTGATCGCCGGCATCTGCATGGCAGGCGGGCTGGCGTGGCCGGAGGGTGCCGCGGCAGCATCCGGTGCGCGTGCGCCCGGCGCGCTTCATGCGAATGTGCCGGACGCGTACGTGCGTCCCGCCGCGGACGCGTCCGATCAGGCCGACATGCTGCAACATGCGCTGGACGCGTTGCAGCCGGGCCAGCGACTGGTATTCGCGCCGGGGCGGTACGTGGTCGGCCGTTCGCTGGTCGTGCGGCAGCCGGATGTGGTGTTGTCAGGCTACGGCGCGACGCTGATCGCGACCACCCCGGACGACCAGACGATCGAGATGCGCGGCATCGGTACGACGCTCGCCGGCTTCCGGCTCGCGGGCACCGGCACGACGCGTCTCACGACGCCGGCGTCGACGAAGGTCGAAGTGACGGGGCGCGGTGTGCAGGTGCTCGACAACGTGATCGACGGCGGCGCCGGCGCCGGCGTGTTCGTGTTCGGCGGCTCGGCCGTCGCGATCGTCGGCAACGAGGTGCTGTCGACGCTGGCGGACGGCATTCACATGACGCACGGCTCGCACGACGTGCTCGTTCAGGGCAATGTCGTGCGCGGCACGGGCGACGACATGATCGCCGTCGTGAGCTACCGGTCCGAGGGCGTGCTGACACGCAACGTGCTGATTACCGGCAATTCGCTGGAAGGCAATCCATGGGGACGAGGCATCACGGTGGTCGGCGGCGCGGACGTCACCATCTCGAACAACATCGTGCGCAACGTGCAGGTCAGCTCCGGGATTCTCGTCGCCCAGGAGGACAGCAACGGGACCTACGGAGCGTCCGACATCCGCATCGAGAACAACGTGATCGCGGATATCCAGACCGCGACGGGGCGGACCGATTCGCGTCCGCTCACGCAGCAGGCAGCGATCGAGATCAGCACATGGTCGGGTTCGGTGGCACGCGTGACCGTAATCGGCAACCGCGTGTCGCATGCGCGATTCGACGGCATTCGCTTGTGGGGGAACGTATCCGGCGTGCGGCTCACGGATAACGCGTTGTCGGGCATCGGGGGCATGCCGGTGCGGGTCGGCCCCGGCAAGGAATGCGCGAGCGGCGGGCCGTCACGGCCATCGGCGGCCCAGGCGAAAGGGGCGACGTGTGCGGCGGCGTATCGGTCGACGGCGACCGGGGCCGATGCGGCCGGCGCGGATTCGTCTTTGCTGCCGCGCGTGCGGGACGCCGTCAGGCAGGCGCGCTGGTCGCAGGGAGGCATCGATTGACCCGGTGCCGGATAGGCCGCGCGGCGAGCGCGAAATGCGGCGAGCGCGCCGGCGCGATCCGTACACACCTATCGAACGGCGTCGCGTTCGGCCGCTTCCTCCTGCGGTTCGCCCGGCTCGCCCGATGAGCGCGGTGCAAGCGGCGTCAGCTGTGCTGCCGCCGGCCTCGGTCGCGACTGCGCGGTCTCGGCGACCGGCCGTCCATACTGATCGTCGAACCGCACGATATCGTCCTCGCCGAGATACTCGCCCGACTGCACCTCGATGATCTCGAGCGGAATCCGGCCGGGATTCTCGAGACGGTGGACCTCGCCGACGGCGATGTAGGTCGATTCGTTTTCGCTGAGCAGGAAGGTCTCGTCGCCGCGCGTGACCTTCGCGGTGCCGCGCACGACGATCCAGTGTTCGGCGCGGTGATAGTGCATCTGCAGCGACAGCCGTTTGCCGGGTTCGACGACGATCCGCTTCACCTGGAACCGCTCGCCGAGATCGATCGAATCGTAGTGCCCCCACGGCCGCTGCACCTTGCGGTGCTCGCTCGCCTGCGGGCGCCGCTCGGTCTTCAGGCGCGCGACGATGTTCTTCACACGCTGCACGTCGTGCTTGTTCGCGACCAGCACCGCGTCGGGCGTCTCGATCACCACGACGTCCTTCATTCCGACGCACGCAATCAGCCGGCCTTCCGAGCGCACGAGACTGTTCTGCGTGCCCTCGAACATGATCGGGCCGCGCGCGACGTTACCCTGATCGTCCTTCGGCATGATTTCCCAGATCGCATCCCAGGTGCCGACGTCCGACCAGCCTGCCGAAAGCGGCACCACGATGCCTTCGATGCCGAGTTCGGGGTTCTCCGCGAGGCGTTCCATCACCGCGCAGTCGATCGAGTCGGACGGGCAGGCGTCGAAGGCCGCCGCGTCGATTCGAAAGAACGGATCCTCGGCGATGCCCGCGCGCCAAGCCGCGTCGCAGGCCGCATGGATGTCGGGCGCGAGCGCGCGGATCGCCTGCAGCCAGGTCGAGGCACGCGTGACGAAAATCCCGCTGTTCCACCAGTAGTCGCCCGAATGCAGGTAGCGCTCGGCGAGCGCGGCGTTCGGCTTCTCGACGAAGCGCCCGATCGTGTAGCCGCCTTGTCCGCCAAGGCGACCGGTGCGCGGTTCGCCCACCTGGATATAGCCGTAGCCGGTTTCCGCGCGGCGCGGCAGCACGCCGAGCGTGACGATCGCGCCTTCCTGCGCGTAGCGTGCCGCGCGCCCGATCGCTTCCTGGAATGCGCCGACGTCGCCGATCACGTGATCGGCCGGCATGACCGCGAGGACGGGATCGTCGGCGAGCACACTGGCGTCGAGCGCCGCGAGCGTCAGCGCAGGCGCCGTATTGCGCGCGGCCGGTTCGAGCAGGATGCGCGCGGGCGCCGCGCGCCCGAGCACCTGCACGGCGCTCATGATGCGATGCTGTTCGCCGCATACCAGCAGCAGCGTGTCGCCGAGCGACGCGTTCGCGATGCCGTTCAGGCGGCGCGCGGTCGCCGACAGCGGCGACTCGTTCGAGGTCAGCTCGATCAGTTGCTTCGGATACTGCTCGCGCGACAGCGGCCAGAGCCGCGTGCCCGAACCGCCGGCGAGAATGACGGGCAGGATGCAGGGCAGATCGGGTTCGGGAACCGGGCGAAGGGTGGTGGTCATCGATTGGCTCCGGTATCGGCGGACAGCCGGTTATGAGCACGGCCGTCGATGCGCGCGTCCTCGTTTCGCGACCGCGATGCCGAGACGGTCCGCGACAGCAGCTGACGCAGCGCGCCGGCGCTGCGGTCCACCGGCCGCACGAGACCGACGAACGGTGCACCCTGTTCGAGATAGGGTCCGTAGGCCTTGCGGAATCCGAAGCGTTTGTAGAATGCCTGGCGCTGGGCAGGAACGTGCGTGCGCACCGCCACGTCGGGCCATGCGGCCTGAGCGGCCGTGATCGCGCGCTGCATCAGCTGCTCGAGGGTGGAGTCGTCGCGACATGCCTCGCGCGTGAGCACCTTGTCGATCACGACGTCCGGATCCGCGTCGTCGCCGGGCAGCACGCGCGCATAGGCGACGACTTCGGTCGTGTCGCCCGTGCGCATGCGCGCGAACACGTGCAGCGCGTGCGCATCCTTGCCGTCGATGTCGAGATGCGTGTGCGCATCCTCGACCACCAGCACCGCGTTGCGCGAACGCAGGATTGCATAGAGATCGACGGCGCTCAGATGTTCGAATTCACAACAATGCCATTCCATGATGCGGTCCTCGTGTGAAGCCTTCAGCAAGCCGAGCCGCACGAACGCGTTCGTGCGGTGCGGCGCGGCGATGTCCATGATGCGGATGCGGCGCGCGCCGGTCTGTTCGAAAGCGTACTCACACACCCGCTTCGCGCGGGCCCGGCGCGGGCTGTGCGACGCGGCCGCATGCCGCGAGCGGGGCAATGTGCGGTAGCACACACTGACCGTCGGGAGGCTTTTCCATAATTGAACCGTCGCGACGGCCTGCTGCGAAACCCGCAGCACCGGCCGTCGGCATCGAACGCGCTTGAAGAACCGAGGGGCTGTACTTGAATATTGCGATCGTTCACGACGGGCAGGTCGTGCTTCGCGGTGCCTGGCGCACGCACTTCATTCGGACACCGTCGTTCCGGCACGCGCATACTTGCATTGGTGCGTCGGCAACGACAGCGCGTACGTACCGTGCGCGGGGGGCATGCTGCATTGCGGCGGGAGGCGGACAACGCGGCCGCTTTCGCGGCGATCGGCGATGCTTCGCCACTGCGCGGAATCCGTGATCGGCCGGCCCGGCCAGGCGCGGCGACGCCTGGGCGCGGGGCAGTACGGCCGGACGCTTCGTTACGACGTTGTAACGAACGCGCGCGGCTCGCCTGCGTTCGATGTGTCATGCTGGTGTCGCACGAGGCTCGCGATTACCGACGCAGGAAATACGCTGTGCGGATTTTTCATGCGATTTCGGCGCGAATCGCGAGCAATGGGCGGCACCGATCTTGCAGAAAAGTAGTATTTGCCACTGATTGACGGGAATGGTCGTAGATAATCAAATCTGAGTCGCTAAACGCGTGCCGCGCCGGCGGGCGGCAGCGTAACCGGCTGAATCGATGTTTATCGTTTGGTAACAAGGCCATCTCGATACGGGGTGTAAATTCAGGAGCGGACGAAATGAGGCAGCCATTCCGAACGCGGGTTGGCAGCCATCCGGTTCAGCATCGAGCGCGGCTGTCGTGTACGACGCGACGCACATGCGGACGGAATTCCCGTTTGCCGACGTGCCCCGCCTGACGGCGCGTCGCATCAAAGCCGGAACGTCGTGGCTCCCGCAGCCGCGCGTTCCCTTCGAGTTCGATGACAACGAGGCCGGATGACATCCGGCTCGACCTCCGGGGGCTCTCGCCGTGTGCAGTTTCGATCTTCGCCAAAGCTGCGGAAACGCAGCGCGGACCGGCGGCCATGCGCCGCCGCCCGCAGCGCACGCGAACGGTTCGCGGAGTGGAGAAAGTGATGGTTCGTTATGAATATGCCAATAACGCGCGATAAGAGCGCCGGCGGGGGGAAGAATACCGGGCAGCGTCCCCTGATTTACTGGACCGAGTCGCCGTCCGTCATGCTTCGCAAGGAACTCGCGCGACGCGACTGGAAAGTGACGATCGTCGCGCAGGCAAGCGATCTGCGCGACACCTCCGGCGAAGTCACCTGTGGCATCCTCGACCTGAGCGGCGGCCATGCCGACGCGATCGGCAGCATCGCGTCCACCTGCGCGTCGATGCGCGACGTCGTGTGGGTCGCGCTCGTCGAGACCGGTCAGACCGCCTCCCCGAACGTGCGTGCGCTATTGCGCGACTATTGCTTCGACTACATCACGTTGCCCGCGTCGCATCAGCGCGTCGCCGATACGGTCGGCCATGCGTACGGGATGGAATGCCTGTTCGCGCGCGATCGCGAACGCCTCGAATCGCAGGAGAACGGCATCGTCGGCACCTGCAGCGCGATGCTGCGGCTGTTCGATACGGTGCGGCGTTTCGCGCGCACGGACGCACCGGTGTTCGTGTTCGGCGAGACGGGAACCGGCAAGGAACTGACGGCCGTCGCGATCCATCGTCATTCGGAACGGCGCAACGGCCCGTTCGTCGCGGTCAACTGCGGAGCGATCCCGTCACACCTGCTGCAATCGGAACTCTTCGGCTACGAGCGCGGCGCGTTTACCGGCGCGAACGCGCGCAAGATCGGCTATGTCGAAGCCGCGAACGGCGGCACGCTGCTGCTCGATGAAATCGGCGACCTGCCACACGAGAGCCAGGCGAGCCTGCTGCGCTTCCTGCAGGAGCGCGCGATTCACCGGCTCGGCGGCAGCGATCCGGTGCCGGTCGACGTGCGGATCGTCTCCGCGACGCACGTCGACCTGCGCGAAGCGATGGAAGAGGGGCGGTTTCGCGCGGATCTGTTCCATCGCCTTTGCGTGATGCGCATCGACCAGCCGCCGCTGCGTGCGCGCGGCAAGGACATCGAATTGCTCGCGCATCACATGCTCGAACGCTTTCGCGGCGACGCGCGCCATCGCGTGCGCGGCTTCTCGACGGATGCGATCACGGCGCTCTACAAGCACGACTGGCCGGGCAATGTCCGCGAACTGATCAACCGTGTGCGGCGCGCGGTCGTGATGACCGAAGGGCGCCTGATCACCGCGCAGGATCTCGAGCTCGAATACTGTCTCGACGCCGCGTCGCCGTCCGTCGCCGACATCCGCAAGTCGATCGAGCGCGAAGCGATCGAAACCGCGCTGCTGCGCACCCGCGGACGCGTCGCCGCTTCCGCGCGCGAGCTCGGCGTGTCGCGGGCGACGCTCTATCGCTGGATGGAAGCGTACGGAATCGAGCGGCCGCGCGGCACGGGATCGTCGGACTGACGTGCGCGGCGCGGCCGCGCGACCGCAGGTTCGGCCCCGCTCGTGTCAGCCGGCCGGCGCCGCGCGCACGGTTCGCGCGGCATTGACCGCGCGGATCTCGACGCTCGGCGGCACGCCGGCGGTCCGATGGCCGCCGGTATCGTCGAGCGGCACGAGCGCGACGCGTGCCGGCGTGCCGGGCGCGAGATCGAACCAGTCGTCGCACGGCACGAAGCCCGGCGCGTCGATCTGCACGTGACGTGCGACGTGGCGCGTGTCGATGTCGACGTGCCACGTGTCATCGGTGCGCGACACGCATGCCTCGATGCCGGGCTCGCGGCGTGCGAACACGGCCGGATGCGTGCGGGACGGGAAGTAGAAGGCCTGCGACAGCAGCGTGCCGTCGTCGGCGCGCAGCGTCGCGACGACGGTGTCGTGCTCGCAGGGGCCGAAGCGATACGCATAGGTCCAGTCGAAGAAGCGGCCGAGCAATTCGGCCGAGCCGAGCCGCACCGTGTCGTGCGCGGCAATCCGGACGGGCCCGCCGGCGCGTGCGACCGGCGTGCGGCCGTCGCGCAGCGCGACCAGCTCGACGGCCGCCGGCAGCGGCGCCGGCCGCTCGTTGATCACGTGCACGTCGAGGCCGTTCAGCCCTTCGTCGACGAGCAGGACCTGCACCGGCTGAAGCACCTGGCGCAGCGCATACCACGCCGATTTCGGCCGATGCGTCGCATCGAGCAGGCCCCATCCGGCGCCCGCCATCACGTCCTGGAACTGCCAGACGAGCGCTCCCGCGCAGCGCGAGCCGGTGCGCCGCCATTCGGAAAACGTGTCCCGCATCAGGTCCGCGATCGCCGCGCGCGACAGCTCGAAGTAGCGCGACGGATCCTCGCGCCGCAAGCGATCGGGCACCACGTCGTACAGCGTCTGCAGATAGTGATCGCGAATATCGTCGAAATCCCACGATGTGCCGGGGTCGCGCGGCACGGCCGCCTTCCAGCGCGGCTCATGAACGCCCGGCCAGCCGAGGCTCGCGAGCATCGCATCGCATGGCACGTTCGCGAACGCGAGGCATTCGCTCGCGAAGCGCACGTCGGCGCGACGCGCGTCGTCGAGCGGGCGCAGGTATGCACCGACACCGTAGTAGTGCGACACGCGCTCGCGCGGCATGAACGGCAGCGCGCCGCCGTCGGGCGAGTCGGGGACGTAAAGCGCGTCGGGCCGCCGTGCCGCCGCATGGCCGGCGAGGCGCTCGGCGCTCAGTTCGAGGAAGCGTTGTTTCGGCCCGAGGCCCGACATCGTGGCCTGCTGCGCGATCTCGCTGCCGCCGCACAGCACCGCGAGCGACGGCGACGCGCGGTGGCGCGTGAGAAACTGTTCGGCTTCGCGATCGACGGCCTGCGCGAACGCGCGATCGTCGAGCGCGTAGTCGAAGTTCGCGAACATGAGGTCCTGCCAGACCAGCAGCCCGAGCCGGTCGCACCACGCGTGGAATGCGTCGGCCTCGTAGGTCATCGTGCCGCCGATGCGAATCATGTTGAAACCGGCGTCGCGCGCGAGCCCGAGCAAATGGCCATAGGTCGCGTCGTCCGCGTGCAGCGCGAGCGGCGCGGCGCTGCTCCAGCATGCGCCGCGCGCGAACACGCGCACGCCGTTCACACGCAGCCCGAACCCGTTGCCGTCGTCGCCCGCGTCCTGCTCGATCGTGCGGAAGCCCGTCGCGCCGAGCGGCATTCGTTCGGCGCCGATATGCAGCGCGACGTCGTAGAGCACCGGTTCGCCGTGCGTGTGTGGCCACCAGCGGCGCACGTCGGGCACCGCGACAGTTGCATGCAGCCGATCGGCGCCGCGGCGCTCGAGCGTCGCGTGATGTTCGCCGCACGACAGCCGGGCCGCGAACGCGTCGGGCAGCGGCGCGGCGAACGCGAGGTCCGCATCGAGCCAGCCGGTGTCGCCGTCGATGCGCGCATGCAGGTCGCAATGGACGAGAATCGGGCCGTCGGCCGGATCGAGCACGTCGACGGGCCGCCATGGTCCGGTCGGCACGCAGCGCGGAAACCAGCCGGGCATGTGCCCGAGCAGCGACGTCCGAACGGTGCGCAGCGTCGCCGGTTCGGCCAGTCGCGTGCGCCAGCGTGCACGGCGCGGTGCGCGTGCATCGCGCAGGTGCGGCGCGAGGGCGTGGAAGCAGAGGGTGAGCCGGTGCGTGCCGTCGAGCGGCACGGGCACGTCGTGCGCGACGAACATGCTGTCCGAGCGGAGGATCGGCGTGTCGTCGAGCCATGCTTCGGCGAGCGTCGCGAGCCCGTGAAAGCGCAGTATGCGCGGCCCGTGCCCGCGCAGTTCGACGCGATACCAGTGGTCGCGCTCGTCGAGCGATGCCGTATCGTCCGGCTGGCCGGCCAGCGCCAGCGCTTGGGCGACCGTGCCGGGGACAGGGGCGGCGATCCAGCCGTCGGCGGGGAGTTCGAGCGGCCCGCGCACGGCGCCCGCGGCCGTCGCGAGCATCGACCACGCAAGCGCCGTGCTCGCGCGTGTCACCGCATCACCGGCACGGCGGCCGCGTCGATGCGAACGGGCACCGCATGCTGCAACGGCAGGGCGATCTGCCGCGCGCAGTCGATCAGGTCGGTGTAAGCCGCTTCGATCGCGTCCAGCGTCGCGTCGCCGCGTTCTTCCTTGCCGCGCGCGCAGGCCCGCGCGAGCCGGAATTCCAGCACCATCGCCTCGGATGCAATGCGGTCGCAGGCGGCGCGAATCTCCGCGAACGGCCCGACGCAGCCGCTTGCCTGCAGCCAGCGCGCGTAATGGCCGAACAGTTCGAAGTTCGCGCCGAGTTGCCGCACCGAATTGAACGAGTAGGCATGGAAGCGTTCGAGCGGCGCATCGGCGAGCGACTTTGCGTCGCTCTGCAAGCGGCGCCGGAACGCCGAGACCGGATTGACGACCGGCAGGCGGTGCAAGTGGCGCTGCAGCGACGCGAGCGACACGTCGCGCAGCGTGCGCTCGTCGAGCGGCGCGAAACGCCGCTTCGCGCATTCGACGTACGGCGGCAGCGACATCGGCGAGCAGTCGCCGACGAGGCCGTTGTAGTCGAAATCCTCGGCCACGTAATAGCCGCTGTTGTGGAAGTAGCCGATCTGACGGCGCGTGCGATCGATCGAGTCGATGCCGATCGTCGTCTTCGTATGCTGCGTGCGGTAGCTGCTGCCGCGCGTGTCGGGCAGGAACCACGCGTCGACCTCGACGATCATCAGGTGACCGCGCGCGACTTGCGTCTCGATGTGCTGGTCGAGCGGTTCGTAGATCGAGTGCTCCTGCACGACGATGCCGTAGAGCCGCTCCAGCTCGTCGTGCGGAAACTTGAAGAACGTGAACTGGTCGCCCTCGAAATCGAGCGCGATCGTAAACGGCAGCGCCGCGTACGGATTGAGACCCCACCACCGGAGCACCTCGAGCCACATGTCGACGTAGCAGTTGGTCTGTTTCCAGACCATCTCGTGACTGTGCAGCGGGTGCGGCCGGTAGTGGCGTGCGCGGTGGCGCACGTCCTCGAACGACGCGTCCTCGCCGTCGCGGGACACGAATTTCATCGCGTCCCCCACAGCACGTCGCGGACTTCAACCGGCCATGCGTCGAGGTCGAAGCCGTGATGACGGAACAGCGCGAGCGTCAGCCGCTCGAGACCGAAGCCGACGCAACCCGTGTGCGCGACGTCGCCCGTTGCGGTGCGGATGTCCCACAGCAGCCCGAAGTGATCCATGTGATAGTTGAAGCTCAGGCATGCGGTCTGGCGGTCGTCGTGCTCGATCGGGATCAGCAGCTCGAACTTCAGGTTCTGCTCGCGCTGGCTGTTCGCGACGATCTTGCCGCCGCGCCCGAAGAACGGATCGTTGGCGAGATCGATCGCGTTCGGCAGGCGCAGCGCCTCGATCATCCGCGTGCCGCGCTCCATCCACGTCGCGCGGAACGCGACGATCTGCTCGGGCGTGCCGATCCGGATGTACTCGCGCATCCGGAACAGCTGCATGCGGGTCGGGTCGAGCGACGGCTCGTGGCGGAAGCAGTACGAGAACACGTCGACGATGCGGCCGTCGTCGGGCAGCGCACCCGCGCGCGCGACGACCGGATAGACCGGGTAGCAGGCGGCCGGCGTCATGACGACGTAGGTCGGCTTCTGGTCTTCGGTCCAGTCCTCGCCGCGATCGAGGCACTGCAACAGGCGCTGGTGCCGTCGTTCGTCGCCGCGGAACGCATGCACGCTGCCCGCGAGTTGCGGGAAGCTCTTCATGTATTCGCTGCGCTCGAATTCGGTGCGGCTCATCGCCGGCGGAAAGCGCAGCACTTCGGCCTGCTGGTCGGCGCCGAGACGCGTGACGAAGGCGTCGAGCGCTTCGACGACGCGCTCGAACCGCTCGCTGCGGCCGAACAGGCCCTGGATGCCGGTCGACACGAGCAGGCCCGCATCGATCAACTCGTCGCGCAGCGGATTGACGCCTGCGCGGTCGAGCGGCGCGTCGGACGGAGTGGCAGCGGAAGCGGCGGAGGGCACGGAGAGGCGGTCGTTCACGAATGTTTCTCCAGCGTCGCGGGACGCAGTGCGAGCAGCAGGCTCGAGGTATTGGCGGCAATGCGGTCGTTGCTGATCATCAGCGGCGCCGCGTGCAGGTCGCGAAGGTGGCGGCCGATGCTGAACGGCGTGCCGTGCTTGTAGCCGGCCATCCCGCAGATCATCATTGCCTGTTGCACGACCTCGAGAGCCGTCGACGACACATAGGTCTTCAGCGTGTTGATCTCGGCGGCCCAGGCCATGCCGCCCGACCACGAGCGGGTAGACGCGCTTGAATAGAGGCGCAGCACGTTGTCGACGCGCGCCTGCATCGCCTGCATCAGCGCAAGCGATTCGGCGATGCGCCGCGACGCGGGCGACGGAGCGCCGTCGGTCTGGCGCGCCTGCGCGCGGAAGAACTGGTGCGCGCGATGGAACGCGTCGCCGGCCACCCCGATCCATACCGCCGCCCACAGGATGTGCGAAACCGGCACCATCGTCTGCTCGGCGATCTGCGCGAAGGGCACGGGCAGGCATTGGACGGTCGCGCCCTGTGCGTCGAGCATGAATCCGTTGCTGCACGTGCCGCGCATGCCGAGCGTGTCCCATTCGCCGCGGCGCGTGAGCGTATAGCCGTCGCGCAGCAGCGTGACGAGCACCTGTTCGGACGCCGGCGCGTCGGCATCGCGCCGCGCGGTCGCGAGGATGCCGTCCGCGTAATCGCCGTACGAGATCGTCGGCGCGGATTTGTGCAGCCGGAATTCGCCGCCGCTGGTCTCGAGCGCGCACTGGCTCGCGCGCAGGTTGCCGCCGACGCCGTCCTCCGACGTCGCCGACGCGAGCAGCCATTGATGGCGCACGAGCTGCTGGAGGAACAGCTTGTGCCAGCCCTGGTCGGCCGCGTGGTTGGCGATACAGGCGACCTGGATCTGGTGCATCGCGAACACCATCGCCGACGATGCGCAGGCCTGGCCGAGGATCGAGCATGCCGATGCGATGTCGGCCAACGACGCGCCCGCACCGCCGAGCTGGGTGGGGACCATCGCGCTCAACAGGCGGCGTGCGCGCATGGCCTCGATCGCCTCGACGGGGCAGCGCGCGTCACGATCGACGGCGTCCGCGTGCTGGGCGGCGATTTGCGCGACCGCATGCGCGGCCTCGTCGAGCCGGCGTGCTTCGTCGTCGGCCGCGAGTTCCGGAAGCAGCGCGCTCATGCCGAATGCTCGGAGCGTTGCAGGGTCGCGATCGTGTCCGCGAGTGCGTCGATGCTGCGGAACAGATTGCGGTTGAGCATCTCGTCGGGAATCTCGATGTTGAACTGCTTCTCGATCGCGAGCATCAACTGGATCGTGTCGAGCGAGGAGAGGCCCGCTTCGTAGAGGTCGTCCCCGTCACCGATCGAATCGATCGCGGCTTCGAGGTGGGCGACGTGCTTGAGGATGGTTCTGATGTCGTTTTTCACGTGCTGCTCCGGCGTGCGTGTGGTGTCGTCCGCACGGGCGGACGCGCGCAGCGCGCTGGCATCCCCCCGGCAGTCCGGCATCAGTAGACCATTCGCACGCACGGCGTTCTGTTCGCCACCCTACAATCGGCTGACTCGGATCGCACGCGTCAGCCGACATGCCGTTCGCATCACGCGCGCGCCGCGGCCGCCACGCCCGAGTCGGCCGACAGGATGCGCCTTATCTCGTCGCGCACGATCGCGCGGCAGCCGCACGACAGTTTCTCGAGGCCGGCCAGATCGGCGAGCACGATCGAACTCCGGTACTGGCGGATCAGGCCGAGCTTCTGGATCTCCCCGGCTGCGTCCGTGACCGTCTCGCGCCGCACGCCGAGCATCTGCGCGAGCATGCTGTGGGTGACCTGGATCTCGATGCTGCGCGTCCGGTCGTACGCGAGCAGGAACCATCTGCATAACTGATGTTTGAGTACATGATGGCGGCTGCAGAACGTGATCTGCGATACCTGGGCCATCAGCAGCCGCACGCAGACGAACACGAGATGGCGGATCACCGGCGACGCGTCGAACGCGGCGGCGAAGATTCGCCGGTCGAGCCGGTAGACGAAGCCGTCGCGGCATGCGACGGCGCGGCACGGCATCCGGCCGCTGCCGCCGATCACGTCGTCGCACACGACGCTCTCGCTGCCGATTTCAGCAACTTCGAGCGTCATGCCGCCGGACGACACGTATTGCAGCGAAATCGCCGTCGTGACGGGCAGATAGACCGCGGCGAGCATTTCACCGGGCTCGCACAACACCTGGCCCGATTTCAGGTGAACGAGTTGAAGGTTGGCAATCAGCGTGGCGCGTTCGTCGCGGTCGAGGGCCGCGAGAAACCGGTTGGCGTCGAAGCTGTGGGAAAGCTCGATCATGCCGTTCGCGTGGGCGATGGCGTCATTGGCCTGGTGAGTCACGGCGCATCCTCGTAGGGGGGCGATCGCACATCGCGCGGCGGCATCCACGGGGATTTGGCACGCGCGTGCGGACTTGTGTTCGTCGGAATTCGAATTCCGATGGCGGGAAAAGGCTAGCACGCAACTGAATTCGATAAATTGCGTATTACGTAATTTCACAAAGTTTGACGATTCAGCGTAAATTAAATCGTTATATGGATTTGAAGTTTCTGTTTTCGTGAGCTAATCGCCTTGAGACGGATTGATGGATGGGGCGTGAATTGGTGTTGATCGTGAATTAATCCGGTGAGCGGCGCGAATCGTACAATGAAAAATCATGGATGCATTGAACATTATTTGACAATCGATGATTGTTTTTAATTTTTCGTCAATGAAATCATGGTCTTATCTGCGATTTGTGTGATGTATTACAAATCCGTTAATTGGTGGATCGATTCAAGATTGAGACAGTTTCAAACGGCCAGTAGGGGCGCGGTGCTCTGCCCGGGTGTCGCGATGAGACATCGCGGAAACAATTGAAAACACGCCGTAAGTATTTGAACGATAAGCTCCCGCGCGCCGCTGCCGGCGCTACTGCGTGCACCGTGGTCATTGATCAGTCGAATCGCGTGTTGTGTCCGCGACGGCGGTGGGTGTCCGGAAATGAGACGCTTTTTGCGACTTGTTGCCGGCTATTCGGGCGTTCTAAATCGCGAGTCATTTATATATTAAGGATGGAGCGGGTATTGGCACGTAAATCGCTTATTCGGACGGGCGTGTCGAGACGGGACTGCCGATTCGATCCGGCGGCGCGAAGCCGCAGGTCGATTGGATCGAGGGTTGTGGGCCGCAACCCGTGCCGCCGTCCGGGCGCGCATCGCGATAACGAGTTCCGCTGGCGCGGCTGCATGCGGCGCGGACGATAAAAGGGATACAGACATGCTTCATCTTCACTCGAGCTTCTCGGCGAATGCCATTCTTGATGCCCTCCCGGAGGACAGCATCCGTGCCATTGCACCGCACCTCGAGCTGGTCAGGATCAAGGCCGGCATGCTCGACCGGGTCGGGGAACCGATGCGCCACCTGCATTTCCCGACGACCGCCATGATGTCGGTGCAGCACCTGATGGAGGACGGGGCGATGGTCGAGATCGCGGTGGTCGGCCGCGAAGGCGTGGTCGGCCTGGCGACGCTCGTCGGCGGCACCGCGGTGTCGAACCGCGTCGAAGTCCGCATCGGCGGGATGGCCTATCGCGTGCCGACCTGCGTGATGCGCTCGGAATTCGAACGTTCGCCGGCGACGTATCGCCTGCTGCTGAACTACTGTCAGGCGACGATGGCGCAGATTTCGCGCAGCGCACTGTGCAACCGGCATCATTCGGTCAGCGAGCAATTGAGCCGCTGGCTGCTGCTCGCGCACGACCGGATCGACGGCGATGAACTGGCCGTCACGCAGCAGACGATCGCGAACATGCTCGGCGTGCGTCGCGAAGGCGTGACGGAGGCGGCCGGCAATCTGCAGGAGGCCGGGTTGATCCGGCAGCGTCGTGGCCGCATCACCGTGCTCGACCGCGATGGCCTGGAGCGTCAGGCATGCGAGTGCTACGAGCTGATTCGCGCGGACTATCGCCGGCTGCTCGGCTCGCGAGCCGGCGCGCGATCGCTGCCGGTGCGGCCGCGCATGCAGGACATGCACGGCGGATTCCCCGTGCACGGTGCGTGACGATGCATGCGAGGGCGGGTGGAATGAATGCGATGCGGCGTGCCGCGATCGCCACGGCCGATGTTGCGCTCGTGCTGGCGGGGACCCTCGCCGCACAAGCTGCGATGGGGCTTGCGTGGCGTGATCTGTCGGATGCGCAGCGCGGCGCGATTGCATTGCTGTGCGTGCTGACCGTCGCGCTGTTGCCGCGCACCGTGCGCGTGCCGCGCGTCGCGGCGTCACCGCATGGCAGCGGCGCCGTGCTGACGCGCACGGTGCTTGCCGTCGTGTGCGCGGGCACGCTGACGCTGGTCGGCACGATGTGGATCATGAACCGCGGCGGCACCGTCACGACGCGCTGGATCGCGCGGACGGTGCTGTCCGGTGACGCGGCGCTGCTGCTCGGCAGGCTGGCGCTATGCGCGCTGGCGATGAAGCGCGGCGATCCGCGCGCGCGGCAGCGGCGGGTCGCGGTCGTCGGCGCGACCGCTTATGGACGCGTGGCGATCGAGCGAATGCAGCTCGAGCCGGCCGGACCGTTCGCGGCGGCCTGCGTGTTCGACGACGATGCGCCGGCCGCGGCGGACGGGATCGGCGGCGTGCCGGTGATCGACGAATGGGGCGCGCTGCGGCGCATGATCCGCGCCGGCGAGATCGACGAAGTGTGGCTCACGCTGCCGATGTCGCACGAGTCGCGCATCCAGCGCATCGTGCGCGAACTGCGCGACGAGTTCGTCGAACTGCGGCTGTTGCCGGACGTGCGGCAGATGGCAGTCGTCGAGCGTTCCGCGACCGATGTGCTCGGCATGCCGGCCATCAACCTCGCGACCACGCCGCGCTCCGCGCCGGAATGGTGGGCAAAGTTCGCGTTCGACCGGCTGTTCGCGGTCGCCGTGCTGATCCCGTTGCTGCCGCTGCTCGCGGTGCTGGCGATCGCGGTGAAGGTGTCGTCGCCGGGGCCCGTATTGTTCAGGCAGCGCCGCAAGGGGGCCGACGGGCGCGAATTCCATATCCTCAAGTTCCGGACGATGCGCGTGCATCGCGCACAGCCCGGTGTCGTGCGGCAGGCCTCGCGCAACGATGCGCGCATCACGCCGGTCGGCGCGTTCCTGCGGCGCACGTCGCTCGACGAGCTGCCGCAATTCTTCAACGTGCTGTTCGGCCAGATGTCGGTGGTCGGCCCGCGTCCGCACGCGATCGAACACGATGACTTCTACCGGCAACTGATCGACTGCTACATGTATCGCTATCGCGTGCGGCCGGGGATCACCGGATGGGCGCAGGTTAACGGCTATCGCGGCGAGACGCGCAAGGTCGAGGCGATGGCCGCACGCGTGAAGTTCGACCTGTTCTACATGCAGAACTGGAGCTTCTGGTTCGACATGCAGATCATCATGATGACGGTCGTGCGCGGCTTCGTCGGACGCAATGCGTTTTAATGAAGAGGATTGCGAAGTATTCCGGGTAAGATTTCTCGCCCTCGATGCGACGTGCACTTCGACCGCGAACCACAAGCCGAACTCAGCTGTCCGCCGGCGGCTGCCCGGCCGCCGGCAACGCAGCGGGCGAGACAGCGGGGTGGGTGTCGGGTGCGGCTTGCGCGCTCGACGGCTGGATGGCGTGCTGGATCGTCGGCACGACCATCGTCGGGAACAGGGCCGCAAGGGCCACCCAGATGACGACGCCGAACAACATGACGTTCTCCCGGAAAGCCGCGGGTTCGCCGCGCATGCTTTCAATCTATGACGCAACTTTTTTCAGGGGATTGATCGACCTCAAGGCCGCTGCGTCTGACGAATGCGGCCGCGCAGGTTTTCGCGTCGGTCCCCGGTTTTCGCGCGCACGGCGGGTGCTGAAGCCGGCCAACACATGCGTGTGCATTGAGGTTATGCTGCGTCGAATGCGTCCGGCGCTTCGTGCGGCCGGGCGCGTATCCGGGCGCGGCGAGCCAGGCATGCCGGCCCGCCGTGCACCGGCGCGACAACCGCGCGCCGCATGCCTCATTGCGCGGAACCCGGAAAAAGGAGAGACGGCGATGGCGCTCGACCAAGAGCAACGGCAGACGCTGCAGCGGCGGCTGACCGAGAGCGAGCAGGCGTTGCGGGCGGATATCCGGACGACCGAGGACCAGCGCGCTTCGGAGTCCTATGCCGAACTCGCCGGCGCGGCGCCTGACGAGGGCGACGAGGCGAATGCCGATCTGTTCGTCGACATGGATCATGCATTGATCGGGCTGAAGCTGGCCGAGTTGCGCGCGATCGGGCGCGCGCAGCAGCGCATGCGCGACGGCAGCTACGGCGAGTGCATCGATTGCGATGCGCCGGTCGGCTACGAGCGCCTGCTCGCGCGGCCGGCCGCCGAGCGCTGCACGCATTGCCAGTCGGTGTACGAGCGTCGCTACGCGACGCCGCCGCGCGCATCGCTCTGACGTCGGGGCCGGGGGCGCGCAACCCGCGGGGCCCGCGCAGCGCGACACGGACAATCGGCGCAGGATGACCAACGTGCGCCCGCCGCCGTCGACATGCGGCGCCGGGCGGGCAGACGCCTGCGCGCCAGCGCATGGCGCCATCCACGTGGAAGGGAGCCACGCCGATCATGCCGATCCACAATGCCCAGTGCGCGGCCGTGTTCGCGGAAATCGCCGACATGCTCGAGATCCAGGGCGCGAATCCGTTCCGGATACGCGCCTATCGCAACGCGGCGCGTACGATTGCCGACTACGGGCGCGACATTCCGGCGATGATCGCGAACGGCGGCGATCCGGGCCAGATTCCATCGATCGGCGCCGATCTCGCGGCGAAGCTGCGCGAGATCGCCGCGACCGGCACCTGCGAACTGCAGCAAACGCTGCGCCATGCATTGCCGGGCGCGATCGTCGAACTGCTCGACGTGCCGGGGCTCGGCGCGAAACGCGTGAAGGCACTGCATGACGCATTGCACGTCGACTCGCTCGAACAGCTGCGCGCCGAAGCAAAGAGCGGGCACGTGCGCGCGCTGCCGGGCTTCGGCGCGAAGACCGAAGCGCATCTGCTCGACGCGATCGACGACCGCCTGCAACGCGAGCCGCAGCGCTTCCTGCTGCCCGATGCCGCGCAATCGCTGACGCCGCTGCTCGAGCGGCTGCGCAAGGTGGCCGGCGTGGGCGAAGCGGTGCCGGCCGGTAGTTTTCGCCGCTGCCGCGAGACGGTCGGCGATCTCGACATCCTCGTGACCGCGCGCGATCCGGCCGCGGTGGCCGACGCATTCGTCGGCTGCAGCGAAGTCGCGCGCGTGCTCGCGAACGGCAAGACGCGTTCGAGCGTCGTGCTCGGCAACGGGCTGCAGGTCGACCTGCGCGTCGTCGACGCCGACGCGTTCGGCGCGGCGCTCGTCTATTTCACGGGATCGAAGGCGCACAACATCGCGCTGCGCCGGATCGCGCAGGCCGGCGGGCTGAAGATCAACGAATACGGCGTGTTCCGCGGCGACGAGCGCATCGCGGGCGCGACGGAGGCCTCCGTCTACGAGGCGATCGGCCTTCACTGGGTGCCGCCCGAACTGCGCGAGGACCGTGGCGAGATCGATGCGTCGCGCGGCGGCACGCTGCCGGCGCTGGTCGAACGCAAGCACGTTCATGGCGACCTGCACGCGCATGCCGACGCGTTGGCCGGGCGCGACGGCCTGCGTGCGATGGCGGACGCGGCCCGTGCGCGCGGGCTCGCCTATCTGGCCGTCACGGACCGCGCGCAGGATGCCGGCGGCGGCCGCGCCGACTGCGGCTGGCTCGTGCGGCAGATCGACGAGATCGACCGCCTCAACGCGTCGTTCGATGACTTCGTGCTGCTGAAGGGCGTCGAGGCCGGCATTCGCGGGGACGGCAGCCTCGATGTGCCCGACGACGTGCTCGGTCGGCTCGACCTCGTCGTCGGCGCGGTGCGCGACGGCTTCGACCTGCCGTGCGACGCGCAGACCGAGCGGATCCTGCGCGCGATCGATCATCCGTATTTCACGATCCTCGCGCATCCGACCGGCCGGCTGCTCGGCGAACGCGACGCATGCGAACTCGACGTGCCGCGCGTGCTCGCCGCGGCCGCCGCGCGCCACTGCTTCGTCGAACTCGACGGCGACCCGCGGCGGCTCGATCTGCCGGACGTGTGGTGTCGCGAGGCGGCGAAAGCCGGCGTCGCGGTCGCGATCGGCTCGGACGCGCGGTGCGCGGACGATCTCGACAACCTCGGATACGGTATCGGCCAGGCGCGGCGCGGCTGGCTCACCCGGCACGACGTGCTCAACACGCGCACGCTCGCGCAACTGCGGCCGCTGCTGGCGCGCACGATGGGTGCGAGCGCCGCGTCGAAGCGCGGCCGCCCGTAGGGTGAGTGACGGCGCGCGTGCGCGACGGTCAGGCCAGCACGTCTTCCGCCGGGACGTACGGCAGGCCGAGCGCGAGCGCGACGGCCTCGTACGTGATGTGGCCGTCGCATACGTTCAGGCCCGCGCGCAGATGCGGGTCGTCGGTCATCGCGCGTTTCCAGCCTTTGTCGGCGAGTGCGAGCGCATGGCCGAGCGTCGCGTTGTTCAGCGCGAACGTCGACGTGCGCGCGACCGCGCCCGGCATGTTGGCGACGCAGTAGTGCACGACGCCGTCGACGACGAAGGTCGGCTGCGCATGCGTCGTTGCATGCGATGTCTCGAAGCAGCCGCCCTGGTCGATCGCGACGTCGACGACGACGGCGCCCGTGCGCATCGTCGCGATCATGTCGCGCGTGACGAGCCGCGGCGCCGACGCGCCCGGCACCAGCACCGCGCCGATCACGACGTCGGCGTCGCGCACGGCTTCGTCGATCGTGTGGGCATTCGAGCAGACGGTCGTGATCCGGTTCGCGAAGACCAGGTCGAGCTGGCGCAGCCGGCCCACATTCGTGTCGAGCACGGTGACGCGCGCACCGAGGCCGACCGCCATCTGCAGCGCACCGGTGCCCACCACGCCCGCGCCGAGCACCACGACGTGCGCGGCCGGCACGCCGGGCACGCCGGCCATCAGCACGCCGCGGCCGCCGCGCGGGCTTTCGAGATGCGTTGCCGCGACCTGGATCGACATGCGTCCGGCGACCTCGCTCATCGGCGCGAGCAGCGGCAGCCCGCCGCCTGCGCCCGTCACGGTTTCGTACGCGATGCAGACCGCGCCGGACTTCACGAGCGCGGTCGCCTGCTCGGGATCGGGCGCGAGATGCAGGTACGTATAAAGGATCTGCCCGCGCCGCAGCATCGCGCACTCGGCGGCTTGCGGTTCCTTGACCTTGATGATCATGTCGGCACGCGCGAAGAGGTCGCGCACGTCGTCGCACAGCGCCGCGCCGGCGGCCGTGTAGTCGTTGTCGAGCAGGCCGATCGCGGTGCCCGCGCCGCGCTGCACGAGCACGGCGTGGCCGTGCCGCGTGAGTTCGCGTGCGCCGGCCGGCGTCAGGCCGACGCGGTATTCATGGTTCTTGATCTCTTTCGGCACACCGATCAGCATGAGTCGCCTCCATGGGTATTCGTCATTGTTGTCGTGCCCGAGCGCGCCGCGGTCGTCCGACCGTCCGACCGCGCGTGCCGGCGAACGGCACGTGTGCGACGGTTCCGCATGCACGGTTCGAGTGCCGTATTGGAATAAGAGGGTAGCGGTGCCCGGAGGGAAGTCAAGCGGTGGCCCGGCGCGACGGTGCGCGCGCTGCACCGCAACACGCGGCGCGGCGCATTGCGACCGGACGTCGCAATGCACGCGGCGCGTGGTTTGGGTATCGTCTTGCGTGGTGCGGAACGGGGCCGCACGCCGGAATCCTTCCGGCCGGATCACGACACAACGACACGATGAGACAAGGAACCTTACCGACATGACGGGCGCGTATTTCAGCGTGCCGACGCTTTGCGCGATCGCACTCGTGCACGTCTACTGGGCGTTCGGCGGACGGCTCGGCAAGCGAGCGGCCATTCCGGAACAGGACGGCGTGCCGCTGCTGCGGCCGACCGCGCTCGGCACGTTCGCCATCGCGGTGGCGTTGCTGGCCGGCGCATGGGCGGTGGCGTCGCGCGCGGGCTGGCTGTGGCCGAACCTGTATCCCGGCGCGATCGCGTTCGCGGTCGTTACGCTCGCATTGATCTTCGCGGTGCGCGCGGTCGGTGATTTCCGCTACGTCGGCTTCTTCAAGCGGATCCGCGGGTCGCGTTTCGCGCGGATGGACAGCCTGTATTACTCGCCGCTGTGCGCGGCGCTCGCGTTGTCGATCGCGTCGATGCTGTGGCCGTGGTGAGGGCCGGGCCGGTCGGGACGGCCATTTTGCAGCGAGCGGATCTGTAACGTGCGTCGCGGCGCCGCGGCGGAAAGCGACGACCGGCGCGGGCGACGTCATTCCCCCAAGAAACGACAGGCGCCGATCGGGCGAACCCCGCGCGTGCGTTCAGGTGCCGTGGCGCTCAACAACATGACCGCGCCCACGTATCTCGCGCATTTGGGAAACCGGTTTCCTCATTATTGCGGTTTTCGATGTAATGAATTGCATTGAACCTTTTGGAAATGGAACCGGTTCCATTTATAATTCGCGGCACGTGTCGCCAGGCCCGTCATGAGGGTCGTGCACGTTGCGCTTGCCGTCGTCAGGCGGGGCGTCCAGGTTGAACAGGGCCATGGCGATGAAGGGGCAGATGCGGGCGGTAAGCCGGTATTTGTCCGACCATCAGACCCGCGAAGAGGTCGACCCGCGCGGCGCGCCGGAACCCGCGCGCGTGCGGCTGCATGACGGCGCCGCCGCGCGGTGCGCGGCCGGCATCCGCATCGAGGTTGTTCGCAACACCGCAAGAACAGGGCGGCCGGCCGCGCGCGGCATGGCTGCCGCGTCGGGCATGCCGCATGTGGAATGCGCGTTCCCGAACCACGCTCCCCAACGATCAACATCCGACCATGTCCACGCCACCCGACAAACCCAATTCGCGTCGCCGTTTCCTGCGCACGTCGGTCGCGCTCGTGCCGATCGCGTCGGTCGCCGGTTGCGACCTGCGCGTGTCGTCATCGTCCGCGACCACGGCCGGCAACGTATCCGCCGCGCCGGCCGGCGCCGAACGCGCGCCGTACAAGCCGACCTTCTTCGATGCGAAGGAGTGGGCGTTCGTCCAGGCCGCCGTCGACCGGCTGATCCCGGCCGACGCCGAAGGCCCCGGCGCGCTCGAATCCGGCGTGCCCGAATTCATCGACCGCCAGATGGAAACCCCGTACGCGCACGGCGCGACGTGGTACATGCAGGGGCCGTTCCAGCAGGGCGTGCCCGAGCTCGGCTATCAGCTCAAGCTCGTGCCGCGCGACATCTACCGGCTCGGCATCGCGGCGGTCAACCGCTATTGCGAAAAGGCCCACCGCAAGGCGTTCGCCGAGCTCGACGCGGTGACCCGCGATACCGTGCTCGGCGCACTGGAGAAAGGCGGCGCGCAGATCGACGACGTGCCGTCCACCGTGTTCTTCGGCCAGTTGCTGCAGAACACGCGCGAAGGCTACTTCTGCGATCCGGTGCATGGCGGCAATCACGACATGGCCGCGTGGCAGATGATCGGCTTTCCGGGCGCGCGCGCCGACTTCATGGATTTCGTCAACCAGAACGGCAAGCCCTACCCGTACGGCCCGGTTTCGATCAACGGGGAGCGCACCTGATGGCCGCGGAAAAGAAGCCGCACGTCGATGCGGTGATCGTCGGCTTCGGCTGGACCGGCGCGATTCTCGCGAAGGAACTGACCGAAGCGGGCCTGAACGTCGTCGCGCTCGAGCGCGGCGAGTATCGCGACACCTATCCGGACGGCGCGTATCCGAACACGATCGACGAGCTGACCTACAACGTTCGCAAGAAGCTGTTCCTCGACCTGTCGAAGACGACCGTGTCGATCCGCCACGGCGTGCAGGACACCGCGCTGCCGTACCGGCAGCTCGCCGCGTTCCTGCCGGGCGAGGGCGTCGGCGGCGCGGGGCTGCACTGGTCGGGCGTGCACTTCCGGATCACGCCGGAGGAGCTGCGCCTGCGCAGCCACTACGAAGAGCGCTACGGCAAGAAGTTCATCCCCGCGGGGATGACGATCCAGGACACGGGCGTCAGCTACGACGAGCTCGAGCCGTATTTCGACTTCGCCGAGAAGGTGTTCGGCACGTCGGGGCAGGCGTACAAGGTCGGCGGCAAGGTGGTCGGCGACGGCAACGTGTTCGACGCGAACCGCAGCGACAACTTCCCGCTGCCCGCGCAGCTCAATACGTATTCGGCGCAGCGTTTCTCCGACGCGGCGAAATCGCTCGGCCTGCATCCGTACCGGCTGCCGTCGGCGAACACGTCGGGGCCGTACACGAACCCGTACGGCGTGCAGATGGGGCCGTGCAACTTCTGCGGCTACTGCAGCGGCTACGCGTGCTACATGTACTCGAAGGCGTCGCCGAACCTGAACATCCTGCCCGCGCTGAAGCAGGTGCCGAACTTCGAACTGCGCTCGAAGTGCCACGTGCTGCGCGTGGATCTCGACGACACGAAGAAGCGCGCGACGGGCGTCACCTACGTCGACCCGGCCGGCCGTGAAGTGCATCAGCCGGCCGATCTCGTGATCGTCGCCGCGTTCCAGTATCACAACGTGCACCTGCTGCTGCTGTCGGGTATCGGCAAGCCGTACGACCCGATCTCCGGCGAAGGCGTCGTCGGCCGCAATTTCGCGTACCAGAACCTGTCGACGATCAAGGCGTTCTTCGACAAGGACACGTACACGAACCCGTTCATCGGCGCGGGCGGCAACGGTGTCGCGGTGGACGACTTCAACGCGGACAACTTCGACCACGGCCCGCTCGGCTTCGTCGGCGGCTCGCCGCTGTGGGTGAACCAGGCCGGCGTGAAGCCGATCAGCGGCATCGCGACGCCGCCGGGCACGCCGCAATGGGGCGCCGCGTGGAAGAAGGCCGTGAAGGACAACTACGCGCACACGATCTCGATGGACGCGCACGGCACCAACATGTCGTACCGCGACGTGTACCTCGACCTCGATCCGACCTATCGCGACTCGTACGGCCAGCCGCTCTTGCGGATGACCTTCGACTGGAAGGACAACGACATCAGGATGGCGCAGTACGTGACCGGGCAGATGAAGAAGATCGCGGAGGCGATGGGGCCGAAGGCGATCGGCGTGTCGACGCGCGAGTTCGGCAAGCACTTCGATTCGCGCGCATACCAGACGACCCACCTGGTCGGCGGCGCGATCATGGGCACCGATCCGAAGACGAGCGTGCTGAACCGCTACCTGCAGTGCTGGGACGTGCACAACGTGTTCGTGATGGGCGCGTCGGCGCTGCCGCAGGGCATCGGCTACAACCCGACCGGGATCATCGCGGCGCTGGCCTACTGGTCGGCACGCGCGATCCGCGAGCAATACCTGAAAAATCCCGCCCCGCTGGTGACCGCATGAAGAGGACAGTGAACCACCACCACGCCGCACGCTGCCTGCCTCCGCTGCGGCGCGCGCTGGCGATCGGCACGGCATGGGCGGCGCTCGGTCTCGCCGGCCCGGCCTTCGCGCAACCGGCGGCGGCCGCGGCTTCGGGCCCGGCAGCCGCACCCGCCGTACAGTCGGCGGACGCGAACCTCGTCAAGCGCGGCGCCTACCTTGCCCGCGCGGGCGACTGCATCGCGTGCCACACGGCGAGCGGCGGCAAGCCGTTCGCGGGCGGGCTGAAGTTCGACACGCCGATCGGCGCGATCTATTCGACCAACATCACGCCGGATCCGAAGACGGGCCTCGGCGGCTGGACGCTCGACGACTTCACCCGCGCGGTGCGCGAGGGCGTCCGCAAGAACGGCGACACGATGTACCCGGCGATGCCGTACCCGTCCTACGCGCGCCTGAACGACGACGACGTGAAGGCGCTGTACGCGTACTTCATGCACGGCGTCGCGCCGGTCGAGCACGAGAACCGCGCGGTTGACATCGTGTGGCCGCTATCGATGCGCTGGCCGCTGACGTTCTGGCGCAAGCTGTTCGCGCCGGCGCCGAAGCCGTTCGATGCGGCGCCGTACACCGATCCGGTGGTCGCGCGCGGCGCGTATCTCGTGCAGGGTCTCGGCCATTGCGGCGCGTGCCACACGCCGCGCGCGGTGACGATGCAGGAGCGCGCGCTGACCGACGCGGGCGGCCTCGACTTCCTGGCCGGCGGCGCGGCGATCGACGGCTGGGTGCCGACGAGCCTGCGCGGCGAGCCGCGCACCGGGCTCGGCACGTGGAACGAGACCGAGATCGTGCAGTTCCTGAAGACCGGCCGCACGCTGCGCACGGCCGCGTTCGGCGGGATGACGGACGTGGTCGGCCACAGCATGCAGCACATGACCGACGACGACCTGAGCGCGATCGCGCGCTACCTGAAGACGCTACCGCCGCGCGTGCAGGGCGAGCAGCCGCACGTGTACGACGCTGCGGCGGCGAAGGCGCTGCGGACCGGCGACGCGAGCAAGCCGGGTGCGGCCGTCTATCGCGACAACTGCATGGCCTGCCACCGCAGCGACGGCCACGGCTACACCCGCGTGTTCCCGGCGCTCGCCGGCAATCCGGTCGTGCAGGGCGACGATCCGACGTCGCTGATCCACGTCGTGCTGGAAGGCAGCGCGCTGCAGGGTACGCATGCGGCGCCGTCGACCTTCACGATGCCGCCGTTCGGCTGGCGCCTGTCGGACCAGGAAGTCGCGGACGTGTCGAACTTCGTGCGCACGAGCTGGGGCAATACGGGCGCGGCGATCACGGCCGCGCAGGTCGCGAAGGTGCGCAAGGGCACGCCGTCGACACGGCCGGAGCCGCCGCCGGGCGCGCGGTTCCCGCAGGCGTCGCGCTGACGCTCGCGGCGGGGCGTCCGGCCCCGCCCGATCGATCCGCGTCGCGGCGCCGGCCGGCCCGCGACGCGCATGCCGCCCGACCGGGGTTGCACCCCGCCATGGCGCGCCACCGCGTGAATTTTTCGCGGGGGCGCGCCATTTTTTTTGCCTCATCCCTTATCCTTTCATTCTTGAACCTTACTAAATCGTTACAAGAATTCGGGAGGGGGGATGCCTCATGACGTCAGCCTGATTGCGTTGCTCGCGGCCGGTTTCGGTCTCGCGATGATCTTCGGTTACCTCGCGTCGCTGCTGAAAATGCCGCCGCTCGTCGGCTATCTGCTCGCCGGGATCGTGATCGGCCCCGGCACGCCCGGCTTCGTCGGCGACCTGTCGCTCGCGCAGCAGCTCGCCGAAGTCGGCGTGATGCTGCTGATGTTCGGCGTCGGCCTGCATTTTTCGCTCGGTGATCTCCTCGCGGTGCGCAAGATCGCGCTGCCGGGGGCCGTCGTCCAGATTACCGTCGCGACGCTGCTCGGCGGCGGGCTCGCGCTCGCATGGGGCTGGAGCGTCGGCGCGGCACTCGTGTTCGGGCTCGCGCTGTCGGTCGCGAGCACGGTCGTGCTGTTGCGGGCGCTCGAGGGGCGCGGGCTCGTCGAGACGGTGAACGGACGCATCGCAGTCGGCTGGCTCGTCGTCGAGGATCTCGTGATGGTGCTCGTGCTGGTGCTGCTGCCGCCCGTCGCGGGGCTGCTCGGCGGCACGCCGCCCGGCGACGTGCAGGCGGCCGGCGGCAGCGTGTGGGGCACGCTCGGCGTCACGATGCTGAAGGTCGCCGCGTTCATCGCGCTGATGCTGGTGGTCGGCAAGCGCGTGTTTCCGCGCATCCTGTGGCTCGTCGCGCGTACCGGCTCGCGCGAGTTGTTCACGCTTTGCATGATTGCCGCGGCGGTCGGCATCGCGTTCGGTGCGGCGAAGCTGTTCGACGTGTCGTTCGCGCTCGGCGCGTTCTTCGCCGGGATGATGATGCGCGAGTCGGAATTCAGCCGGCGTGCGGCAGACGAGACGCTGCCGCTGCGCGACGCGTTCTCGGTGCTGTTCTTCATTTCGGTCGGGATGCTGTTCGACCCGAAGGTGCTGCTCGCCGAGCCGCTGCACGTGATCGAGGTCGCGGCGATCGTGCTGATCGGCAAGACGCTCGCGGCGGTCGCGCTCGTGATCGCGTTCCGCTACCCGCTGAATACCGCGCTGACGGTCGGCGCGGGCCTCGCGCAGATCGGCGAGTTCTCGTTCATCCTCGCGGGGCTCGGCCGGGCGCTCGGACTGCTGTCGGCCGAGGGGCAGAGCCTGATTCTCGCGGTCGCGCTGATCTCGATCGCGATGAACACGCTGCTGTTCGCAATGATCGATCCGGCGCTCGCATGGATCCGCGAGCATTCGGCGTTCGCGCGCAAGCTCGAGGCACGCGACGATCCGCTCGCCGCGCTGCCGATGTCAACGCCGCAGACGCACTTGACCGGGCAGGTCGTGATCGTCGGCTACGGCAAGGTCGGCACGCGCATCGCGCATGAGCTGGACGAGCGCGGGATCGCATATGTCGTCGTCGAGCAGAACCGCGAGCTCGTCGAGAAGCTGCGCGCGGACGGCGTCGCGGCCGTGTCGGGCGACGCGATCGAGCCGGTCGTGCTCGTGCAGGCGCATATCGCGCGCGCCGGGATGCTGGTCGTCACGCTGCCGGACGTATTCGACGTGCGGCAGATCGTCGAGATCTCGCGCACGCTGAACCCGACGCTGGAGGTCGTGCTGTGCACGAACAGCAGCGACGAGGCCGACTTGCTGTCGAGCGAGGGCATCGGCACCGTATTCATGGGCGAGAGCGAACTCGCGCGCGGGATGACCGAGCACGTGCTCGGCAGGATGGTGAGGCCGGTGGCGGCTGCGCATTGACGGTCGCGCGGCCGGGTTCGCGCGGCTGGCGGGATGGTGCCGGCCGTCGGAACGTCGGCAGGGCGCATGCGAGGCATTCGACACGGCGAATAGCGGACCTATTCGCCGGCGGCCGCGCCCGGCAGTACCTTGGGCACCCGGCAGGCTTCAGCCTGCCGCCGCCTTCGTCTGTACGGCCGCGCCGGATTGCGCGGCCGTCTTCACCGGCGTTGCCGCCTTCTGCGCGGCCGCCGTCTTCGGTTGCACCGCGGCCTTCGGCGCCGCGACCGTCTTCTGCGATGCCGCCGCCTTGGCCGGCGCATTCGGCGTCGGCTCGACCGGCGCATCGGGCGGCACGCCGAGCAACTGCAGCGCGCCGCTCGTGACCGACGAGAACACCGGGCCGGCCACCGTGCCGCCGTAGTAGCCCTTGCCGCGCGGCTCGTCGATCATCACCGCGACGATCAGGCGCGGCTCGCTCATCGGCGCCATCCCGGCGAACAGCGCACGGTACTTGCCCTTCGCATAGGTCGCGCCGATCTGCTTGCGTGCCGTGCCGGTCTTGCCGCCGATCCGGTAGCCGTCGACGCGCGCGCGGCGCCCCGTGCCGCCTTCGCCGACCGCCGACTCGAGCATCGTGCGGATCGCCGCCGCGGTTTGCGGCGACGTCACGCGGTGGCCGCGATGGGCATCGATCGTCTGCGGGTCGGCGCCGTTCTTCAGCAGCGACACCGGATGCAGCGTGCCGTCGCCCGCATAGGCGGTATAGGTCTGCGCGATCTGCAGCAGCGACATCGACAGCCCGTAGCCATACGCCATCGTCGCTTGCTCGATCGGCCGCCAGCGCTTGTAGCCGCGCAGGCGGCCCGATGCGACACCCGGGAACGTCAGCTCCGGCGCGCGGCCGATCCCGTATTCCTGGTACTTGTTCCAGATCGTTTCGGCGGGCAGGTTCAACGCCAGCTTCGCGAGCGCGACGTTGCTCGACTTCTGCAGCGCTTGCGAGACGGTCAGCGAGCCGTGGTTCGACGTGTCGTGGATCACGGCCGGGCCGATCTTGTAGGTGCCCGGCGACGTGTTGATGATCGTGTTCGGCGTGACCTTGCGTTCGTCGATCGACAGCGCGACGACGAGCGGCTTGATCGTCGAGCCGGGCTCGAACGTGTCGATCACCGCGCGGTTGCGCAGCTGCTGGCCCGTCAGCCTGGCGCGATCGTTCGGATCGAAGGTCGGGTAGTTCGCGAGCGCGAGGATTTCGCCGTTCTGCGCGTCGAGCACGACGACGCTGCCCGCCACCGCGTTGTTCTCGATCACCGCTGCCTTGAGCTGGCTGAACGCGAGCTGCTGGATGCGCCGGTCGATCGTCAGTTCGATCGTCGCGCCGTGCTGCGCGGGGACGAGCGGGCGCGTGTCGGACACGATGCGCCCGAGACGGTCGCGGATCACCTCGCGCTGCCCGGAGGTACCCGACAGCCTTGCATTCGCCGCGAGCTCGACGCCTTCCTGGCCCTTGTCCTCGACGTTGGTGAAGCCGACCACGTGCGCGGCCGATTCGCCTTCCGGATAGAAGCGCTTCGAGTCGGCGATCTGCGTGATGCCGTCGATCTGGAGCTTGTCGAGCCGGCTCGCGGTATCGGCGTCGATCTGCCGCTTGAGCAGCACGAACGTACGGTCGTTGCGCAGCCGGCGTTTTACTTCCGCGAGCGGCATGTCGAGCAGCTTCGCGATCTGCGGGTAGTCGATTTCGGCGACCTGTTTCGGGTTCGCCCAGATTTCATAGGTCGACAGGCTGACCGCGAGCATCGCGCCGTTGCGGTCGACGATGCGCCCGCGCATCGCGTCGAGCTCGATCGTGCGCTGGTAGCGCTTCTGGCCTTCCCCGACGTAGAAATCCTGGTTCGCGACCTGCACCCAGAACGCGCGCCCGATGAGCGCGGCGAAACCGAGGGACACCATGATCACGACCAGCTTCGAGCGCCACATCGGCAGGCGTGACGCGAGCATCGGATGCTTGGTCGCGGCGGCGTACGGATCGGCGGGGTGGGTCTTCTTTTTCACGCTCATGCAAGGGCCGGGTCGGGCCGCCGGACGGCGGCTGGGTCAGTCTGAATAATGCGATTGTAATAAATGAGTAAACGTCGTGTGGGGAAAGTGTGTTTCGGCCCCTTGAAAGAGGGGCATCTTCGACCGGGCACGACCGGAAAATGCGCAAGGAAGGCCGGAACGGCGGCGCGGCATGGCTCGCTGGCGGCGAGGAAATCGGGGAGGAGAGACGGGGGTTACCGCAAGCGCGCTTCAATTACCCCGGCCCCGATTAATTTCGGGGAGCGGAAAATAAAAAGCGCCCCGAGTGAGGCGCCGTTATTGCTGAATATCGAAATGAATATCGCGGAAACCGGAATAAACCCGGAAACCGCAGAGGATTGCCGTCGGGAATACCTATCGCGCGACGGAAATGAATTCGTGGTTTTCCGACTCCGCCGTGGAACGATCGACCGCCTGCAGGCGCCACGCGCCGTCGGGGTGCTCGCCCGCGAGCACCGCGGGGCCCTGTTCGCGCTGCGTCGGGCTGAACGACAGGCCCTTCAGCTGGCACACGGCGTTTCCACTGTCGGCCGCGCAGAGGGCCATCGCGCCTTCCACGTCCCGCACCTTGCCCCAGGTCGGCAGATCGATGCCCTGGTGTGCCTCGCGTGACCACAGGCCCTCGTCGGTATCGACCCACAGCACCGCGAAGGCGTGCCGGGTTGCCGATTCGCTGCCATTAATCCGAATGGTGAGGCGCATTGGATCGTCTCCTGAAGAAAATGACACATTCGACCGTTTTGGTTTGAACAGTCTAGATAGACTGCCATGAAACGCAAGTGATAATCCTCAATAAATCCGCATTGCGTCTATTGGCGTTTCGGATGAAAGGACGTCTGACGATACGCGCGGATTCGGGTTGCGCGCGCAAACGCAGGCGGCACCGCGATCCGCATGCCGCGGCCGGACGTCGGCGCCGCCCGGGACATGCGATGACTAGGCCGGGGCGCGTCGATGTGTCGCGCCGAAGGGATGGCCCCGAACCGCGCCGGCGGCCCAGCCATGCAGGCCCCGAATACTGTCCGACCGGACGTTTCAACGATTGGACGGCCCGGCCGGCGCGACACACTCAGACATTCGCGTACAAATCCGCACACTTTCACGAAACTTTCGGGACAGACTTGCGGGCGATCGGGCCCCACACTGGGAATTTCCCGATCCTGTGCCACGGACGCCCGTCCGCGGCGGGCTGCCGCCTCGTGCCGGGGGCGCGATCGACGCGATCGCGGGCCGCAGCAGGATCGGGGACCGCCGGGGCGAGCGTCGGCCCCGGCCCGGCCGGCAGCCGTGCGCAGCCCCGTCCCCCGCGGCAGCGGCGTCGCCCGGCCGATTCTTCGAAGGAGACTATCGTGCTGATCTGGAAAACCGCGTTGTCGCTCAACTGGCGGACGAGCCTCGTGTCGCCGGCCAGCGCACCGGTCGCGGCGGCCAACGTCGGGCGGCTGGTGCTCACCGGCGCCACCGGCTTCATCGGCAGTACCGTGCTGACGGCGCTCGTCAACGCAGGGTTGCTCGAGCGCATCGTGTGCGTCGTGCGGGCGGAGAATCGCGGCCACGCGGTCGCGCGACTGCGCGAAGCGGCGCTGCGCGCAGGGCTCGCGCCGTACTGGGCGTCGCGTCTCTGCGACGCGAACGTGATCGTCGGCGCGCTCGGCGACGTGTGGGAGGGCGCCGACGCGCCGCGTCTCGCCGGCGCGACGCACGTGATCCACTGCGCGGGCCATGCGTCGCCGGCCGACGGCGCGCACCTGCAGGCGGACATCGACGATGCGCTGCGCTTTGCCGAGCGGTTCGCGCACGCGCCGCGGCTGCAGCGTTTCGTGTATGTCGGCACCGCGTATGCGCATGCGGGCCGAGGCGGGATCGTGCAGGAGGCGGCGGCGAGTGATGTCGCGCACAGCCGCGACGGGCTGCCTGGCGCGGTGCTCGCGGCGGACTACCTGCACGCGAAGGCGGAAACGGAACAGCGCCTGCGCGGGCTGGGGCTGCCGCTCGTGGTCGTGCGCCCGTCGCACGTCGTCGGTCACACGGTGCTCGGCACGCGGCCCGCGCCGAATTCGTTCTGGATGTTCCGCGTCGCGCACGCGGCGCGCCGCTTCACCGCGCGGCCGATGACGCGCATCGACATCGTGTCGGTCGACGACGTGGCGCGCGCGACGATGCTGCTGGCCGTGAAGCCGACGCTGATGCACGACGTGTATCACGTGTCGGCCGGCGACGAGGCGCCGCAGGTCGCGCAGATCGTGCGCGCGATGGACGAGGCGGCCGGCATGACGGGCGCGCCGCGCTATGCGGCATGCGCGCCGGACGAACTGCCGCTCGTGGTGCGCGACGTGCTCGGGCGGTCCGATCCGGCGCTCGAGCGCGTGATCGGCCGGGCGTTGCAGCGTTGCGCGGAATTTGCGACGGTCGATCGCGTATTCGACAACCGCCGCGTGCGCGACGAAATCGATTTCGAGCCGCTGCCGTTCGTCGATTACGTCGAGGAGTGCATGCGCACGTCGCGCGGCGTCGCGGTGACCGAGCTGATGCGCGGCGCGCTGCACTGACTGCCCGCGCGATCCGCGGCCTGCCGGTTCAGGGTCACCGCCGCTCGCGGCGGTCCGGCGGCGGCGGGCCCTACGACGCGCTGCCGAGCTCGATCAGCCGGTCGAGCGCGCGGTAGATGTCGTCCAGGCCGTCCTGGCCGAATCGCGCTTCGAGCTGGCGGTACTGCTCGTCGATGCGCGGGCCGATTTCGGTCACCAGCTTCCTGCTTTGCGGCGTCAGGCTCACCAGCAGCCGGCGCTGATCTTCCCGCGCGCGCGTGCGGGTAATCAGGCCGTCGCGTTCCATCCGTTCCAGCACGCCCGTGAGACTCGGGCTCAGGATGCAGCAGCGGCGCGCGATCTGTCCCGCTTCGAGCGCATGCGCCGGTTCGCCGTCGAGCACGCGGATGATCCGCCATTGCTGTTCGGTCAGCGCGAATTCCTTGAGAATGGGGCGGAACAGGCCCATCAGCGTTTCGCGGGCCTCGAGCAGCAGCATGGCAAGGTTGCGATGGTCGAGCGTACGGTTCATCGGGGTGGGGAATGGACGGGGACGCATCAATCTTAACAGCCGACGGTGACGAATTTCGCATATCAGGGTAATCGAGGTTGCCAGCGTCCGATTGTTTACTTAAGATATTAAGTATTGACGATGCGCCGCGACGCGCGGCAGGGGAATGACGCATGGAGCTGTCTTGCAGGACTGCCGCGGCGCCGCCGCTGCCGGTCGCCATCGGTACCGTCTACGGTGCGCTGCTCAACGAGCGCGCCGCACTCGACGCGCTCGGCGATGCCGTGCATGCACCGCCTTACGGCTGTCCGCCGCAGGCGCCGATCCTTTACATCAAGCCGGCCAACACGCATGCAGCGGACGGCGCGGCGGTCGTGGTGCCGGCCGGCGTCGATGCGCTGGAGATCGGCGCGTCGGTGGCCGTCGTGTTCTCGCGGCGCGCGACGCGCGTGCCGGCCGCGCAGGCGCTCGACTACGTGCATGGCTTCACGCTGGCGAGCGACGTGTCGGTCCCGCATCCCGATTACTACCGTCCGGCCGTGCGCTTCAAGTGCCGCGACGGCTTCTGCCCGCTGGGTCCGGCGATCGTGCCGGCGGCCGCGCTCGGCGACGTCGACGCGATCGGCCTGACCGTGCGGATCGACGGCGCCCCGGTGGTGTCCGCGTCGACCGCCACGCTGATCCGCCCGGTGCGCGAACTGATCGCCGATGTGACGGCCTTCATGTCGTTCGACGCGGGCGACGTGCTGCTGCTCGGCGTCGCGGGTGGCGCACCGCGTGCCCGCGCGGGCAGCACGATCGAGATCGCCGGCGCCGGCATCGGCACGTTGCGGCATACGCTGATCGCGGAGGAGGCACGATGAAGACGGCGCGCGTGATCTACAACGGTGCACTGCATGCGGCCGAACCGGCCGGCGACGGCGCGATCCGGCTCGATACGGGCCGCGTGCTCGCGGAGGACGGGGTGACGTGGCTGCCGCCCGTCGCGCCGCGCACGACGTTCGCGCTCGGCCTGAACTACGCGGACCACGCGAAGGAACTCGCGTTCAATGCGCCGAGCGAGCCGCTGATCTTCCTGAAGGGGCCGAACACGTTCATCGGCCACCGGTCGCTCACCGTGCGCCCGGCGGATGCGACGCATATGCACTACGAGTGCGAGCTGGCCGTCGTGATTGGCCGCCCGGCGCGAAGCGTGAGCCGCGCGCAGGCGCTCGACTACGTCGCCGGCTACACGGTCGCGAACGACTACGCGATCCGCGACTATCTCGAGAACTACTACCGCCCGAACCTGCGCGTGAAGAACCGCGACACCTGCACGCCGCTCGGGCCGTGGTTCGTGAGCCGCGACGAGATCGGCGACGCGGGCGACCTGATGCTGCGCACGACGGTGAACGGCCAGGAGACCCAGCGCGGCAGCACGCGCGACATGATCTTCGACGTGCCCGCGCTGATCGAGCACATCAGCAGCTTCATGACGCTCTCGCCGGGCGACCTGATCCTGACCGGCACGCCGGAAGGGTTGGCGGACACGAAGCCGGGCGACGAGGTCGTGACGGAAATCGAAGGGATCGGCCGGCTGGTGAGCACGATCGTCGGCGAAGCAGACTACTATCGCGCCGGCTGAGCCCGTCGCCCAAGGAAGGAGAGCACATGACCATCAAGCACTGGATCGACGGCCGCGAAGTCGGCAGCCGCGAGACCTTCACGACGCTGAACCCCGCGACGGGCGACGTGATCACCGACGTCGCGTCGGCCGGCGAGGCCGAAGTCGACGCGGCCGTGCGCGCGGCGAAGGAAGCGTTCCCGAAGTGGGCGAACACGCCTGCCAGGGAGCGCGCGAAGCTGATGCGCAAGCTCGGCGAACTGATCGAGAAGAACGTGCCGATGCTCGCCGCGCTCGAGACGCAGGACACCGGCCTGCCGATCGCGCAGACGAGCAAGCAGCTGATTCCGCGCGCATCCGAGAACTTCAACTTCTTCGCGGAAGTGTGCGTGCAGATGAACGGCCGCACGTATCCGGTCGACGACCAGATGCTGAACTACACGCTGTACCAGCCGGTCGGCGTGTGCGCGCTGGTATCGCCGTGGAACGTGCCGTTCATGACGGCGACGTGGAAGACGGCGCCGTGTCTCGCGCTCGGCAACACGGCCGTGCTGAAGATGTCCGAGCTGTCGCCGCTGACGGCCGACCAGCTCGGCCGGCTCGCGCTCGAAGCCGGCATTCCGCCGGGCGTGCTGAACGTCGTGCAGGGTTATGGCGCGACCGCCGGCGACGCACTGGTGCGCCATCCCGACGTGCGCGCGGTGTCGTTTACGGGCGGCACGGTCACGGGCAAGCGGATCATGGAACGCGCGGGCCTGAAGAAGTATTCGATGGAGCTCGGCGGCAAGTCGCCGGTGCTGATCTTCGACGATGCCGATTTCGACCGCGCGCTCGACGCGTCGCTGTTCACGATCTTCTCGATCAACGGCGAGCGTTGTACCGCAGGCTCGCGGATCTTCGTGCAGCGCACGATCTACGACCGTTTCGTGCAGGAATTCGCGCGCCGCGCGAACAACCTGATGGTCGGCGACCCGTCCGATCCGGGCACGCAGCTCGGTGCGATGATCACGCGCCAGCATTGGGAGAAGGTGACCGGCTACATCCGCATCGGCGAGCAGGAAGGCGCGCGCGTGGTCGCGGGCGGCGCGGACAAGCCGGCCGGTCTCGCCGATCATCTGCGCAACGGCAACTTCGTGCGGCCGACCGTGTTCGCCGACGTCGACAACGGGATGCGCATCGCGCAGGAAGAGATCTTCGGGCCGGTCGCGTGCCTGATCCCGTTCGAGGACGAGGAGGAAGGGCTGCGGCTCGCGAACGACACGTCCTACGGGCTCGCGTCGTACATCTGGACCCAGGACGTCGGCAAGGTGCATCGCCTCGCGCGCGGCATCGAGGCCGGGATGGTGTTCGTGAACAGCCAGAACGTGCGCGACCTGCGCCAGCCGTTCGGCGGCGTGAAGGAGTCGGGCACCGGACGCGAGGGCGGCGAGTACAGCTTCGAGGTGTTCGCGGAGATCAAGAACGTGTGCATCTCGATGGGTTCGCATCATATTCCCCGCTGGGGCGTGTAACGGGCGCGGGTCGTGTTGGCGCACGACCGAACGATACGGAGACTTGAACGATGGGCAAACTGTCCCTCGCCGCGAAGATCACGCATGTGCCGTCGATGTACCTGTCGGAGCAGCCCGGCAAGCATCACGGCTGCCGCGACGCGGCCATCCGCGGCCATCGGCTGATCGGCGAGCGCTGCCGCGCGCTCGGCGTCGACACGATCGTCGTGTCGGACGTGCACTGGCTCGTCAACGCGGGCTACCACGTGAACTGCAATGCGCGGTTCGCCGGCACCTATACCAGCAACGAGCTGCCGCATTTCATCCGCGACATGCAGTACGCGTATCCGGGCAACCCGGAACTCGGCCGCCTGATCGCGGAGACGGCCAGCGCGCGCGGGATCGCGACGCGCGCGCACGAGATCGACAGCCTCGAACTCGAATACGGCACGCTCGTGCCGATGCGCTACATGAACGGCGACCAGCACTTCAAGGTCGTGTCGATCGCCGGGTGGTGCATGTGGCATCAGCTCGACGAGAGCCGCCGCTTCGGCGAGGCACTGCTCGAGGCAATCGAGAAGAGCGATTCGAACGTCGCGTTCCTCGCGAGCGGCTCGCTGTCGCATCGCTTCAACGACAACGGCAGCCCCGAGGAATCGATCCACGAGATCAGCCGCGAGTTCTTCCGGCAGGTCGACCTGCGCGTGGTCGAGCTGTGGAAGCAGGGCGATTTCAAGACCTTCTGCGCGATGCTGCCCGAGTACAACACGCATTGTCACGGCGAAGGCGGGATGCACGACACGGCGATGCTGCTCGGCCTGCTCGGCTGGGATCGCTACGACAAGCCGGTCGAGATCGTCACCGACTATTTCGCGAGCTCGGGCACCGGGCAGATCAACGCGATCTTCCCGCTCGCCTGAGCGCCGCATCACCTACCCGGAGCGTTGCCATGCCACACATCGTCGTCGAATACACCGCGAACATCCGCGACGACGCGCGCATTCCCGTGCTGCTGCGCACGATCAACGCGACGCTGATCGCGCAGGGCGGCGTGTTTCCGACCGGCGGCATCCGCTCGCGCGCGATCGAGCTGCAGGATTACTGCGTCGCCGACGGCACCGCGGACGACGCGTTCGTCCACGTGACGCTGAAGATCGGCTCGGGCCGCAGCGACGCAACGAAGCAGGCCGCGTGCGACGCGCTGTTCGACGCGATCAAGGCGCATTTCGCGGAGTTGTACGCGAGGCGCTATCTGGCGCTGTCGATGGAGTTGACCGAGTTCAGCGAAAGCGGCTCGTACAAGCACAACAACATTCACGCCCGCTACAAGCGGGCCGGCTGAACCCATTCCCGATCCGACCATGCTCGAACCCGCCCTCATCGACCAGCTCGCGCGGCGTCTGCACGACGCCGAGCGCGCGCGCACGCAGATCCGCCAGATCTCGCTCGACCATCCCGACATCACGATCGACGACGCGTATGCGATCCAGCGCGCGTGGGTGACCCTGAAGCTCGCGGAAGGCCGCACGCTCAAGGGGCACAAGATCGGCCTCACGTCGAAAGCGATGCAGAACACGTCGCAGATCGACGAGCCCGATTACGGCGCGCTGCTCGACGACATGTTCTTCGACGACGGCGGCACCGTTCCGACCGGCCGCTTCATCGTGCCGCGCGTCGAGGTCGAACTCGCGTTCGTGCTCGGCAAGCGGCTCACGGGCCCGAACTGCACGATCTTCGACGTGTACGACGCGGTCGACTACGTGGTGCCCGCGCTCGAGATCATCGACGCGCGCAGCCAGTCGATCGACCCCGATACGAAGCGGCCGCGCAAGGTGTTCGACACGATCGCCGACAACGCGGCGAACGCGGGCGTCGTGATCGGCGGGCGGCCCGTGAAGCCGCAGGACGTCGACCTGCGCTGGGTCGCGGCGATCATGTCGCGCAACGGCGTGGTCGAGGAAACGGGCGTCGCGGCCGGCGTGCTGAATCATCCGGCCAATGGCGTCGCGTGGCTCGCGAATCGGCTGTCGCGTTTCGACGTCGCGCTGGAACCGGGGCAGATCGTGCTCGGCGGCTCGTTCACGCGGCCGTGCGCGGCACGACCGGGCGACACGTTCAGCGTCGACTACGGCCCGCTCGGGACGATCCAGTGCTACTTCGAGTGAGGTGAGCGGGCCATGCAGATTCCGTCGAATGTCTTCAAGGCCGTGCTCGCGCGCGGCGACGCGCAGGTCGGGCTGTGGCTCGGGCTCGCGAATCCGTACAGTGCCGAAGTCGTCGCGGGCGCCGGCTTCGACTGGCTGCTGATCGACGGCGAGCATGCGCCGAACACGGTGCCGACGATTCTCGCGCAGTTGCAGGCGATCGCGCCGTATCCGTCGCAGCCGGTCGTGCGCGTGCCATGGAACGATCCGGTGATCGTGAAGCAGGTGCTCGACCTCGGCGCGCAGACGCTGCTCGTGCCGATGGTGCAGAGCGCCGGCGAAGCGCGCGCGGCAGTGGCCGCGACGCGGTATCCGCCGCACGGGATTCGCGGGGTCGGCAGCGCGCTCGCGCGCGCGTCGCGATGGAATCGTGTCGGCGATTACCTGCATCGTGCGAACGACGAGATGGCGGTGCTCGTGCAGGTCGAAACGCGTGCGGGGCTCGACGCGATCGATGCGATTGCGCGGGTGGAGGGCGTCGACGGCGTGTTCATCGGGCCGGCGGATCTGGCGGCCGACCTCGGGCATCTCGGCAATCCCGGGCATCCGGATGTGCAGGCCGCGATCGATGGCGCGATCCGTGCGATCAAGGCGGCCGGCAAGGCGCCGGGCATTCTGAGCGCGGATGAAGCGGCGGCGCGGCGGTATCTGGAAGCGGGGGCGCTGTTTGTCGCGGTGGGCGTTGATACGACGTTGCTGGCGAGGAGTGCGGAGCGGTTGGCCGCGCAGTTCAAGGGGAGGGGGGGCGAGGCGGCGAACAAGGGGGGCGGCACGTATTGAGGCCGCGGCGGCAGGCGCGTCGCAGGCGGCATGCGTTTGTGCTGCCGCGCTAGCCGCCCCCGCGACGCACCACTTCGATATACCGCCCCGGCGTTGTCCCCATTGCCCGCTGGAACATGTCGATGAACGCGCCCACGTTGTCGTAGCCGAGATCGAGCGCGATCGTCGTCACCGGCACGCCGTCGGCGATTTTCTCGAGCGCCCGCAGCAGCCTTGCCTTCTGACGCCACTGCGCAAACGTCAGCCCCGTCTCGGCGACGAAGCGGCGGCTCATCGTCCGCGCGCTGATGCCGGCCCAGGCGGCCCATTCCTCCAGCCGCCGGTTGTCCGCGAGATCTGCGGCAAGCGCATCGGTAATCCTCATGAGCCGCTGGTCCCGCGGCCGTACCAGTCCCAGCGCTTCGACTTCCGATGACGCGATTTCATCGAGGATCACGTCGGCGATCCGCGTCTGCGCGGCATCCAGGTCCGAATCACCCCAGCTGGCCGCGCGCTGCACGGCTTCGCGCAGCAACGGCGACGTGCGGATCGCGCGCGGCGTGTCCGGCAATGTCGCGCAGCGCTTTTCAGAGACGAACGCCGACCAGCCGGAAATCGGCCCGAACGAGCGCAGCGAATGCCGGCAATGCGGCGGAATCCAGATCGCGTGGATCGCCGGCACGACCCACTCCTCATCGTCGAGGCCGATCGTCACCAACCCGCTCAGCGCGCCGACCAACTGGCCGCGCGCATGCGTGTGCGACGGTGTCACGCGCGGGTCGCGCTGCGTCAGCACGGCGGCGGCGACGAACGGGCCGTCGTCGGACGTGACGAGGTGGGCGGGAAGCAAGGGATCGGACATGGCCGGATTTCCGTATCGAATGGCTTTTATACCGGAGATCGGCCGATGTTGCACGCCTACACTGCCTCCATCGACCACCACTGGAGTACGACGCGATGCGAGCCGAACACCTTCTCCCCGACCATGCCGACCGGATCGAGGCCGGCGCAACGACGATCCGCAAGGGCACGGTGGGCGCGTTCCTGGTCAATGCGCGCGTGCTGGCCGATCCACGCGCATCCCCGGCCGAGCGGGCCACGGCGGAAGCCGACCTAGTCGAAGTGCTGCCTGCGCTGCGGGCGATCGGATTGTTCGATGTACTCGAAGTGCGCGACGCGGCGCTGCGTGCATGGATCGACGCGCGTTGAAGACGGACGCCGGCACCGGTCGCGATACCGGGGCCGCCAACTGCAAGGAACCGACATGAAGGCAGCAGTCGTGGAGGGCGCCGGACGGCGTCCAGTTTATACGGAGTGCGAAGCGCCGCGCGCGCTGCCGGCTCACCGTCTGATCGACGTGACGGCATCCGCGCTGAGCCGGCTCGCACAGGGGCGCGCTGCCGGCACGCATTATTCGTCCGGCGGCAGCTATCCGTTCGTCGCCGGCGTCGATGGCGTGGGGCGCGGCGACGACGGACAGCGCGTGTACTTCTTCGGCGCCCCCGCGCCGTTTGGCGCGATGGCCGAGCGCACGATCGTGCCTGACGCGCAATGCGTGCCGCTGCCGGACGACCTCGACGACGTCACGGCCGCGGCGATCGCGATTCCCGCGATGTCGTCGTGGGCGGCATTGACCGAACGCGCGCGGCTCGCGGCAGGCGAGACGGTGCTCGTCAACGGTGCGACGGGCACGTCAGGGCGGCTGGCCGTGCGGATCGCGAAGCATCTGGGCGCCGCGAAGGTGATCGCGACGGGCCGCAACGCGGCTGCACTGGATGCGTTGCTGAATGCCGGTGCGGATTCGGTCGTGTCGCTGCAGCAGGACGATGCGCAGCTTGCCCGCGTACTGGGACTGCATTTCCGCGCGGGCGTCGACGTCGTGCTCGACTATCTGTGGGGCGCCAGCGCGCAGGCGTTGCTCGTCGCGGCCGCGAAGGCGACGCCTGAAGGGCGCCGGCTGCGTTTCGTGCAGATCGGTTCGATCGCCGGCGCCGACGTGCTGCTGCCGGGCGCCGTGCTGCGTGCGACCGCGATCGAATTGATGGGGAGCGGCCTGGGCAGCGTGCCGCTGCCCCGCTTGTTGGCCGCCATCCGCGGCGTATTCGACGCCGCCGCGCCCGCGAGCCTGGCGATCGAAACGCGCACCGTGCCGCTGTCGGCGGTCGGCGAACATTGGGACGACGCGAATAGCCGGGTTCGCCCGGTGTTCGTGACGCGTGCCGAGTGAACGGTGACTGGCGCGCGGCGGGCATCGCACGCCACGCGCGAGTCGCGCCGCGCAGTGACCGTCGGGCACCCGTGCTCACACGGCAGCGCGCATCGCGCCAAGCGGGCGGCGCTGTTCGACCATGAGTAGCGCCACCCGGCGCGTCGGATTCAGAACCGCTGCTGAATCCCCGCCGTCACGCCGACCTGCGTGGTGCCATACCCGGCGAAATCGCGCGACACACCCACTTTCTCCCCATGCTGCGCGATCGCGAACGCGCCGGCCGCATACAGCACCGTGCGCTTCGACAGCGCGTACTGCGCCCGCACCGACACCAGCGTCGGATCGGCATCGCTGGCACCCTTGATGTTCTGGTGATAGACGGCCGCGATCAGCGAGAACGTCGGCGTGAACTGGTACGACCCGCCGAGCCAGACCATATCGCTCAACTGGTTCGCCGCGCTCGTGTGATACGTGCGCCGATAGTTGCGATAACCGGCCATCGTCTTCAGGTTGCCGAAGTCGTAGCTCAGGCCCGCGTGGATGCCCTGGATGGTGTTGACGGTATCGGCCGGCGTGACGCTGTCGGCCGCGCCGTTCTGCCGGTCGAACGTGACGACCGCCGCGAACGGGCCGGTCTCGTAGCCGAGCGCGAAGTCGTACTTCGAGCTGGTCTTCACGCTGCCCGGCACGTTGCCGAAGCCGTACAGCGCGCCGAACTTGAAGCCGCCGAATTCGCCGTCGTAGCGCACGGCGTTCGACGAACGCGTGAAGAGGCCGTCCTTGCGGCCGCCGGTCGCCATCGACGACGTCGCCCACGAATAGTTCTGCGCGTAACCCATCGGATCGAACGGCAGCATGTAGTCGTAGGTGACGGTGAAGTTGCGGCCGAGCGAGACTTCGCCCCATTTGCCTTTCAGGCCGACCGTCGCGCGGCGCGCGAAGATCGAGTCGGGGCCGTCGTCGGACGCGCCGTTCGCGAGATCGATCCCGCTTTCGAGGCGGAACACGGCCTTCAGTCCGCCGCCGAGATCCTCGACGCCGCGCAGGCCCCAGCGCGACGTATTCTTGTTGCCGGATTTCAGCTTGAACGAATTGCCGCCTTCCGGCGCCGTATGGTTCGTGTATTCGATGCCGGCATCCATGATCCCGTACATCGTGACCGACGACTGCGCGTGCGCGGCGCCTGCCGCGAGGCCGGCTGCGACGGCGGATCCGGTGAGGATGGCGGTGCGAAGGGAACGTTCTGCGCGTGACTTCATTGACGGTGTCTCCTTGGTTTTTTGTGGGTGGGTGAAACAGGGTGAAGCGGATGCAGCGCGCAGTACGCCACGGCGGACGCCCGAAGACGTCCGCCGGACAGACCTGTCATCACCTGACGGAAAGCGCGCGAGCGGCGGGCGCGGTGCCCGCCGCGTGGGTCAGCTCGCCTTGGCGAACGCCCAGCAGTCGTTGGCCGGGAATTCGATCCAGTGCTTGCCGGCCGCGCGCGGCACGTGGCCGAACGCGCGCAGGCGCATCTCGCCGCAATGGAACAGGTATTCCCAGCGGTCGCCGAGATACATCGACGTGACGAGGTCGGCCTGCAGCCGGTTCGCGCCCGGGCCGTCGGCGACCTGCACGCGTTCGAGCCGGATCACGGCCTGCGCGTGCTGGCCCGGCGCGAACGTGTCGCGCGCGAGCGCCTGCAGTTCCCAGCCGTCGCCGGCGAGCGTCACGCGTTCGCCGTCGACGGCCGCGACGCGCGCGTCGATGCGGTTGTTGCTGCCCATGAATTCGGCCGTGTACAGCGAGCGCGGCGCGCCGTACAGCTCGGCCGGCGTGCCTTCCTGCTCGATGCGGCCGTTGCGCAGCAGCAGGATGCGATCGGACATCGCCATCGCCTCGGTCTGGTCGTGCGTCACGCAGAGCGCCGACAGCCCGAGCGACACGATCAGCTCGCGCAGCCATGCACGCGCTTCCTCGCGCAGCTTCGCGTCGAGGTTCGACAGCGGCTCGTCGAGCAGGATGACCGGCGGGTTGTAGACGAGCGCGCGCGCGATCGCGACGCGCTGCTGCTGGCCGCCCGACAATTGATGCGGAAAGCGTTCGGCGAGATGGCCGAGGCCGAGCTGGTCGAGCGCGGCCTGTACGCGGCGTTTCTGTTCGGCCGGCGCGACCCGCCGCAGCTTGAGCCCGTAGCCGACGTTGTCGGCGACGGTGCGATGCGGCCACAGCGCGTACGACTGGAACACGAGGCCGAGCGAACGCTGTTCGACGGGCAGGTCGACGTGTTTCGCGCCGTCGAAGAACACGCGGTCGTCGAGCTGGATGCGCCCGTCGGACGGCTGTTCGAGGCCGGCCACCGCGCGCAGCAGCGTGGTCTTGCCGCTGCCCGACGCGCCGAGCAGGCACACGACTTCGCCGGCCTTCAGTTCGAACGACACGCCCTTGAGGATCGGGTTGGCGCCGTAGCTGAGATGCAGGTCGTCGACGATGAGCTTATCCATGAAGTTTCACTCCGAAGCGCAGGGCCACGCCGAGACCGGCGCCGACCATCGCGATGTTGATGACAGAGAGCGCGGCAACCTGGTCGACGGCGCCGGTCGCCCACAGCGACACGAGCAGCGCGCCGATCACTTCGGTGCCGGGCGACAGCAGGTAGACGGCGGTCGAGTATTCGCGCTCGAAGATCATGAAGATCAGGAGCCACGCGGCGAGCAGGCCGAAGCGCACGAGCGGCAGCGTCACGTCGAGCGACACGCGGCTGCGCGTGGCGCCGACGCTGCGGCCGGCCTCCTCGAGCTCCGGGCCGACCTGCAGCAGCGCGCTCTGGATGAGCCGCATCCCGTATGCGAGCCATACGACCGTGTACGCGATCCAGATGCTCCACATCGAGTTCTTCAGCTCGCGCAGGCCCGGAACGAACAGGAAGATCCACAGGAACGCGAGACCGGCGAGCAGCCCCGGCACCGCGCGCGGCAGCAGCACGAGGTAGTCGAGCAGCTTGGTCGCCCAGTCGTGGCGGCGGTGGCCGGCGAACGCGACGAGCGAGTAGAAGCCGATCGCGAGCGCGCCGCCGATCACGCCGATGCCGAGCGTGTTGACGATTGCGCGCACGAGGTTGTCCTGCTCGAACAGCTCGACGAAGTTCGACAGCGTCAGCACTTCGGTGAGCGGCACGCCTTCGCCCCAGTTGGTCACGAACGCGCGCAGCACGATGCCGGAGATCGGCACGATCACGGTCAGCACGAGCCACAGCGCGACGATCGCGAGCGCGACCCAGCGCCACACGCCGAGCGGCAGCACGGTCGAGCGGCCGGCCTTGCCCTTCACGGTGACGAAGCGGTTCGCGGTCTTCAGCAGGCGGCGCTGCAGCAGCACGAGCGGGAACGTGATCGCGACGATGCACACCGCGACCGCGGCCATCAGGTGATACGACGGCACGCCGAGCTTGTTGGTCAGCTTGTACAGGTAGGTCGCGAGCACGAGATGGCCTTCCGGATCGCCGAGCACGAGCGGCAGCCCGAATACCTCGAAGCCGAGGAAGAACACGAGCACGCCGGCGAACAGCAGCGCGGGCATCGTCATCGGCAGGCTCACGTCGAGCGCGACGCGGAACGGCCGGGCGCCCGTCACGCGCGCGGCTTCCTCGACGTCCGAGCCGAGGTTGCGCAGCGCGGCCGACGAGTACAGGTACACGTGCGGCACGTGCGTGAGGCCGACGATCACCGTGATCGCGAAGATCGAGTAGACGTTCCAGGGCACGTTCTGCACCCCGAACAGTTCCTTGAACCACACCGAGTAGAATCCGACGGGGCCGGCCGCGACCACGTAGCCGAACGCGAGCACCATCGGCGACACGAACACGGGCGTGAGCAGCAGCGGTTCGAGCCAGCGGCGGCCGGGCAGGTCGGTGCGCACCATCAGGAACGCGAGGATGCCGCCGAGCGGGATCGAGATGAACAGCATCCCGCCGGCGATGATGAACGAGTTCTTCACGGCCGACCAGAAGTCCGGGTCGGTGAAGATGAAGCGGAAGCCCTCGATGCCGAGCGTCTTGTTCGCGTCGAAGAACGGCGCGGACAGCAGGCTCTGGAACAGGATGAAGCCGAGCGGCAGCGCGACCGCGATGGTCAGCACCGCGACGACGATCCAGCGCAGCATGCCGGCGAGCGGCTGCAGGCTGTTGGCCGGCAGCGCGGGGATCGCGCCGGCCTGGCCGGCGGTGGGTGGAACGGCCGACGCCGTTCCGCGTGTGCTGGTTGAAAGCATGAGTTCACCCCTGCGGCCATCCGGATGGCCGCCTCTAGGAAGTCGGTAAGGGGAAGGGGCCGTCCGCGCGGTGTGCGGCGGACGGCCGGAGGTCAGCGGATCAGCGCTTGATCGCCTGCTGCCATTGCTTCAGGAACGCGAGCCGCTTCGACTGGTCGAGATAGACGAGCAGGCCGGTGCCGATCTGGATCGGCTTCAGCGAATCGCCGAGTTCCTTCGTGAGACTCGCGGCCGACGTCTCGCCGGTCACGTCCGCGCGGATCGCGTACAGGTTCGCCTGGTTCGCGATCAGCGTCTGGCCGCGCTTCGACAGCAGGTAGTCGACCCACAGCTTCGCGGCGTTCGGGTTCCTCGCCTTCCTCGAGATCGTCGCGAGGCGGCTCACGACCTGCGTGTAGTCCTTCGGAAACACGTAGCCGATCGACTTGTCCTTCTTCGCCTTCGCGTACGCATACGAGCCGATGATGTTGTAGCCGATCAGGTTCTCGCCGGACGAGATCCGCTCCATCATCGCGCCGGTGCTCGACTGCAGTTTCGGGTTGGTCGCACCGATCGCCTTCACGAGCTCCCACGTGACCTGCTCGTTTACGTGCGCGTCCTGCGTCAGGTAGTTGAAGCCGACGCCCGACTTCTCGATGTCGTAGGTCGTGACCTTGCCCTTGAACTTGTCGGCTTGCGTGGTGAGCAGCTTGATCAGGTCGGCGCGCGTCTTCGGCACCTCGTTCTCGGGGATCAGGCGCTTGTTGTAGACGATCGCGAGCGGCTCGAACGTCGTGCCGTACGCCTGCTTCTGGTATTGCGCCCATTGCGGCACGTTCGCGCTTTCGGGCGAATCGTACGACGCCATCAGGCCGTCGTTGACGAGCTTGACCTGCAGGTCCATCGCCGAGCTCCACAGCACGTCGGCGCTGGTGCTGCTGGCCGCGTTCTCGCTGATGTAGCGGTTGTACAGCTCGGTGCTGTTCATGTCGTTGTACTCGACCTTCACGCCGTACAGGCTTTCGAAGTCCTTGATCAGCGGGCGCACGAGGCCCGTGTCGGTCGTCGAGTAGACGATCAGCTTGCCTTCCTTCTTCGCGGCGTCGACGACACCCTGGTAGTTACCCGGATATCCGGCCGGAACCTGCGCGACGGCGCCGGCGGCGGCGGTGCCCAGGACGATCGCCAGCGCGGCGGCGAGCTGCTTCGGTGCAAACGGCATGTCTTCCTCCAGTGATGCGTGTGTGTTGTTCGAGTGATGCGGATGTTAGTTGCGAGGCACTTTCAGCCTGCTTTCATTTCGGTTCACAATAGCGTTCTTTGTGTCATGGATTTCCCGAGGTCCCCATGCGTGTGCTGCTCGTCGAAGACAATCCGAACCTGGCCCAGTCGTTGAGCGACGCGCTGAGCGCCGCGCGCTTCGCGGTCGATCACATGGCGGACGGGGAGGCGGCGGATCACGTGCTGCGCACGCAGGACTACGCGTTGGTGATCCTCGATCTCGGGCTGCCGAAGCTCGACGGGCTCGAGGTGCTGCGGCGGCTGCGCGCGCGCCGCAATCCGGTGCCGGTGCTGATCCTCACCGCGCACGGCTCGGTCGAGGACCGCGTGAAGGGGCTCAATCTCGGCGCCGACGATTATCTGGCGAAGCCGTTCGAGCTGACCGAGCTGGAGGCACGCGCCCGCGCGCTGATCCGGCGCAGCCTCGGTCACGAGCATTCGCGGGTCGCATGCGGGCCGCTTTCGTATGACAGTATCGACCGCAGCTTTCACCTCGCGGGCGAACCGCTGCCGCTCACGCCGCGCGAGCGCTCGGTGCTCGAAGTGCTGATCCTGCGTAACGGCCGCGCGATCAACAAGGAGACGCTGTCGGAGAAGATCTTCGGGATCGACGAGTCGGTCAACGCGGATGCGATCGAGATCTACGTGTACCGGCTGCGCAAGAAGCTCGAGAACACCGGCGTCGCGATCGTCACGCTGCGCGGGCTCGGGTATCTGCTCGAAGCGAAGGCGGCCGGATGAGCCACCCCCGCGCCGACCTTCGTTCGCGGCCCCCCGAGGGGGCGCATGCCCATCTCGGGGCGGCCCGGCGGAGGGCATGGCACCGCCCGAACCTGCGCACGCAGGTCGCGCTGTGGCTGCTGCTGCCGCTGCTCGGGCTGCTCGCGCTCGACTCGTGGCTCACGTACCAGCGCGCGATGAGCGCCGCGCACGTCGCGTTCGACCGCACGCTGTCGTCGTCGCTGAAGTCGATCCGCGAAGGCGTGCGCCTCAACAAGGGCGAGATCGAGGTCGACCTGCCGTATCTCGCGCTCGAGATGTTCGAGTCGGGCGACGGCGGCAAGATCTACTACCTGATCCGCGAGGACAACGGCCACACGATCACCGGCTATCCGGACCTGCCGCTGCCGCAGGGTGACGGTGCGCTGTTCGTCACGCGCTACTACGACGTCGTCTATCGCGGCGATCAGTTGCGCATGGCCGCGCTGCGCGTGCCGGTGCACGACGTGCCGACCGCGCAGACGCGCATCGTATGGGTGATGGTCGGCGAGACGATCGAGGCGCGCCACGCGCTCGCGCGCGAGATCCTGGTGGGCTCGCTGCTGCAGGAAGGGCTGCTCGTCGTGCTCGCGCTCGGGATCGTGTGGCTCGGCGTCGGGCGCGGGCTGCGGCCGCTGAACCGGCTGTCGGCGACGGTCGCCGCGCGCAGCGACGGCGACCCGACGCCGCTCGGCACCGGCGGCATGCCGAGCGAGCTCGCGCCGCTCGTCGACTCGATCAACCAGTACATCGGCCGCACGCAGCGGATGCAGGTCGCGCGGCGGCGCTTCTTCGCGGATGCGGCCCATCAGCTGAAAACGCCGCTCGCGGCCGTGCAGGCCGGCGTCGAGCTCGCGCTGCGGCCGGACGAGCAGCCGCGCGTGAACGTGCATCTGCGGCGTGTGAACGGCGCGGTGCGGCAGGCGGCGAAGATCGTCCAGCAACTGCTGTCGCTGTCGCGGCTCGATTCGGACAGCGGCCATGCGATTGCGCACCAGCCGGTCGCGCTGCAGCGGCTCGCGCGCAGCGTGACGCTCGACTGGTCGCCCGTCGCGCGCGCGCGCGACATCGACCTGGGTTTCGAGCACGAGGCCGATGTCGACGTGCTCGGGCAGCCGGACCTGCTCGGCGAAATGATCGGAAACCTGATCGACAACGCGATCCGTTACTCGGGCGACCGCGCGGTGATCACGGTGCGCGTGTCGCGCGACGGCGACCATGCGCGGCTCGACGTGATCGACAACGGGCCGGGCATTCCGGCCGGCGAGCGCGACGCGGTGTTCGAGCGCTTTCATCGCGGCAGCAAGACGCAGACGGTCGAAGGCACGGGGCTCGGGCTGTCGATCGTGCGGGAGATCGCGCGCGTGCATCAGGGCAGCGTGACGCTGGACGATGCGACGGGCGGCGGATTGATCGTGACGGTGATGCTGCCGGCGGTTCAGGCAGCGCGGTAGACGGGCCGCCGCGATCGGCGCAGCCGCGGCGGCGGGTGGCGACGCAAGCGACGCGCCGCCCGCCGCTTCGGTGAGCCGGGTCAGTCGCCGAACCCGATCTCCGCTTCGACCGACTGCCCGACCTCGAGCCACGCGCCCGCGCCTTCGACGACGATCGCGTTGATGCCGAACGTCAGCGCATTGTCGTAGTTCGGGTTCGCGCGATAGGTCTGCATCGTGTCGGTCGGCTCGTGCGGCCAGTCCGGGTTCGGCGCGCCCGTCACCTGGTCGATCGTCGGCATCGGGCAGCGCGTGCACAGCTTCACGAGCCGCAGCCGCACGGGCGTCTCGCCGTCGGCGTCGAGATGCTCGAGGAAATCCTCTTCATACGCGTCGAGATCCGACACGACGATGTTCGGGCGGAAGCGGTTCATCGGGATCGCCGGCACGCCTTTCGCGACGAGCTTCGCGTTCAGGTCGTCGAGCGACGACTGGCCGATCACGAGCAGCGGATAGCCGTCCGCGAACTGCGTGTGCGTATCGATGTCGCCGGTCCATTTGCGGTTGCAGCCGCGGCGTGCGTCGGCGCCGAAGCGCGCGAGCTTCAACGGCGTGCCGAGGAATTCGGTGAGCCACGCGGCGGTTTCGGCGCCCGTGTCGATCGCGTCGACGGTGTCGCGCCAGACGGTCGCGGCCACCTTCGGCGTGGCGGGTGTCGCGTCGCCGTCGAGCGGCGTGCGGAGCTCGGCCATGCCCGGCGCGTTCAGCACGAGCGCATCGCTGTCGAGCGCGGTGCGGATCAGCGCGAGGCGCGGGTGCGTGCGCTGCGTGATCATCATCCCGTCCGGGGTGGTGATCAGCCAGTGGCGATCGTATGCGAGGCCCGTTTCGAGCAGCTGCGCGCGTGACAGCGCGATGCCGGCGCAGGATTTGATCGGGTAGACGAAGAGTTCGGAGATGGCTGGCATGACGCTGGCTGACAAAGGCGGGATGGTCGAATCGCGATTGTGCCAGATCGGGCGAAAGCCGTTTGGGCGGTTGCATGCCGCCGCGCGGCCGCTCACGCCAACGGAAAGCCGAGGTCGAAGGTCGTGCGCACGTCGAGCGGCTGGCGCAGCAGCCCGGCCTTCAGGTAGAAGTCGGCCGTGCGCTGCTGCCCGGCGATCACCGTCGCGTCGATCGGCAGCCAGCGCGTGTTGCGGCGCTCGAACTGCAGCTTCGCGGCCGCCGGCGGGATGCCGATGATGCGCGCGAGCGCCGCGGAATACGCGTCGACGTGCCGGTACGACCAGACCTGCGCGCGCACGACGCGTTGCAGGAAGTCGCGCAGCACGTCGTGCTTCGATGCGATCGCCGCGTCGGTCGCCGCGACGTAGCTGAGGCCCGACCACAGGCCGCGGCCGTTGACGAGCACGCGCGCGCGGCCGCTCGTCTCGGCGAGCGCGGTGTAGGGTTCCCACGTCGCCCACGCGTCGATCGAACCGGTTGCAAGTGCAAGCATCGTGTCGGCCGGCGGCAGGAAGCGGAACGACACGGCGTCGGGCGGCAGGCCGGCCGCGTCGAGCGCCTTCAGCGTGACGAAATGGCCGATCGAGCCGCGCGTGGTGCCGATGCGCTTGCCTTTCAGGTCGGCGGCGTCTTTCAGCGTCGCGTCGGGCCGCACGAGCAGCGCGGTGCCATATGGGTCGGAGCGATTCGCGCCGATCACCTTGATGCGGGCGCCCGACGCGAGCGCAAAGATCACCGGCGCGTCGCCGATCGGCCCGCAGTCGACGGCTGCCGCGTTCAGCGCTTCGGCGAGCGGCGCGGCGGCCGGGAATTCGGTCCACGCGATGTCGTACGCGAGGCCGTTCAGTTCGCCCGCCGCTTCGAGCAGCGCGCGCAGCCCGCCTTTCTGGTCGCCGGCACGCAGCAGCGGTCGCGCGCCCGATTGCGCATGAAGCGCGGCCGGCGCGGTTGCGGCGGCGGCGAGGGCGGTTGCTTGCGCGAGGAAGTGGCGTCGGGTCGGATTCATCGTGAGTTCGGTCGAGCGGGGAAACGGTTCAGGGATTCAGTTCGGGGATTCAGTGCGGGAGCCCGGCCTGCACGTCGCGCACGGGTTCGGCGTCCACGCGCAGCAGCAGCGCGGTCAGCGGATCGACGCTCGCGGCGGCCGCCGGTGGTCGCGCGGCGGCATCGGAGCGGCACAGCAGGTCGGATGCCGACCAGCCTGCACTGCCCGGCAACGCACGCGCCCGCAGCCAGCCGTGCCGGTCGGCGAGCAGTTGCGTGCCGCCGAACGCATCGGGCGGCACGCCCGCGATCGTCGCGAACGCCTGCCATGCATCGGGTGTCGCTGCGACGCAGTTCGCGCGCACGCCGGTGGCAAGCGGCGCGGGCGTGTCGCCGGCAACGACCAGCAGCGTCTGCCAGCGCGGGTCTTCCTGCGGCACCGTGCCGCCCGGCGCGAGCGCGACGACGTGCACGCGCTGGCCTTCGCGCCAGCGCTCCAGCGGTTGCGGCGCGGCGCTGCCGCAGCGCACGTCGAGCGCTGGCAGCGGGACGGGCACGGGCCACGCCCCTTCCGCCTGCGCGCCGCTGCCGGCCGACAGCGCTTTCAGGTAGTCGAGCACGGCCCAGGTTTCGGCCGGGCCGAGCGTTGCGGCAAAGCCCGGCATCGATGCCGCGCCGCGTGCGTCGCGTGTACCGTGCCGCACGCGCCAGTACAGTTCGCCGTCGAGCCGCCGGGCGAGCAGCGCGCCCGCGAAGGTCGGCGGCCAGTGCGCGAGCGTTGCCGCGAGCGGTCCTTCGCCGCGGCCGTCCGCGCCGTGACAGGCCGCGCAATGCTGCGCATACAGGTGCGCACCGCGCATCACGTTCGCGACGGAAAACGGCGCGGGATTGCGCTGGAAACTGGTCGCCACCGCAGGCGCGAGCCACAGCGACACCGGCGGCCACGGCGCTAACCACGCAAGCGCCAGCGCGGCGATTGCCGATGCCGCCCGCCACTTGCGCGACACGAGCGCGACGCAGCCGAGCGCTGCGGCGAGCGCGGTCGCCGCGCCGGCGAACGCGAGCTGGCGCGTGAGCCCCGCGTCGATGCGCAGCGTGTCGAGCGCGATCCGGTGCGCCCAGGGCCACGCGGCCTGTCCGTCGGCATCGCCGGTCAGGCCGGCCGCATGCAGCACGCGCGCCAACGCGATCTGCGCGCGATACAGCAGTTGCAGGAACAGGAGCGCCCAGTCGGCGAACGGCGGTGCATTCATCGGTGCGGCCTTTGCCGCGCACCGGCAATCCTGTGAACGACACCGCGCATCTACCAGCTCGCATCGAGTCCGAGATGCCGCAGCGCTTCATGGCGCAGCGCGGCGAGACGCGGGTCGCCGCGATGGCGCGGATAGGGCAGGTCGACGCGCAGTTCCGCGACGATGCGTGCGGGACGCGGCCCGAACACGATCACGCGCTGCGCGAGAAACAGCGCTTCCTCGACGTCGTGCGTGACGAGCAGCGCGGAGAACGCGTCGCGTTGCCACAGCGCGGTCAGCTCGGCCTGCATCGTCAACCGCGTCAGCGAATCGAGCTTGCCGAGCGGCTCGTCGAGGATCAGGAGGCGCGGATCGTTGACGAGCGCGCGGGCGAGTGCGACGCGCTGCGCCATCCCGCCCGACAGCTGATGTGGAAACACGTTCGAGAATTCCTGCAGCCCGACGCGCGCGAGCGCATCGTCGACACGATGCCGCGCGGTGCGCGCCACGCCGCGCGCTTCGAGTCCGAGCGCGACGTTCGCGCGCACGCGGCGCCACGGGTAGAGCGTCGGATCCTGGAACACGACGATGCGCGACGGATCGGGCCGTTCGATCGGCGCGCCGTCCTGCGCGATCGTGCCTTGCCGCGCGGCGTCGAGGCCCGCGACGAGCCGCAGCAGCGTCGATTTCCCGCAGCCGCTCGGGCCGAGCAGCGCGACGAATTCGCCGGCCGCGACCGACAGCGTGACGTCGTCGAGCACCGGCAGCGGGCCGCCGGGGCCGTCGAACGCGTGGCTTACGCGGCGGATGTCGATGCGCGCGCCGCGCGGCGCCGTGGCACTGGACGTGCCGGGCGGGGTGGCAACGGACGGTTCGAGAACGGCGGCGCTTACCATTTGACGGTTCCTTTCTGCCACGCGAGCACACGGTCGCGCACCGCGAACAGCAGCGCGATCAGCCCGGAAAACAGCAGCGCCATCACGATCAGCGCCGCATACATGTTCACGTACGATGCCCAGCCCTGCGCCCAGCTCAGGTACCAGCCGAGCCCCGACTTGACGCCCATCATCTCGGCGACGACGAGCACCGTGAACGACGCGCTCAGCCCCATGAAGATGCCGACGAACACATGCGGCAGCGCGGCCGGAATGGCGACGCGCAGCACGAGGAAGCGCGCGTTCGCGCCGAGCGTGCGCGCGACGTCGTAGTACTGCCGGTTCACGCTCGCGACGCCCGACCACGTCAGCACCGCGACCGGGAAGCCGGTCGACAGCGCGATCAGGAACGCCGCCGCCGAATAGCTGGTCGGAAAGAAGTAGAACGTGAGCGGCAGCAGCGCGGTGGCCGGCACGGGGCCGAGCACGCGCAGCACCGGATGCACCCAGTAGCCGATGCGGCGCGACCAGCCGATCGATACGCCGACCGCGAACCCGACCGCGACGCCGTAGGCAAACCCGAGCGAAAGCAGCTTCAGCGTATTGCCGGCGCTGCCGGCGAGGCGCGGCCAGTCGTCGACGTAGACCTCGATCAGCGCCTGCGGCGGCGCGAAGAACGGCGTCGGCAGCCAGCCGGTCTTCGCGGTGACGATTTCCCATGCGGCGAGCACGAGCGGCAGCGCGACGAGCCACGGCCCGGCCGGGCGCACGCGGGCGAGCCGGGCGCGCGTGGCCGGCACGCGATGGCCGAGCGTCGCGGCGATCAGCAGCAGCGCGGCGATGACCCACGCGGCGGTGCCGAACGTGTCGGTGTACGCCCAGTCGGTGAAGCCGACGACGCGGTTCGGCCACAGGTCGGTCACCGCACCGAGCGCGGCCCACGCAAGCGCTGCAACGACGCCGGTCGGCCAGGTACGCGCACGGCGTGCTTCGGCCGCGCGCGTTGCATCGCAGGCCGTGCAGGCAGCGCGGGACGCAGCGATCGCGGGAGCCGTCGCGATGACGGCACCGCCCGGCGCCGATGCGGTGCGCGCAGCGGGCGTGTGTTCGATCGTCGACATCGCGTCACCCCAGCACGTTCGCATAGACCTGCTGCGCGAAGCGCTGCGGGTCGGTGCTCTTCTTCAGCACGCTGATCCGGCGGAAATCGTCCGCATAGAACGCGATTTCCTGCTGCAGGTCGACGTTGGTCGGGTGATGCGTGTAGGTCAGCGTCGCGTACAGCTTGCGCAGGTCTTCCGGGTTGATCTTCGGCGAATACTTCGCGAACGCCTTCGCGGCTTCGTTCGGGTTGTCGTGCGTGTACTCGGTGGCCTGCACGATCGAGCGCGCGAGCGCGGCGGCCGCCGGCCGGTCGTTGCGCACGAGGTCGCCGCGCGCGCCGATCACGCAGCACACCTTGCGCGCGTATTCGCCGGACAGGTTCGTCGCGAGTTCGGTATACGCGCCGTTGCTGCGCTTCTCGAGCAGGTAGAGGTTCGGGTCGCCGTCGGCGATCGCCTGGATCTCGCCCTTGTCGACCGCCACGCCGAGCAGGTCGGCCGGATACTGCCGCCACGTGATGTCGCGCTCGGGATCGATGCCGTTCTTCGCGAGCAGGATCGAGAAGAAGTGCTTGCCGGGCGCGGCGAGATCGCTGACGCCGACCGTCTTGCCCTTCAGCGCCTGCAGCGTCGTGACGCCGGCCGTCCTCGAGCCGAGCAGCCGCACGCAGCCGCCATGCGAGCTGCCGATGATCTTCACGTCGAAGCCGGCTTCGAGCGGCTTCAGCCAGCGGTGGATCATCCCGACCGCCGCGTCGGCCTTGCCGGTCGCGATCGATTCGAGCAACTGGTCGGTCGACCCGCTGTAGTTGATCAGCTCGACCTTCAGCCCGTTCTTCTCGAAGAAGCCGTTCTCCTGCGCGACGACGATCGGCGTCAGGCAGAACGCATTCTGGTTCCACGCGAACGTGAGCTTCTTCAGCGGCGGCGCGGACCAGGCCTTGCGGCCGAGCGTGATCGCCGGTGCGGCGAGCGCGGCGGCGCCGGCCGCGCGCAGCAGCCGGCGGCGTGTGTCGTCAGGTGCGCCGGTCGGCGCGGGTGCGGTGGTATCGGTCATCGTGGGGTCTCCGGTTCCGGTGGTGCGGCAGGCGCTCAGTCGAGCAGGTCGGGTTCGTCGGCGACGACGCGCGCGAACAGGCTGTCGAACGCATGCAATGCGCCGTCGGGGCCGCCGATCTGGCCGTGCGTGTGTCGCGCGGTCGCGTGATCGATCGGTTGCGGCGTGCCGGCCGCTTCGGCCAGCAACTGCGTGTGCGCGGCGTTGTCGAGTGCGATGTACCACCACGCGGCGGCCTCGACCGTCGGGCCGGCCGTCAGGATGCCGTGGTTCTTCAGGATCACGCCCTTGTGCGTGCCGCCGTCGGGTTTCGCGAGCGCGTCCGCGATCCGCGCGCCTTCGCTCGTATCGACGACCATGCCCGTGAAATCGTCGAACAGCGCGTGGTCCTCGTAGAACACGCACGCGTCCTGCGTCAGCGGGTCGAGCGGGCGGCCGAGCGTCGACCAGGCCTTGCCGTAGGTCGAATGCGTATGCGCGGCCGCGACGATGTGCGGATGCGCGTCGTGAATCGCCGCATGGATCGCGAACGCGGCCTTGTTCAGCGGCCGGTTGCCGATCGCGGTTTCGCCGCGCGCGTTGACGAGCAGCAGGTCCGACACCTTGATCCGCGAGAAATGCACGCCGAGCGGATTCACCCAGAAGTGGTCGGGCAGTTCCGGATCGCGCGCGGTGATGTGGCCGGCGAGGCCCGATGCGAAGCCGAAGCGCGCGAACAGGCGGAACGCGGCCGCGAGCCGTTCCTGCCGGTGGCGGCGCTCGGCGGCGACGTCGATGCGCGGCGCGGGCGGATCGAACCAGAAATGCTGGCGCGGCGTGTCGGCGAGCACGAGGCCCGACGCGGTGCGCGCGGGCGCTGACGAAGACAGGACGGCGGACATGGCAGGCGTCTCCGTTGGCGTCAGGCTGCGCGGCGCGCCGCGTCGCGTGCCGCGACGGCGCCGCGCACGCGCGGAATCAGTTCGCGGCCGTAGTCGATCGCGTCTTCGAGCGGATCGAAGCCGCGGATCAGGAACGTCGTCACGCCGAGGTCGTAGTAGTCGAGCAGCGCGTCGGCGACCTGTTCGGGCGTGCCGACCAGCGCGGTCGAATTCGAGCGCGCGCCGGTGAGTTTCGCGATCTCGGTCCACAGCCGCTTGTCGACGCGCGAGCCGCGTTCGGCCGCGGCGAGCAGGCGCCGCGCGCCTTCGCTCTGCTGCGGGCCGCCGCTGCCGAGGCCGGCCGCTTCACGCAGCCGGCGGGTTTCGTCGAGGATCCGGTGCGCGCGCGCCCACGCTTCGTCTTCGGTCGCCGCGAGGATCGGCCGGAACGACACCGAGAAGCGCACCTGCCGGCCGTGCTTCGCGGCTTCGGCGCGCACGCGGGTCGTCAGGTCGCGCACCTGGTCGAGCGATTCGCCCCACAGCGCATAGACGTCCGCGTGCTTGCCGGCCACTTCCAGCGCCGCTTCCGAGGCGCCACCGAAGTAGATCGGCACGTGCGGCCGCTGGAACGGCTTGACTTCCGAAAAGCCCTGCGTGAAGCGGTAGTGCGCGCCGTCGTGATCGAACGGCTGCGTTTCGGTCCAGATGCGACGCAGGATGCCGAGGTATTCGTCGGTGCGTGCGTAACGTGCGTCGTGGCCGAGGAAGTCGCCGTCGCGCTGCTGCTCGCTGTCGGAGCCGCCCGAGATGAAGTGCACGGCGAGCCGGCCGCGGCTGAACTGGTCGAGCGTCGCGATCTGCCGGGCGGCGAGCGTCGGCGCGGTGAAGCCCGGACGATGCGCGAGCATGAAATGGATGCGTTCGGTCGCCGCGGCCGCGAACGCGATCGTCAGCGTCGCCGACGGGCCGGTCGAGTGGTGCGGGACGAGGATCCGGTCGAAGCCGGCCGTTTCGTGTGCGCGGGCGAAGTCGCGCACGTAGTCGGGGTCGACGACGGGGCCGGCAGGCGGATGGATTTCCGACTGCTTCTGGCTCTGGATCATGCCGATGAATTCGACGCTCATCTGGGTCTCCGATGCAAGGACGGCCCGGCGCGGCGAGCGATGGCCGGCGGGGGCGGGAATGGAGCGCAGATTACCGCCGGGATCATGCGAAACGGAAATAATCAATCCCGATTTGAATATCAGATTTGCATGGTTTGGGCGCGAGTGAGTTGCGCATACGCTGTGGGCTCGCGATCGAACCGAAAGGGCGCCGGCTGCGTGTCGTGCGGCGCTTCCGTGCCGGGCATGAGCGGGATCGGCGCGCGATTCGGAGTCTGCGGCCCGGTTGGCGTGCTGAAGGCGGATGCGTGCGCGAGCGGTCGCGACGAACGCCCGCGAATCCGCAGCCGGTCGCCGCCGGCTTCACGCGCCGCCGCGCCACTTGCCGATCGATCTCCGCTGTTATCGCTGTTACGTTACCCCGCTACCCCGCTACCCAGTCACCGAGGGAATCCGTACCGATGTCCGCCAGCCTTGCCGCTTCCTCGCCGCAACCGCCGCAGTCGTCGCTGCGCCATCTGCCCGCCGACGATGCACGCGTTGCCGTGCTGCTCGAGCGTCTCGCGCCCGACCTCGCCGCCGACGCGGCCCGCAACGATCTCGACGGCCGCTTCCCGCACGAGAACTTCGCGCGCCTGCATCGCGCGGGGCTGATCGCGCAGGTCGTGCCGCGCGAGCATGGCGGCGCGGGCGCGACGCTCGCGCAGGCGAGCCGCATCGTGGCCGCGGTCGCACGCGCCGATCCCGCGACCGCGCTGGTGCTGACGATGACGTATCTGCAGCATCGCGCGCTCGGCCGCGCGGACAACCGCTGGCCCGCGCGCCTGCGGCGTGCCGTGTTCGACAGCGCGGTCGACGAAGGCGCACTGATCAACGCGCTGCGCGTCGAGCCGGCGCTCGGGTCGCCGTCGCGCGGCGGCCTGCCCGAAACGGTTGCGCGTCGCGACGGCGACGGCTGGCGGCTGTCCGGCCACAAGCTGTACAGCACCGGCATTCCGGCGCTGCGCTGGCTCGCCGTGTGGGCCCGCACCGACGAGCCCGAGCCGCGCGTCGGCGTGTTCCTCGTGCCGCGCGAGCGCGACGCGGAGGACGACGCGCGCATCCGCGTGATCGAAAGCTGGAATCACCTGGGCCTGCGCGCGTCGGGCAGCCACGAGGTCGTGTTCGACGACGTGCGGCTGCCCGCCGATCATGCGGTGGACGTGCGCGCGCCCGATGCGTGGGCCGTGTCGGCCGCGAGTCATGCGGATGTCGACGCGCAGGCCGACCAGCAGGCCTGGATGGTCGCGCTGCTCGGCAGTCTCTACGATGCCGTGGCACGTGCGTCGCGCGACTGGCTGCTCGATTTCGCGGCGACGCGCGCGCCGAGCGGGCTCGGTGCGCCGCTCGCGACGCTGCCGCGCGTGCAGGAGGCCGTCGGCGAGATCGAAGGGTGGCTGCACACGAACCGCGTGCTGCTCGACGATCACATCGCGCGTGCCGATGCGGGCGATGCGCCGGCGTTGACGACGAGCGGCCTCGTCAAGCGAACCGTGACGGAACACGCGATCCGCACCGTCGAGCACGCGTTGAAGCTGTCGGGCAATCACGGGTTGAGCCGCCACAATCCGCTCGAACGTCACTATCGCGACGTGCTGTGCAGCCGCGTGCATACGCCGCAGGACGACGCGATCGCGGTCGCGGCCGGACGTGCGGCGCTCGAGGCGGCGGCGCGAAGCATCACGTCGAATGCGGATTCGGATGCGACGTCACGCAGCGTGCCGGCGCGAACCGCAACCACGAACGCGGACGCGGGCCGGACGTCGCACGATGCGCCGGCATCCGGTCGAAACGATGCGTGAGCAGGGCGGCGTGGTAGTCAGCGCAGACGTGACGACGCCGTGCAGACGTCGCCCGCCCTGGTCAAGCGGCCTCGTCGTGCTCGCCGGCATCCGCGGGCAGCGCGAACGCGGTGCGTGCATGCGCGGCCACGGTCGCGAGCGGCGCCGCGAAGCGCGCGGCGTCCTGCCGGTGCAGCAGCCACAGATCGATCTGCGGCTTGAAATCGGCGAGCGGCACGATGTCGAGCGCGTTGCGCAGCGGGCTGCCTTCGAGCAGCGGCAGCGGCATCAGCCCGATGCCGAAACCGTTCGCGACGCTCTGCAATTGCAGGTCGCGGCCATACGTGTCGAGCGTGACCGGCATCGGCAGCCCCTGCGCGTCGAGCGCTCGGCGCAGGCCCGCGCGGAAGCCGCAGCCGTCGGGATTGAGCACCCAGCCGCGCGCATGGCAGTCCGCGAGCCGGTAGCTGCGGCGCGGCCAGTCTCCCTTGCGGCCGACGGCGACGAGCCGCGTGGCCAGCAGCCGCTCGCCCTCGACCTGCGGCGGCACCACCATCTCGCGGGCCAGAAACACCAGCGCCGCGTCGAGCTCGCGGCGCGCGACCCGCTCGACGAGCATGCCGCCCCAGGCGGTCGTGACCTGCGTGGCGAGTGCCGGCCATTGCGCGGCGAGCCGCGCGATCAGGCCGGGCAGCATCAACTCGCCGAGCCCCTGCGTGAGGCCGACGCGGAATTCGCCGGCGGGCGGCCGCCGGCCGGCCGTCAGTTCGCGCAGCGCATCGACTTCGCGCAGGATCGCGCGGCACTGCTCGAACACCTGCCGGCCGATGTCGGTCGGGCGCGGCGGCTTCGTGTTGCGGTCGAGCAGCGTGACGCCGAGCGCTTCCTCGAGATTCTGGACGCGCCGCGTGATCGCGGGCTGCGTCATCCCGAGCTCGGCCGCGGCCTGGCTCAGCGACTGGCCGCGGACGACCGCTGCAAAAGCATCGATATCGCTAATTTTCATGTTTGTTCTGCATGGTATTTCGGGTGCATCATGACGATCCATCATATTCGGCATCATATTCGAGGAGGCAGCCAATGAGTACGCTTTCGTTGCGGCAGACGCCGCTGCGTCCGTTCGTCGACGGGCTCGGCGCACTGCTCGCGTCCGGCGCGAACGAGGCACGCATCCTCGACAAGGGCGGCGCGCTGCTCGCCGCACTCGTCGCGCAGGACGACTGGCTGCCCGACGCGTTCGCGCAGCCCGATCCCGAGCGCTACCGCCAGTACCTGCTGCATCTCGATCCCGACGAGCGGTTTTCCATCGTCAGCTTCGTATGGGGGCCCGGCCAGACGACGCCGATCCATAACCATACGGTGTGGGGGCTGATCGGGATGCTGCGCGGCGGCGAGTTTTCGCAGCCGTACCGGTTCGATGAAACCGGCAAGCCGGTGCCGTCGGGCGATGCGGTGCGGCTGCAGCCGGGCGAGGTCGAGGCGGTGTCGCCGCGCATCGGCGACGTCCATCGCGTGACCAACGCATTCGCGGACCAGGTGTCGATCAGCATCCACGTGTACGGCGCCAACATCGGCAAGGTCGAACGCGCGGTGTTCCTCGACGACGGCACCGTGAAGCCGTTCGTGTCCGGCTATTCGAACGCGTGATCCCGTGTGTCGCCCGCGCCGTTGCGAGCACACGCCCGTGGGCCAAGATTCATCCGTTTTCCGTTTGTTTTCTTCTCCGACTTCAACCGATTCCGACAGAGACATCGTGACGCAATCCGCCGATTCCATTTCCCGTTTCCCCGTCGCGTCGTACCAGGACGTACGCGCGCGCCTGCTGGCCCGCGACGAGCTCGCGCTGATCGACGTGCGCGAGGAAGACCCGTACGCGCAGGGCCATCCGCTGTGGGCCGCGAACTTTCCGCTGTCGAAGCTCGAACTCGACGCGTGGACGCGCATGCCGCGCCGCGACACGCCGATCGTCGTGTTCGGCGAAGCCGGCGGCGAGGATCTCGCGCCGCGTGCGGCCGCGAAGCTCGCGCAGCTCGGCTATACCGACGTGCGCCTGCTCGACGGCGGCCTCGCGGGCTGGCTCGCCGCGGGCGGCGAGCTGTTCATCGACGTGAACGTGCCGAGCAAGTCGTTCGGCGAGTGGGTCGAGGCCGAGCGCCATACGCCGTCGCTGTCCGCGCAGGAAGTGCAGGCGCTGATCGACGCGCAGGCCGACGTCGTGATCGTCGATGCGCGCCGCTTCGACGAATACCGGACGATGAACATCCCGACGTCGACGAGCGTGCCGGGTGCGGAACTCGTGCTGCGCGTGCGCGCGCTCGCGCCGAATCCGGAAACCCGGGTGGTGGTGAACTGCGCGGGCCGCACGCGCAGCATCATCGGCACGCAGTCGCTGATCAACGCCGGGCTGCCGAACCCGGTCGCGGCACTGCGCAACGGCACGATCGGCTGGACGCTCGCCGGCCAGACGCTCGAGCACGGCGCCGCGCGACGGTTTCTGGACGACATCGATACCGCGCAACGCGAGGAAGCACGCCGCGCCGCGCGCGCGGTGGCCGAGCGCGCCGGCGTGCCGCGCATCGCGCTCGCGGAGGTCGCCGCGCTCGACGAGCCGGGCCGCACGCTGTACCGCTTCGACGTGCGCACGCCGGAGGAGTACGAGGCCGGCCACCTGCCGGGCTTCCTGAGCACGCCGGGCGGCCAGCTCGTGCAGGAGACCGACCATCACGCGGCCGTGCGCGGCGCGCGGATCGTGCTCGCCGACGACGACGGCGTGCGCGCGGACATGACCGCGTCGTGGCTCGCGCAGATGGGCTGGGATGTGCACGTGGTCGAACCGGCCGGCACGGCGGCGTTCGCGGAGCGCGGCCAGCCGCCGCGCGACGTGCCGGCGACGCCGCAGGCGACCGAGGTGTCGCCCGCGACGCTCGCGGGCTGGCTGAAGGAGGCGGCCGCGGGCGAGGTCGCGATCGTCGACGTGACGACCAGCGCGAACTACGTGAAGCGCCATATCCCCGGCGCATGGTTCGTCGTGCGCGCGCAATTGCGCGACGCGCTCGCCGCGATTCCGCCGGCGAAGCGCTACGTGTTCACGTGCGGCTCGAGCCTGCTCGCGCGGTTCGCGGCGGACGACGCGCGCGCGTTGCTGCCGGCTGCCGCGGCAATCTCGGTGCTGACGGGCGGCACGGCCGCGTGGATCGACGCGGGGCTGCCGCTCGAGCATGGCGAGACGCACCTGGCGTCGCCGCGTGTCGACCGCTACCGGCGCCCGTACGAAGGCACCGACAACGCGGCCGCCGCGATGCAGGCGTATCTCGACTGGGAATACGGGCTGGTCGACCAGCTGAAGCGGGACGGCACGCACCACTTCCGCGTGATCTGACCGCGGCGCGGCAACCGGCGCGCGGCACGGCGTGCGCCGCGCCCGGTTGTCGCGCGTTCAGCGGCTCGTCGGGTTCGGCGGGTTCAGCGCTTGAACGTGTCGACGGCCGTGCGGCCGACGGCCGGATCGTCGGTGAAGAAGCCGTCGATGCCCGCGCGCAGGTACGCCTGGATCTCGCGCACCGAGCCCGCGGTGTTGCGCGTGGCCGGCGTGCCGCCGTCCTTCAGCGATGCGGGCAGGAAGTTGTTCTCCGGGCGGAACGTGTACGGATGCACGACGAGGCCGGCCTCGTGCGCGTAGCGCACGTATGGCGTCGGCTGCTGCAGCGTGCCGTCCGCGGCGACCGCGATGATCGACGTCTTGTACGGGCCGACGCCGTTCGCATAGGACGCGATCTCGCGCATTCCGTCGCGCGTCGACAGGTCGCCATAGGTGCGCTTGTCGTTCGCCTTCACGAAGTCGTACGGACGCTGGCCGGCATCGTCCATCAACTGGACGAGCTTCCAGTTCGGCTGGCTCGACTTGATCCGGTTGCGGATCGTCTTCAGGTTCGCGACCTCGAACGACTGGATGTAGACGGTCGCCGTGCGCGCCGTGTACGGATCCTTCAGCAGCGCGTCGACGAGACGGTCCTCGAGCGGCAGGTTGATCGACTGGAAGTAGGTCGGGTGCTTGGTTTCCGGATACAGGTGGATCGTGCGGCCGGTCTGCGCGGACATCTGTTTCGCGAGCGCGACGATCTCGTCGAAGGTGGGGATCTCGAACTGGTCGTTGTACGCGGTATTCGCCGGGCGGATCTGCGGAATGCGCTCGCGGGCGCGCAGCGTCTTCAGTTCGGCGAGCGTGAAGTCCTCGGTGAACCAGCCGGTCAGCTGCGCGCCGTCGATCGTCTTGGTTGCCTTGCGGCTCGCGAACTGCGGCAGCGTCGACACGTTCGTCGTGCCCGAGATCTCGTTTTCGTGGCGTGCGACGAGCACGCCGTCCTGGGTCGAGACGAGGTCGGGCTCGATCACGTCCGCGCCGTCCTCGATCGCCTTGCGGTACGACGCGAGCGTGTGCTCGGGGCGCAGCGCGCTCGCGCCGCGATGGCCGACCACCTGGACCTTCGCGGAGAGCGGGCGCGTGGGATCGGCAGCCGATACATCGTCGCCGCCGCAGGCGGCAAGCAGGAGGGCGGCGGCACAGGCGAACGGGATGCAGCGCAGGGCGGTCGGGCGCGTGAAGAGCATGTCGGTGAACCTTCGAAACGGAAGTCGGTGAAAGGGCGGTCGATCCGGCGGCACGGCCTGGCGTGCCGGGCTGCGCGGGATCGAACGGGACGCGATCGTCGCTCCGGATAATTACATATGTATTACTTTCGTCTTTCTTTTCTGTTGTGGCGTGAGACGTGCGGGGCGGCCGGAAAGCGCAACCGCGCGCGCGGCGCGATCCGCCGTCGCCGGGAGCGGGCGCGCCGGATGCACTAAACTTGCGGGACTTTTGCATCGCCGCACCGGGCCGACGTCCTCCCGCGCACGACGATGCGGCGACTCGCGAGCCGGCGCGGGCGTCCGGCGCCGGTGTGCGTCCGGGGCCCGCGCCGGCCTATTTTTCCGACCCATGACGACTCGTACCGATCCCGCCTACCTGCTCGGCGACCTGCTGAAGAACGTTTCCCGCTCCTTCTACCTGACGCTGCGCGTGCTGCCAGACGGCATGCGCGACCCGGTCGGCCTGGCCTACCTGCTCGCGCGCGCAGCCGACACGATCGCCGACACCGCGCTCGTCGCGCCCGATCGCCGCGCGGCGCTGCTGACCGACCTGCGCGACGAGGTCGAGCGGCTCGGCGACGGCGCGGCGCTGTCGCGCGCGCTCGAGGACGTGATGCGGATGCAGGCGGATTCGCACGAGCACGTGCTGCTCGGCTCGATGCAGCCGATGCTCGCGTTGCTGCGCGCGCAGCCGGACGCGGACCGTGCATCGATCCGCAAGGTCGTCGCGACGCTGACGTCGGGGATGGAGTTCGACCTGCGCACGTTCCCCGACGAGCAGTCGGGGCAGGTCACGTCGCTGCCGGACCGCGACATGCTCGATCGCTACACGTACCTGGTCGCCGGCTGCGTCGGCGAATTCTGGACCGACATGACCGGCGCGCACACGCGGGCCGCGCGCGGCTGGAACTTGCCGGACATGCGCGAGAAGGGCATTCGTTTCGGCAAGGCGCTGCAGATGACGAACATCCTGCGCGACTGCGCGAAGGACCTGCGGATCGGCCGCTGCTACCTGCCCGACGACGTGCTGGCCGCGCACCGGCTCGGCGTCGCCGACCTGATGTCGCCCGACGCGTCGGCGCGCGCGCGCGGCGTGCTGGTCGACCTGCTGCGCGTGACGCTCGATCAATATCGCGACGCGTGCCGGTACACGCTGGCGATTCCGCGCCGCTTCGTGCGTCTGCGGCTCGCGTGCCTGTGGCCGATCATGATCGGCCTCGAAACGCTCGAACTGCTGGCCGGCCACGATGCGTGGCTCGATCCGGCGAGGCCGGCGAAAGTGCCGCGCAAGCGGATCTACCGGATCATGGCGTCGTCGCTCGCGCTCGTCGGCTCGAACGCGGCGATCCGTGCGCGCATGAACGCGCTCGTCGACGCGGTGAACGCGCGGATCGCGCAGCCGTCCGCGCGCTGAATCGCGCTGAACGATGCCGGCGCGACAGGCGCAGGCATCGCCCCTCGGCCCGCGTTCGCCGGGCCGCTCCCGTCCGGTCTCCCGCACACGGACTGAAACGTTTTCACGATTTCGTGTCCCGAAACGTGGGTGTCATGAATGTCAGCGATCCTGCGCGGCGGCGTGACTCGTGGCGCCAGCCGCGGTCGCGCATTTGTAGGAGGGTTGTTGCCGAAGGCGTCTGACGACATTGGACGGTCGCGATGCACCAGTAAAAATGTAAAGCTAGGGTTTTCACCGGGAAATGCCGGAAAGGCCCGCCATGCAAGCGTTTTCAGGTGTTATGTAACCGTTTGGTGAACCCGTGCGTTGCGTCGATCATACGATGACCGACCGAGCATATTGGGAAACGATGGGTAATCCGTCAGAATCGCACCGGCATGTACTCGCACATGTGTCAGTCATAAAACCACACCAGAAAAGAAATCATTCTTTGAGGACGGAGAATCAATGAAAAAGCGCGTCGCTTTCGCCATGACGGCAGTGGGTCTCGCAGCCGCTACCGCCGCACACGCCCAGAGCAGCGTGACCCTGTACGGTATCGTCGATAACGCTATCGCCTACCAGAACAACTCGTCGGCAGTCGGCGCGACCACGGGCGGTCACTCGAAGGTGCAGATGGCCACCGGCATTTGGGCGGGCAGCCGCTTCGGCCTGAAGGGCAGCGAAGACCTCGGTGGCGGCACGAAGGCGATCTTCCAGCTGGAAGCCGGCTTCAACGCGAACAACGGCTCGTCGCAATGGACGAACGGCATCTTCACGCGTCAGGCGTGGGTCGGCCTGTCCAACCAGGCGTACGGTACGCTGACGGCTGGCCGCCAGTACACCGCGTACTACACGCTGCTGTCGCCGTACAGCCCGACGACCTGGCTGACCGGCTACTACGGCGCGCACCCGGGCGATATCGACTCGCTGGATACCAGCTACCGCGCGAACAACTCGCTCGTCTACATGTCGCCGAAGTTCTACGGCTTCACGGTCGGCGGTTCGTACTCGTTCGGCGGCGTCGCAGGCAGCGTGAACCGCGGCTCGACGTGGAGCGCGGCGATCCAGTACCTGAACGGCCCGGCAGGCATCGCGGTCGGCTTCCAGCGCATCAACAACGCGACGCTCGGCGGCGGTGTGTGGGGTGCGAACTCGACCGCGCAGAACGGTCTGGACTCGAGCGGCAACGGCGCGGAGCAGGCCGTTTCGTCGATCAACAACGGCTACAAGACGGCACAGGCGCAACAGCGCGTCGCGGTGACGGCCGGTTACCAGTTCTCGCCGTCGTGGGACATTTCGGCGTCGTACTCGAACGTTCAGTACATCCCGGGCGTGGGCTCGTCGTTCCGCAACACGGCGATCTTCAACACGGCAGGCGCCGTGCTGCACTGGAAGGCAGCGCCGCAGTGGGACTTCGCGGCAGGCTACGCGTACACGCGTGCGACCGAGTCGAACGGCATCTCGAGCTCGGCCAAGTACCACCAGGTCACGCTGTCGCAGTACTACAGCCTGTCGAAGCGCACGGGCCTGTACGCGGTTGAGGCTTACCAGCACGCGACCGGCAACACGCTCAACGGCTCCTCGATCATCGCAGCTACGACGTCGATCGGCGACGGCGTGGGCGCGGGTTCGAAGCAGAACCAGATCGGCGTCGGCGTCGGCCTGATCCACCGCTTCTGATGTCGCGCGGCGCGCGAGCGCCGCTCACGGCATGCGGTATGAAGAAACCGGCCTTCGGGCCGGTTTTTTTTCGCGGGTGCGCGCCGCACGTATCGCGGGTCGTGCCGTGAGCGCTCAAGCAGCCTCCGACGACGCGTGTCCAGGCCATCCTGCCGGTCACCGGGTCGAATCGTCCGCCCAGGTCCCCGCCAGCGCCTGGAACAGTGCCGCCGTATCGGCCAGCCGGTCGGCCTGCGCGCGCGCGCGCTCGAGCGCGGTCTGCAGTGCCTGCCGCTGCGCGTCGAGCAGCGCGAACGTGCTGATCCCGCCTGCCGCATAGCGGTCGCCGGCAATCGCATTGCTTGCCGCTGCCGCTCGCGCGGCGGCGTCTCTCGCCTGCAGTTCGGCGGCATCGTGCTCGACCGCGCGCAGCGCGTCGGCGACCTGCTGGAGCGCCAGCAGCACGGTTTCCCGATAGCTCGCGAACGCGGCGTCGTACGCCGCTTCGGCCGCGCGCTTCCTCGCGCGCAGCTCGCCGCCATGAAAGAGCGGCTGCGTCAGGCCGAGACCGACGTTCCACACATTGAGCCCGCTGACGATATCCGCGATGCGCGTGCGTTCCGACCCGATTCCCGCCGAGATCGAAAACCGCGGATACAGGTTCGCGGTCGCCACGCCGACGTTCGCGCTCGCCTGGTGCAGCACGGCCTCCGCCGCGCGGATGTCGGGCCGTTCGCGCGCAAGCGTCGACGGCAGCGCGACCGGCAGCGTGCGCGGCAGCGCGAGTGCGTCGAGCGTGAGGTCGGGCAGCGCGGCGCCGGACGGCGGCGCGCCCAGCAGGATCGCGAGCCGGTGGCCGGCCTGCGCGTAGCGAGCCGCCAGCGGGGGCAGGGATGCCTGGGTCTGCGCGAGCAGCGCGCGCTGCGCATGCACGTCGGCCCGCGACACGCCGCCCGCCTCGAAGCGCGCTTCGACGATATGCAGCTGCCGCGTCTGCGCATCGACGAGCTGCCGTGTGAGCGCGACCTGTTGCGCAAGCGACGCGCGCAGGATCGCGGTCGCGACGATGTTGCCCGCGAGCGTCAGGCGCGCGGCGTCGAGCGTGTAGGCCTGATAGTCGACCTGGGCGCGCAGCGCTTCGAGCGCGCGCCGGTTGCCGCCGAACACGTCGAGTGCGTACGACACGCTCACCGACGCGTCGTACAGCGTGAACGGCCCGGGATTCGGCACGTTGGCGGGCAGCCCGAACGCGGCGATGTCGACCTGCTCGCGCGTGGCGGACAGGTTCGCGTCGACGCGCGGCAGCATCGTCGCGCCGGCTTGCGCCGCATGGTTCTGGCGCGCTTCGTCGAGCCGCGCGCGGGCCTCGGCGAGCGTCGGGCTGTTCTGCCAGGCGGTATCGACGAGCCGGTTCAGCGGTTCCGAGCCGAACTGCGTCCACCAGCGTTGCAGCGTGTGCGCTGACGGCGCGAACGTCTGCGCGGCGCCGGCCGGACCACCGGCGGCTGCCGTCGTCGTCGGTGCCGCATCGCGCGTGTAGCGCTGCGTGGCCGGCGCGTCCGGCGCGCGGAAATCCGGCCCGAGCGCGCATCCGGCGACGAGCAGCGCAGCGGCGGCCAGCGCACGGCCGCGGAGGACAGCGTGGGATGCGCGACGCAACGCGGGTTTCATCGCCGGGCCCCTAGTCGAGCGTGCGCCGGTAGAAGCGCAGCGCGACGCCCATCACGACGAGCGTGAACAGCGCGACGGGCCACACGGACGGCCACAGGTCGGCCCAGCCGTTGCCTTTCAGCAGGATGCCGCGCACGAGGCGGTTGAAGTAGGTGAGCGGCAGCAGGTCGCCGATGATCTGCGCCCACTTCGGCATCCCGGCGAACGGAAACATGAAGCCCGACAGCAGGATGTTCGGCAGGAAGTAGAACACCGCGAGCTGCATCGCCTGCAACTGGTTCTGCGCAAGCGACGACAGCGTGATGCCGACCGTCAGGTTCGCGGCGATGAAGAGCAGCGCGGACAGGTAGATCGCGAACACGCTGCCGACGAACGGCACCGCGAACACGTAGCGCGCGGCGGCGAGAATGATCGACACCTGGATCAGCCCGATGAACACGTACGGGACGATCTTGCCGGTCATCACCTCCAGCGGCCGCACCGGCGTCGCCAGCAGGTTCTCCATCGTGCCGCGCTCGCGTTCGCGGGTGATCGCGAGGCCCGTCATCATCACCATCGTCATCGTCAGGATCACGCCCATCAGGCCCGGCACGACGTTGTACTGCGTGATGCCTTCGGGGTTGTACAGGCGGTGCAGCACGACGTCGAACGCGGCCGGGCGGCCGTTCAGGTGCGCGAGCGCGCCCATCAGGTCCTTGTCGGCGACGGGCTTCACGAGCCCCGGCAGCGCGCCGATCGCCGACGCGGTCGCGACGGGATCGGTCGCGTCCGCCTCGACGAGCAGCGACGGACGCTCGCCGCGCAGCAGCCGCCTCGAGAAATCGGCCGGCACGCTCAGCACGAACTGCACGTCGCCGCGTGCGAGCGCATGGCGGCCGGCCGCCTCGTCGGGCAGCGTCGCGACGATGTCGAAGTACGCGGAATTGCGCATCGCGGCGATGAAGCTGCGCGCGAACGGGCTCGGGTCGGCGACGATCACCGCGGTCGGCAGGTGCTTCGGATCGGTGTTGATCGCGAAGCCGAACAGCGCGAGCTGGATGATCGGCACGCCGACGATCATCGCGAACGTCACGCGGTCGCGGCGCAGCTGCAGGAATTCCTTCAGCACGATGCTCCACCAGCGCGCGACCGAGAACGACTCGCGCAGGCTCGTCCACGCGCTCATGTCGCCGCTCCGCCGGGCGGCCGGGACGCGCGGCCCATCATGTAGATGAAGACGTCTTCGAGCCCGGTGTCGATCGGCGCGACCTGCAGCGGTGCGTGACCGTCCGTCTGCGCATCGGCTTGCGCCGCGACCTGCGCGAGCGTCGCGTCGAGCAGCGCGCGATCGCGGCCGCTCACGTGCAGCGCGGAACCGAACACGACCGTCTGGTCGACGCCCGGCATCGTGCGCAAGCGCGCGGACAGTTCGGTCAGGTGCCCGCCGGTGACCGTGCGCGTCGACAGGTGCTGCGACGCGACGATCTCCGCCGACGTGCCCTGCGCGAGCAGCTCGCCGGACGCGATGTACGCGAGTTTGTGGCAGCGCTCGGCTTCGTCCATGTAGTGCGTGCTGACGAGTACCGAGATGCCTTGCGCGGCCAGCCGGTGCAGTTCTTCCCAGAAGTCGCGGCGCGCGGCCGGATCGACGCCGGCCGTCGGTTCGTCGAGCAGCAGCAGCTCCGGCTCGTGCAGCATGCACGCGGCGAGCGCGAGGCGCTGCTTCCAGCCGCCGGACAGCGCGCCGGTGAGCTGGTCGGCACGGCTCGCGAGGCCGAGCCCGTCGAGCGCGCGCGCGACGGCCGCGCGGCGATCGGGCATCCCGTACACGCGCGCGACGAAGTCGAGGTTCTCGCGGATCGACAGGTCTTCCCAGTACGAGAAGCGCTGCGTCATGTAGCCGACGCGCCGCTTGATCTGCGCGCTGTCGCGCACGATGTCGTAGCCGAGGCAGGTGCCGCTGCCCGAGTCGGGCGTGAGCAGGCCGCACATCATGCGGATCGATGTGGTCTTGCCGCTGCCGTTCGGCCCGAGAAAGCCGAAGATCTCGCCGCGCGCGACGCGCAGCGAGACGTCCTTCACGACGTGCTTGTCGCCGAAGCGCTTGTTCAGGCGGTCGACGTCGATCGCGTACGGAGCGGGCGGCGCGTTCATCGCATCCTCACGGCGACGGGCTGGCCCGGATGCAGCTTCGGCGCGTCGGCGAGCGCCGGGCGCGCCTCGACCATGAACACGAGCTTGGTCCGGCTTTCGTTGCTGTAGATCACGGGCGGCGTGTACTCGGCCTCGCGCGACACGTAGGTGATGCGCGCCGGCACGTCGGCCGCGCAGCCGTCGCAGTGGATGGCGACCGCCCGCCCCGGGGCGAGCGACGCAATGGCGGCCTCCGGCACGAAGAAGCGCACCTTCAGGTTCTGCGGCGGCAGCATCTGCACGACCGGATTGCCGGCCTGCACCCATTCGCCGACGCGGTACAGCGTGTCGTACACGCGCCCGGCGGCGGGCGCGGCGATGCGCTTCTGGTCGAGCTTCCATTGCGCCTCGGCCACTGCCGCCTGCGCGGCATCGACCTGCGCGGCCTGGGCGGCCACCTGCTGCGCGCGGCCCGGCAGGCGCGCGACGTCGACCTGGTTCTGCAACTCGCGTACCTGCGCGGCGGTGGTCTGCGCGGACGTGCGCGAATCGTCGAGCTGCTGTTTCGACAGGCCGCCGGCCGCGTACTGGCGTTCGTCGCGCGCGCGTTGCGCGGCGGCCCGCGCGGCCTGTGCGGTGGCCTGCGCGAGCTGGGCCCGCGTGACCGCGACTTCCGGCGGGCGCTTGCCGGTCTGCAGGTCGGCAAGCTGCGCGCGTGCGGCCGCGAGTTGATGTTGCGCCTGTTGCAGCGCAGCCGTTTCGTTGATGGCTTCGAGCGAGAACGCCGGCGTACCGGCCGCGACGGCCTGGCCGCGCTCGACCGACAGTTGCGTCAGCGTGCCCGCCTGCGACGACGACAGGTACACGAATTCGCCTTCGACATAGCCCTGGTAGGTCGGGACCTCGTCCGCGGGCCGTCCGCAACCGGCGAGCAGCGCGACGGCGGTGGCCAGCACGAGCGGCAGCGGGCGGGCCGCGTTCACGACGGCCTCCGTCGCGGCCGCGCGCGAGCATCCGGCGCGGCGGCGGGCGGTTGCAGGCCGGAGCCGAGCAGCGCGCGGACGTGGCGATGCAGCACGTCGCGATCGATCGGCGGCAGGCCGCGCGCGCTTTGCCACAGCTTCGCGGTCGCGAGCGGCAGCATCACGAGCGCGATGATCGAATGGAACAGGAACGCGGGCTCGAGCGCGGGATTCAGCGTGCCGGCCTGCTGCGCGGCGCGGATGCGCTCGGCGAAGCGCCCGACATGCTCGAGCGGCATCCGCCGGAGCATCCGCTCGCGCAGCAGGCCGCCTTCATGGACGATCTCGCGCAGCCAGATCGACGGCAGCCAGGGCATCCGATGCGTGACGTCGAAGAAGCGGTCGACGAGTTCGGCGACGAGCGCGAACGGATCGTTTTCGACCTGCGGGGCGGTCGGCCGCCACACGAACGCGATGACCTGCGCGAGCCGCTCCTCGACGATCGCGTCGAGCAGCTGCTCGCGATTCGTGAAGTAGTAGTGGACCATCGCCGACGTGACGCCGGCGGCCGCGGCGATCTGTGCGACCGTCGTCGCTGCGATGCCGCGCTCGGCGAACAGCTGGATCGCAACGTCGAGCATGTGATCGCGCAGGTCGAAGTCGTCCACCGACGGGCGGCGCCCGCGCGGCCTGGCGACGGTGGATTTCGCGTTCATGCGGATGACGCTAATTGATGAGTTAGTTAATTTCAAGGAAGGGTTTTCGCCCGCGTTGATCGCGATCAAGCGTGCGCCGAATGGTGGTGCGGACGAGCGCGCGGCGGCGCGGTGAAGGGCCGTGTGCCGGCGGCGGAATGTAGGGAGCGGCTAATGAGGAAGCGGCGGGGAAACGGTGGAGAAAACGGCGGAGCGGAGGCGCCCGAAACCGGCGAGGAAGCCGCGTGGCACGGGCCGGGAAACCGGGCCGTGCCGCCCGGGCGCGTGCCCGGCACGGCACGCCCCCTGAACGTCGTCACTGATCGATCGGCGATTTCAGCGGATCGTGCTCGCCCGTCAGCCCGAACACGACGAGCTGCGCGGGTTCGGTCGCGCTCGCATTGCGCGACACCGGATGGCGCGAACCGGGCGCCTCATACCAGCCTTCGCCGGCGCGGTAGCGGCGCACCGGGCCGCCGTTCACCTGCGACAGCACGGCGCCTTTCGACACGACCGCGAACACCGAACCGAGGTGCTGGTGCGCCTCGGACGCCTGGCCGGGCGCATAGTCGACGGTCGCGACGACGACGAGCTTGCCGGGCGCTTCGGGCACGGCCTGCCGCATGATCGCGTGCACGTTGTCGCCGGCATCGTGTGCGTGGACGGCGGCCGGCAGTGCGGCGCCGAGCGCGAGCGCCATGCACCGAAGAAGCGCGCGGCGGCGCCTGGAGCGGGAATGCATCATCGCCGCCTCCTTACTCGGGCATCTTGCGGAACGCGATCGCGAAGCGGTTCCACGTGTTGATCGTCGCGATCAGCATCGACAGCTCGAACAGTTCCGTGTCGCTGAAGTGCGGCTTCACGGCTTCCCAGACGGAATCGGGCACGTGGTCGTCGGCGACCAGCGTCAGCGCTTCGGTCCATTCGAGCGCCGCGCGTTCGCGGTCGGTGAAGAACGGCGTTTCGCGCCAGACGACCACCGTCGCCAGGCGTCGATCGGTCTCGCCGCCCTTGCGCGCGTCGGTGGTGTGCATGTCGACGCAGAACGCACAGCCGTTGATCTGCGACGCGCGCAGCCGGACGAGTTCGGCGAGCGGCTTCTCGATCGAGCTCTTCGCGATGAATTCCTCGGCGTTGCGCATCACCTTGATCGCGTTCGGGCTGGCGGTATAGAAGTTCAGGCGCGGTTGCATGGCGGGTCCTTGTTTCGGTTGGTGCGCACGGTGGCGCGACAGGACCCACTTTAAGCGTGCCACTGGCCTGCTTGAATGGCCAATTCAGGGAAAAATCAGGTAACCAGCTGCGCGCTGCCGAAACTGCCCGAATCCAGCAGCGCGGCCAGTTTTGCGAGCGCGGTGTCGATGCGCAGCGCGTCGATCCCGCCATAGCCGAACAGTAGCCCCGCGCGCGCCGCCGAGCCGACGTGGAACGCCGAGATTCCGTACAGGCCGATGTCGTGCTGACGGGCGGCGCGGACCAGCGCGGCTTCGTCGAGCCCCGGTTTCAGGTGCGCGGCGAGGTGGATGCCGGCGGTCGGCACGATCGGTTCGAACCACGGCGCGAGTCCGCCGCGCAGATGGGCGAGCAGCATCGTGCGGCGCGCGTCGTAGTGCTTCCGCACGCGCCGCAGGTGCCGCGCGAAATCGCCTTCGAGCATGAAGCGCGCGAGCGCCGCCTGCGTCAGCGTGCAGGTGTGCCAGTCGACGATCTGCTTTGCCTTGGCGAGCGCGCCGCGCAGCGCGCGCGGCGGAATCGCGTAGCCGATCCGCAGTTCCGGAAAGATCGTCTTCGAGAACGTGCCGACGTACGCGACGAGGCCCGTGCGGTCGAGGCTCTTCAGCGACTCCACCGGCCGGCCCTCGAAGCGGAACTCGCCGTCGTAGTCGTCCTCGATGATCACCGCGCGGCGGCGCTGCGCCCATTCGAGCAGCGCGACGCGCCGGTCCAGCGTCATCGGCATCCCGAGCGGGAACTGGTGCGACGGCGTCACGTAGACGAGCCGTGCATCGTCGGGCAGCCGCTCGGTGACGAGGCCGTGTGCATCGACCGGCACGCCGGTCACCGTCGCCCCGAGCGATGCGAATGCCGCGCGGGCCGGCGGATAGCCGGGATTCTCGACCGCGACGACGTCGCCCGGCCGGACGACTACGCGCGCGATCAGGTCGAGTGCCTGTTGCGCGCCTTGCGTGACGAGCACGTCGTCCCAGCCGCACGCGACCGCGCGGCTGAACGCGACGTAGCGCGCGATCGCGCCGCGCAACTGCGGATCGCCGGCCGGGTCGTGGTACTGGCCGGGGCCGCGCGCCTGCTGGCGCAATGCGTGATGCAGGCAGCGGCGCCACGCATCGAACGGAAACAGCGTCTTGTCGGTCACGCCGCCGCGGAAGTCGAAGGCGGGCGCGTCCTGCGGCGCGGGCATCGCGAGCGCGTCCGGCAGGTCGTCCCACAGGGCGCGTGCATCGACCGCGTGGATGCGCGGCGTGTCCTCGACGAGCGACGGTGTCGACGCGACGGGCGCATGCGGAACCCGCGCGAGGCCGTCGGCGACGAACGTGCCGTCGCCTGCGCGCGTGTTCAGGTAGCCCTCGGCGACGAGACGCTCGAAGGCATCAAGCGTCGTCTTGCGCGACACGCCGAGCTGCTTCGCGAGATCGCGCGTCGACGGCAGCCGGGCGCCGCCCTCGAGCCGCCCGTCGATGATCGCGGTGCGCAATTGCCGGAAGATTTGCCCGGTCAGGTCGTGACGGCCTTCGATGCGGATCGCGATGTCCATCGCAGTGGTTACCTCGGGTGCCGGAATCTGATGCCGATCAGCATACCGGAAGTGCGTTGCCTGAATGGCCTTCGGGAACACGCGAGCGGCTTCGTGCGGCTCGGGACGGCGCGTGCCGTGGCGGCAACGATGAGCACCGCCCGCAAGCCCCGTCCGGATCCGTGAGATCGTGCTTCATGATGAATACCGGCGGGCCCGGCCTCCACCACACCCCGCGCACGGCGTCATTCGATTGGACCACCGCCCGCCGCTGCCTTACGATCCACCACAATCCCCGACCGGAGTGCTCCTCATGCTGTCCGAAGACGAACTCGCGCTGCTCGATGCGATCCGCACCACCGGCAGCCTGTCGCGGGCGGCCGCGCGGCTCGGCAAGGCGCCGTCGACGGTGTCGCACGCCGCGCGGCAGCTCGAAACGCGCTTCGACGCGCTGCTGTTCGACCGCCGCGGCTACCGGCTGCAGCTCACGCCGGCCGGCCAGTTGCTGACCGACGAGGCGGCGCGCCTCGCGCTGGACGTCGCGCGGCTCACGCAGCGCGTGCGGCAGGTCGCGAGCGGCTGGGAGGACCGGCTGTGGATCGTCAGCGACGAGGTGCTGGAGTTCGACACGCTGTTGCCGGTCGTTCGCGCGTTCGATACGCTCGATTCGGGCGTGTCGCTGCGCTTCACGCACGAAGTGCTCGGCGGCACCTGGGAAGCGCTGCGCGACGGTCGCGCGGATCTGGTCGTCGGCGCGACCAACGAGCCGCCGGCGATTCCGGGCTTCAAGTGGTTCGAGCTCGGCGCGATGGAATGGGTGTTCGCGGTGTCGCCGCGCCACGCGCTTGCGTCGGCGGGCGAGCGGCTGACCCGGGACGCGATCGGCGCGCACCGCGCGGTCGTCGTCGCCGATTCGTCGCGGCGGGCCGTCGGCCGCGCGTATGGATTGCTCGGCGGCCAGGCGGTGCTCGCGGTGCCGTCGATGCGCGCGAAGATCCTCGCGCAGCGCGACGGGCTCGGCGTCGGCTGGGTGCCGCGCCGGCGGGTCGCGTCGTTGCTCGCGCGCGGCGAGCTCGTGGAGAAGGAAACGGCCGACCCGCGCGAACCGAACGTGCTGTATGTCGCCTGGCGCGGCGAGCGCGACGGCCGCGCGCTGCAATGGTGGCTGGAGCAACTGCGCGAACCGCGGCTCGCGCAGCGCCTGCTCGACGGGATCGACGTGTCGGGCTGAGGGGCAGGCGGGCACGCGACGGACCGGCCGCCGGCAAACACGTTCGAAGATTTCGAACATGTCTGCCGCGCCGGCCGTACGGCAACGCCGGGCGCCGCGCGCATCCTGTGTTCACGGTCAACTCACCGGTTCACAGGAGAACATCATGCAACGCTTCGAAGGAAAGACGGTACTCGTCACGGGCGGCAACAGCGGCATCGGCCTGGCGGCCGCACGGGCATTCGCGGCCGAAGGCGCGCGGGTCATCATCACCGGCCGCGACGAGCAGACGCTCGCCGCCGCGCGCGAGACGCTCGGCGACGGCGCGCTCGCGATCCGCAACGAGGCCGGCAGCGTCGCGTCGGCGCGGGCGCTGGCGGACGCGATCGAAGCGTCCGGCGCGCGGCTCGACGCCGTGTTCATCAATGCGGGCGTCGCGAAACTCGCGCCGTTCGCGGATAGCGACGAGGCGATGTGGGACCTCGTGTTCAACACCAACGTGAAGGGCGCGTACTTCCAGATCCAGGCGCTCGTCCCGCTGCTGAACCGCGGTGCGTCGATCGTGATCAACGGTTCGATCAACGCGCACATCGGGATGCCGGGTTCGTCCGTGTATGCGGCGAGCAAGGCGGCCGTCAATTCGTTCGCGAAGACGCTGTCGACGGAACTGCTGGCGCACGGCGTGCGGGTGAACGTGGTGAGCCCCGGGCCGGTCCAGACGCCGCTGTACGGCAAGCTCGGCCTCGATGCCGCGACGCTCGACGAGACGGCCGACAAGATCAAGGGCCTCGTCCCGATCGGCCGGTTCGGCACGCCGGACGAAATCGCGTCGACGGTGCTGCACCTGAGCGCGCCCGAGTCCGCGTTCATCGTCGGCGCGGAAATCATCGCATCGGGTGGAATGGGCTTGCTCTGAGCGCGAACCCGGCGGGGCGGCACCACATGACGCGATGTCGGGTGGCGCGGCCCCGCCGTCGGATCACATGGCTAGCGCGATGCACAGGCGTCACGGGTCTCGTCGGCCCGATCGCGCGCGTGGAGCCGGGTCACCGTCAGCCCCGAGAACGTCGCGCTTCCCTGCTCGGCGAACACGGCGACGCGGTCCGCATCGAGCGGCGGAAAGATCAGGTCCGTGAGCGCGACGCGACCGCCGTTCGCGAACACTTCGACCGAGCCGCGATCGACGACGATCTCGAGCTGCAAGCGTCCGTGCTCGAGCGGCAGATCGACGATGTGCTCGCGGCTGAACGTGCCGGCGAAATCCGTCGTGCCGGATCGGGAGCGGTCGAGCGTCAGCGTGCGCCGCGCGGTGTCGTACACGATCCGGGTGCCGATCGCGCCGTCCGCCGAGCCGCGGACGATCAAGCCCGCGCGGGCCGCGCCCCGCGGCGTGATCGTCACCGTGATGCGCTGCACGACCCCGCGCGTCGCGGCCGACAGCGCGCGCGTGGCGGATTCGACGTTCAGGTCGCCTTCATGCACGGCGGGCCGTGTGTCGGCCCACGCATCGAACGCAGCGGCCGGCGTCGCGACGAGCGTCGGTTCGCCGCCGATCGTCTTCAGCGCAAGTTCGCGCGGCAACGCCGTCGCGCCGCGCCAGGGTGCCGTCGGCACTTTCGCCGCATAGTCCCAGTTGCTCATCCATGCAATCGCGACAGGGCGCGCGCCCGGCGCGCCGGAGAACGTCCCGGCCGCATAGAAGTCGGCGCCATGATCGACCCAGCGGAATTGCGCGGGATCGGAACCGGCCGGCGCGACGCGATCGGGCACGAACGTGCGGCCATCGAAGTCGCCGACGAAATACATCGCGCCGGAACCGCCGGCGATCGACCACGGGTTGACGTTGACGATCATCACCCACTTGATGTGCCGGGGATCGTCGTCGACGGGCAGCGGCACGAGGTCGGGCATTTCCCACAGCACGCCCGCATGGGGCACGGCCGGCAGCGTGAAGTCGCTCAGGAACGACCAGTGGATCAGGTCGTCGGAACGGTAGAGCTTCACGACCTGCGCGTCGGCGACGACGGTCGTCATCAGCCAGTAGCGTCCCGGCGCATACCACGACACCTTCGGGTCGCGGAACTGCTTCGATTCCGGATCGAGCGTGAGCACCGGATTGTGCGCGTAGGGCTGCCACGTCGCGCCGTGGTCGAGGCTGTACGCGAGCGACTGCGCCTGCGTGCCGGGTGCGTGACCGGAACCGGCCTTGTAGACGCTCGTATAAAGCGCGACGAGCGGCGTTGCGCCCGGCGCGCCGAGGCCGGACGTGTTGTGCGTGTCGGCGACGATCGAGCCGGAGAAGATTTCCTCCGTGGCATTCGCGCGCATCGCGACGGGCTGCTCGCGCCAGTGGACGAGGTCGGTGCTGGCCGCATGGCCCCACGACATGTTGCCCCAGTCGTGGCCGAGCGGGTTGTACTGGTAGAACAGGTGATAGCGGCCGTTTTCGTAAACGAGGCCGTTCGGGTCGTTCATCCAGTTGCGTTGCGGCGTGTAATGGATGGCGGGGCGCCATTGCGGCGTCGCGCTCGCGCTCGCGGGCGATGCGGCGCAAGCCGCGTGTGCGGTCTGCATGCCGGCCGCACCGGCGAGCAGCATCCCGGCGAGCCGGAAGGAAAAGCGGAAAAACGTCGATCTCATGCGGGGTTCCGTGCTCCGCTGCGCGAAGCGGGAAAAATGGGCGCATGCCGCGAACAACGGCGGCATGCGCGGTCTGCGGAACAAAAGGGACAGGCGCACACGCGACACGCGCGATGCGCGCCTGCTGAACCGGCCGGCTACGCGGCCACGGCCGTTACGGCCGGGTGCCCGGGCCGTCGTTGTGACCGGCGCCCGTTGCCGGCAGGTTCGACGGGATGTCGCCGTAACCGCCGAGGCCGCCGCGCCCGTAGGTGCGGTCGACCGTGGTCGACGTGCCGTTGATGTTGACCTTCACCGTCGGCGCGAGCGTGCCGCCGCGGCGCGGGCCGATCGCATCGATGAACGACTCGACGAGCCCGCCCGGCATCACGAAGTGCGAATACGACTGGAACTCGCGCGGGTTCTGGTTCGGGTCCTGCGAATACGGCGCCCCGGCCGGTGCGGAGAAGTCGGTCGGGTTGCCGAGCACGAGGCCGCTGCCGCCGTTCAGCGGCAGGAAGTCGCTGCGGATGCCGTTGCCGACGAAGCCGTACACGCCGTCCGGGCCGTCGACACCGGCCGCCATCGTCGTGCGGTGGCTGATCGTGAACAGGTAGTACTTGCCGTCCTTCAGGTAGATCTGCGGGCGCTCGGTCTGGTCGTCGACGCAGTTCGCCGACAGGATCGGCGGCAGGAACTTCCATTCGGTGAGCTGCGGGTTCGTCGCGACCGCCAGGCCGACGTTGGCCTTTTGATACACTGCGCCCGAGTTCATCACGGCGTTGAGGTCTTCCTTGTACGGATCGTTCGGCGCGTAGCCGAGGTCGGCCTCGGTACAGGTCCGGGCGCCGCGCTGGCCGCCCGTGTTGCCTTCGAACACCATGTAGGTCTTGCCCGGATGCGCGGGATCGGTGAACACGAACGGATCGCGGAACGAGAAGTAGGTGTTCTGCTGGCCGCTCTGGTAGTAGTTGCCGTCCGGCTGCAGCAGCGCCTTGTGATTGTCGAAGCCGGTGAACCACACGTGCTTGTCGTCGGCCTGGATGTGGCCGTCGGCGCGCGTGATGATCGCCTGCGGCGCCGTGATGTCGGCCCCGCCCGGCGCCGAGCGGTTGAACGACGTCGCGGTGTAGTAGAGGCTGACGTTGTCGCCGTGCGTGAGGCGCGCCGAGCCCGACCATTCGGCGTTGTTGGTCATCGGCGACGTGCCGAACACCTTGGCGCTCGCGCCGTCCGGGAACAGATGGCCGCCCCAGGTCCAGCCGCCGTTCGCGGGCCGCTGCGACGCGGGAATGCCGGCGCGGCGATAGAAGAAGCCGATGCGCGCGTGGACGTGGCGGTCATCGAACGTGTAGCCCGCGTGCGGATCGGCGGTGAGCGAGAAGATCACTTCCCAGCCCTTGTAGCTGAGCTGGTTCGCGCGCAGGTCGGCCAGCGGCCAGGTGTCCCACACCCACACGTTCGAGTTGATCAGCGGGAAATCCTGCGGGATGTCGGGCATCGTCAGCGCTTGCGGCAGCGAATTCTTGTCGGCGCCGGCCGTGTGCGACTGCGCGACGATCTGACGGATGTCCGCGCGGGTCCAGCGCATCGTGAAGTTGCCTTCGGGGTCGTATGCCTGCTGCGTGTGAGGCGTCGGCGTGGGAGCGCCGGCGGTCTGCGCATGCGAAGCGGACGCGAAGGCGGCCAGTGCGGCGCCGGCGAACAGCAAACGTTTGGCCGCGGTCGAACGGCAAAAAGGAAAATAGGTCATCTCGGCGTTGTTTCCATTGACGGTGAAAAGGAACGGCTGAAGTGGTGTCGACATCCAAACCGGTTTGGATGCTATTTCAAACCGGTTTGGACGTCAAAAGATAAATATTTGACGGTAATAACTACCATTCGGAAATAATTGCCTCAAAACGGCATGGACCGATGGAAAACACAATGCGAGGAGCGACGTGAAGGTGAATCTGAAGGCGTTGTCGGACGCGCTCGGGCTGTCGCGCACGACGGTCAGCCGCGCGCTGAACGGCTATGACGACGTGAGCGAGGCGACCCGCGAGCGCGTGATGAAGGCCGCGCGCGAACTCGGCTATGTCGCGGATCCGACCGCGCGGCGGCTGGCGACGGGGCGCTCGGATGCGATCGGCATCGTGTATCCGTTCGGCGTGGGCGATCTCGGTGATCCGCGCTTCGGCGAAGTCGTCGCGGGCATCACCGAGCGGCTCGCCGAACGCAATCTCGACTTCATCATCGCGGCCGCGCGGCCGAACGCCGAGCTGGACACGTATCGACGGCTCGTCGACGGCAAGCTCGTCGACGGGCTGATCGTCGCGCGCACGCAGGTCGACGATCCGCGCCTCGCGTACCTGCGGTCGAGCGCGTTTCCATACGTCGCGTATGGCCGCACGCAGGCCGCCGAGCCTTACGCATGGTTCGATTTCGACAACGAGGCGGGCGCACGCGATGCCGTGCGGCGCCTGATCGGCTTCGGTCATCGCCGCATCGCGATGATCAGTGCGCCGCTGTCGCTCAATTTCGCGATGCAGCGTCGCGCCGGCTATCTCGCGGCGCTGCGCGAAGCCGGCATCGAACCCGATCCGGCGCTGCTGGTCGAGTGTCCGTTTACGTGCGACGGCGGACAGCAGGGCGCGCAGGCGCTGCTCGCGCGGGCCGAACGGCCGACGGCGCTGCTCGTCGACAACAATATCGCGGGCGGCGGCGCGTTCCGCGCGCTGGTCGACAGCGGCTTGCGCCTGGGGCGGGACATCTCGTTGATCGTCTATGACGGCGTGCCGTCGGACGTTGCGCATCCGTACCGGGTGACGGCAGTGGTGCAGCCGACCGGACACGCGACCGGACGTGCGCTGGCGGACTTGATGCTGGGGCTGCTCGCGGACGGCGCGCGCGGCCAGCGGCTCGAAATGCCGGTGATCGAGGCCGGCGATACGGACGGACCGCCGCACGGCTAGCCGATGCGGTGGCGCGAACGGAGCGCGAGCGGCGACGAACGTTGCGCGGCGCGCCGCCGCCGCAAAAGCCATGACGCCGACAGGGCCGAATGCGGCGTCACTAGACGACCGGTCTAATCCGGGGATATCATCCGGTCTCAATGAATGCGACGCCGCTCCTGACGCGCAACCCGGACGCGAAAATGCCATCTCGCGCCGCCATGCTGGTCGTGCAGGAGACGTCGTCTTTTTTTCGAGCGTCTTCTAGACGACTGGTCTAATAGGCGCGAGCAACATTTTCGATCCGTGGCCGGCACGTTGACGCGTGCCAGCGGACTAACCGGCAGGCGCGTCGTCGTCGCCGGCACGCGGCGTGCGTCACGCTGGCTGCCGCCCGCGACGCGGCCCGTTCCCCCATTTCGAAGGAGTGTCTGATCATGAAGATTCTGGTTGTCCTGACCTCGCACGACACGCTCGGCGACACCGGCAAGAAAACCGGCTTCTGGCTCGAGGAACTGGCCGCGCCGTACTACGCGTTCAAGGATGCGGGCGTCGAACTGACGCTCGCGTCGCCGAAGGGCGGCCAGCCGCCGCTCGACCCGAAAAGCAGCGATCCGGCCGCGCAAACCGACGCGACGCGCCGCTTCGACGCGGATCCGGCCGCCAAGGCCGAGCTCGCCGCCACGCGCAAGCTCGCCGACGTGTCGGTCGACGAGTACGACGCGGTGTTCTATCCGGGCGGACATGGCCCGCTGTGGGATCTCGCCGAGGATCTGCATTCGATCGGCCTGATCGAGCGCGCGCTGTCGGCCGGCAAGCCGGTCGCGGCCGTGTGCCACGCGCCGGGCGTGCTGCGCCACGTGAAGGAGCCGAACACCGGCGAGTCGGTCGTGCGCGGCAAGCGCGTGACGGGCTTCACCAACAGCGAGGAAGCGGCCGTCGAGCTGACGGAAGTGGTGCCGTTCCTCGTCGAGGACATGCTGAAGACCAACGGCGCGCAGTTCGAGCGCAGCGCCGACTGGGCGCCGCATGTCGTCACCGACGGGCTGCTGATCACGGGGCAGAACCCCGCGTCGTCGGAGCCCGCGGCCGCGGCGCTGCTCGCGAAGCTCGGCCGTCAGTAAGCCGCCCCGGCGCCGGCACGACCGGCGCCAGGCCGTTTCCGTCGTCGGGCGCGACCCGTCCGGCGCCGATCCGAATCGTTTCGCCGTGCACACCGCACGGCGGGTCATCCCGTCGTTTCGCAGAACCAAGCAAAGGAGTGGTGGATGTCTGCCCTGTTCGAACCGTTCAAACTCAAGGACGTCACGCTGCGCAACCGCATCGCGGTGCCGCCGATGTGCCAGTATGTCGCCGAAGACGGCGTCGTCAACGACTGGCATCACGTGCATCTGGCCGGCATCGCGCGCGGCGGCGCGGGCCTCGTGATCGCGGAGGCGACGGCCGTGTCGCCGGAAGGCCGCATCACGCCGGGCTGCGCCGGGCTGTGGACCGACGCGCAGGCCGAGGCGTTCGCGCCGTCGGTCGCGGCGATCAAGGCGGCCGGTTCCGTGCCGGGCATCCAGATCGCGCATGCGGGCCGCAAGGCGAGCGCGAACCGTCCGTGGGAAGGCGACGACCATATCGCCGACGGCGACCCGCGCGGCTGGCAGACCATCGCACCGTCGGCGGTACCGTTCGGCGCGCACCTGCCGAAGACGCCGCGCGCGATGACGCACGACGACATCGCCCGCGTGCAGGCCGACTTCGTCGCGTCGGCGAAGCGCGCCCGCGACCTCGGCTTCGAATGGCTCGAACTGCACTTCGCGCACGGCTATCTCGGCCAGAGCTTTTTCTCCGTGCATTCGAACCAGCGCGACGACGAGTACGGCGGTTCGGCGGAAAACCGCGGCCGGTTCCTTGTCGATACGCTGAAGGCCGTCCGTCAGGTCTGGCCGGAGCACCTGCCGCTGACCGCGCGCCTCGGCGTGCTCGAATACGACGGCCGCGATGAAGAAACGCTGGCCGAATCGATCGCGCTCACACAGCGGATGAAGCAGGAAGGCCTCGACATGCTGAGCGTGTCGGTCGGCTTTTCGACGCCTGAAGCGCGGATTCCGTGGGGCCCGGCGTTGCTCGCGCCGATCGCGGAACGCGTGCGCCGCGAGGCTGGCCTGCCGGTGTCGTCCGCGTGGGGGATCGATACGCCGCAACTGGCCGAGCGCGTCGTCGCCGAACAGCAGCTCGACCTCGTGATGGTCGGCCGCGCGCATCTGGCCGATCCGCACTGGCCGTACTACGCGGCCAAGCAGCTCGGTGTCGAGCGTCCGTCGTGGACGCTGCCCGCGCCGTACGCGCACTGGCTCGAACGCTACCGCGTCGCCGACAAGGTGGCCTGAGCCACGCGTTGCACCGCACGGCGGTGCCGCGTTCGCGGCATGGATTTGACGATGCTTGGCAGTGCGTGCGCATGCCGTTGCGGCGCCGATGGATAGAATGGCGGTTCGTACAGGTTTCCGGCCTGCACGAACCGCCATTTTTTCATTTCGACCGAGGTGCCATGCGCGCACATGTCTCGCCCTCCCAGGATTCCGCCGTGCGGCCGCGCGCGCAGCAGATCGCCCGCGCCGTGCTGTATGCGGCGCTGCTGGTGCTCGCGCTGTGGGTGATCCGCGATTTCCTTCCCGCCGTCGCGTGGGCATGCGTGATTGCGATCGCGTTGTGGCCGTTGCTGAAACGCTTCGAATCCCGTCGCTGGTTTCGCGACCGGCCGACCCTGATCGCGACCGCGATCACCGCGAGCGTGTCGCTGCTGGTCGTGCTGCCGGTCGCGATCGCGCTGGGGCAGGCGATCGCGCAGGCGCACGACCTGCGCATCTGGCTGCAATCGATCCAGGACAACGGCATTCCGCTGCCGGACGTCGTCAGCCGGTTGCCGTACGGTGCCGCGCAGGTCACCGAGTGGTGGCAGGCCAATCTCGGTCATCCGCTGCACGCGGGCACCGCGATGCATGGCGCGAGCGGCGAGAAGTTCATCGCGTTCGGCCGGCAGTTCGGCACGAAGCTCGCGCATGCGCTGTTCGAGTTCGGCTTCATGCTGGTCACGCTGTTCGTGATCATGCGGGCCGGCCACAAGTTGTCGGGCGCGTTGCTGCAGGGCGCAGGGCGCGCGTTCGGCCGCGGCGGCGCGGATCTGATCGAACGGATGGTCGCGGCCGTGTACGGCACGGTGACGGGGCTGGTCGTCGTCGGGTTGGGCGAGGGCGCCTTGCTCGGCGTCGCGTACGCGCTCGCGGGCGTCCCGCATGCGGCGCTGCTCGGTCTCGTCACGGCCGTCGCCGCGATGCTGCCGTTCTGCGCGCCGATCGTGTTCTGCGGCGCGGCGCTGTGGCTGTTCGTGCAGGGCGCGACCGCGTGGGCCGTCGTGGTGCTGGTGCTCGGCTTCGTGGTCGTGTTCGTCGCCGAGCATTTCGTGCGGCCGGTGTTGATCGGCAGCTCGACCCGCCTGCCGTTCCTGCTCGTGCTGTTCGGTATCCTCGGCGGCGCGGAGACGTTCGGCCTGATCGGGTTGTTCGTCGGCCCGGCGCTGATGACCGTGCTGACGATGCTGTGGACCGAATGGGTCGCTTGACGGCCATGCGCGTTTCGCCGATTCGGAACATCGGCGCGGCGCCATTGACGCGTGTGCGGGCCCGCACGGGGCTGCAACGGTTCGCGACGATCGGGCGGGTGGCGGATTGCGTAGAGCAGGGCGTCGGACACAAGTCTCTACATTTCTTTTCGATCCGGACCCAAAGGTCTAGTAGCATGGGGCTTTCGATCACGCCGGCATGGCGCAGCAGATTTCACCAAGCATGCGATTGATTCCGATGTCCCGCCCCGCCGTGACGCTGTCCCTGGCCGCCAGCTGCCTGATGCTGCATGGCTGCGCGTGGTTCGACTCGTGGCTGCCGTTCTCGTATTCGCGCACGCCGCTGGCGAGGGCCGCGTCGCGGCACGGCGCGACGCGCGCCGACGTCGTCCGTGCCGGCGGCAACCCGCGCAGCGTGTGGATGGTCCGCAACGGCAGCGGCGTCTGCTACAACTACTTCATCGAGCACGGCAACGATCACCGTACTTTCTTCGTCGTGTTCGACAACGCCGGTGCCGTCACGCAACACGGCTTCGATACCTGCATGGACGCCGACCGCAAGGGCACGCTCCAGCCGGGCAAGAGCGCGTCCCGATAGCGCGGCGGCGGGCCGCCGCGGCTGCCGTGCCCGTCGTCCGGGCCATCCGCGCCGTCAAGCGATCGTGTCGAGCACGCCGCCGTCGGCGCGCAGCGCCGCGCCCGTCGTCGCCGAAGCCTGCGGCGAGCATACGTACACCACCAGATTCGCGATTTCCTTCCGCTGCGCCGGCCGCCGGATGATCGACGTCGCGTGCACGCTGCGCATGAAATCCATCGACGCGTCTACAGACTTCGCGTTTGATCCCGCGTGCCGCGGCCACCGCTTTGCGGTGGCCGCGATCATTCTGAAACCTTCTATAACAATTGCCCATATACGTATGACCGGCTGCTCGCGGACGGCATGGGAGCGTCGCGTCATATCGGCGTCCGGCCCATAGGCGTTTCTCTGCCGGTGTGTTTCACTCGCGAACATCCGACGGCACGGTTTTCCCGATATGGATGTGCTCGTGAACGCCAAAACTAGTGCGGTGGTGACCAGCGGCGGCGCATCGATGACCATCGAGAACGGCAATGTCGTCTTCAACTGTCGGGGTGAATTCCGTATCCGGGCGGCTTCGTTCACGTTCGAAGGGCCCGGCAAGACGTCCATCAGCCTGCCGCAACTGCCGGTGAGCGACTACCAGCCCAGCGCCAAATACAGCCACACACAGTAACGATCATGATCATCAGCCCCCCGTTTCTGCCCGAAGCCGGTCTTGCGGCCCCGACCGGGATGAACCCCGATCCGATGATGGATGCGGTAGACAAGTTCGAATGCGACCACGGCGTCTATCCGATTGCCTTCGATCGCCGCTGGCATTGCGGCGTGCATCTTCAGCCCGATACGAAGGGCAAGGTGCACGCGATTGCCGACGGCGAGGTCGTCGCCTATCGCGTCTGTCAGCATGGGATTGACGGCGGCGTGAGCCATACGGGATTTGTGTTGCTCAAGCATACGACCGAGACTGGAGAAGGCCGCACGCTGACGTTTTATTCACTCTACATGCATCTGCTGCCGCTGGCGGAGTATCTGCAGCACAGTGCGAACGCCAAGGATATGCCTGAGTTCCTGCG